>JAUNKJ010000179.1 GCA_030532785.1 Cardiobacteriaceae bacterium
CCTCTCCCGTGGGACTCGAAGAGCTCGCGCAGCGAGATTGGGGTTGGGGTGAGGGGAGCAAACAATATGCTGATTTTGCGATTTTTATTGCCCTTCGGGCAATCCCCTCTCTGCCCCTTTGGGGCATTTCTCGCTTCGCGAGCTGTTCCAGTCCCCCGTAGGGGGAGATTTTGGGTGCAATCTTCGGTTTTTGTGCAATTTTCGCATCACTTTGATTAAGGTCAAATCAATAAAAAACAGAACGGAGATGTAGGTTGGTGGTGAGTCGTCAGGCGAACCCCAAGATTTTGACGTTCATAATGTTGGGGTTCGTGCTGCGCACTCACCACCAACCTACGGTTTGGCTGATTTTATGATGATTTCACTATATCGCGAGATGCGCTGGGATGAAATCGCTGCGCGACGGTGGGCTAAAGCCCACCCTACGAATCACACGTAATAATGAGTACCCGAACGACCCTACGACATAGTGTTTTTTTCTCACCATAAAGCGCTTACCGTGGGAAATTTTCTCACAACAAGCGCTTCATGATGGTAAAAAACGTCTATTTTTAACGATCTTATGATTTCACCAACCCCAACATGGCTTTACATCCCGCCCTGACCGCCGCCGAGTTCGGCGATGGTTTGTTCAAAGGCGGCGACGTCTTCAAAGCTCAGGTATACCGAGGCGAAGCGGATGTAGGCGACGTGGTCGAGGTTTTTCAGCCCTTCGAGTACCCATTGCCCCACGAGTTTGGAGGCGATTTCGCGTTCGCCGCTTTGCCGCAGGCGTTGTTCGATGTGGGCGATGAGCTGGTTGAGCTGTTCGGCGGTAACGGGGCGCTTTTCGATGGCGCGGGTGAGGCCACGGCGCAATTTTTCCGTGGAGTAGGATTCGCGGTTGCCGTTTTGCTTCACGATCATCGGCATGAAGGTTTCGATGCTTTCAAACGTAGTGAAGCGTTCGCCGCAGCCGGGGTTTTGGCATTCCCGGCGGCGGCGGATGCGGTTGGTTTCGGCCACGAAGCGCGAGTCCACGACTTTGGTATCGGCGCTGTTGCAGACCGGGCAATGCATGGGTTATCCCGCGTAGACGGGGAAGGCTTCGCAGAGTTCGCTGACTTTCTGGCGCACGGCGAGGATGGTTTCTTCGTTGTCGAGGTCGTCGAGGATGTCGCATATCCAGTTGGCGACCTGTTTGGCTTCGGCCTGTTTGAAACCGCGCGAGGTGATCGCCGGGGTGCCGATGCGGATGCCGCTGGTGATGAAGGGCGATTGCGGATCATTGGGCACGGCGTTTTTGTTCACGGTGATGTGTGCGCGTCCCAAGGCGGCGTCGGCGGCCTTGCCGGTGATTTCCCTGGCGATGAGGCTGACGAGCAGCAGGTGGTTTTTCGTGCCGCCGGAAACAACATCGTAACCACGGCTGTTGAAGACCTTGGCCATGGCCTTGGCGTTATCGACGACTTGTTCCTGATAGGCCTGGAATTCCGGCTCAAGCGCTTCCTTGAAGGCAACGGCCTTGGCGGCGATGACGTGCATCAAAGGCCCGCCCTGAATGCCGGGGAAGATGGCGGAATTGAGTTTTTTCTCGATGGTTTCGTTGGCGCGGGCGAGGATGAGGCCGCCACGCGGGCCGCGCAGGGTTTTGTGGGTCGTCGAAGTGACCACATCGGCGAACGGCACCGGGTTGGGGTAAAGCCCGGCGGCAACCAGTCCGGCGACGTGTGCCATGTCCACGAGGAGATAGGCGCCAACGCTGTCGGCGATCTCGCGGAAGCGCTCGAAATCAAGGATTTGCGAATAGGCGGAGAAGCCGGCGATGATCATTTTCGGCTTGTGGGTGGTGGCAAGTTGCTGCACCTGATCGTAATCAATCAGGCCGGTTTTGCTGTCAAGGCCATAATGCACGGCCTTGTAGGTTTTGCCGGAGAAGCTCACTGCCGCGCCGTGGGTCAAGTGACCGCCATGCGCCAAATCCATGCCAAGCACGGTATCGCCAGCCTGCAACAGGGCGAGAAAAACGGCAGCATTGGCCTGCGAGCCGGAATGCGGCTGCACATTGGCGTAATCGGCACCGAAGAGGGTTTTGGCGCGTTCGATGGCAAGGCGCTCCACCTCATCGACGTGTTCGCAACCGCCGTAGTAGCGCTTGCCGGGGTAGCCTTCGGCGTATTTGTTGGTGAGATAGGAACCTTGCGCTTCCATGACCCGCGGACTGCAATAATTCTCCGAGGCGATCAGTTCGATGTGATCTTCCTGACGTTTCTCCTCGGCCTTGATGGCGCGCGCCAATTCATCGTCAAAGCCTGCGATCGTCATGTCTTTGTTGAACATAGTGTTTCTGCGGTTGTGGGAAAGGCGCTTATCTTACGGCTTTTCCGTTTGGTAATCAACGACGTATTTGCCCGCACCAAATCCCCTCAACAAACTGATTCAAAAAATATTCTCTCCTCCGCCGCCCGCCCTTTGGCGAAAACACGGACGCCCCGCCGCGCGCTATTGAATTGCATGACAAAGGCGCATATACTTCGCGCCCACTGCGCCATCTGAGCGCTTTTTCTTTGACTGCCGAAGGTCTTCGGCCATATCCCCCTTCCAAACGGAGTAATTCATGAGCAAGCCTTTTGCTGTATCCGAGGCTGACTTTCAGGAAAAAGTCATGCAGTCCGCCACGCCCGTGCTCGTCGATTTCTGGGCGCAATGGTGCGGCCCCTGCCGCGCGCTTGCGCCAGTGCTGGATGAAGTCGCCGCCGAACTTGACGGCAAGCTCGCCATCGCCAAAGTCGACGTCGACGCCAACAACGCGCTCGCCGCCGAATACGGCATCCGCTCCATTCCCACCATGCTCCTCTTCAAAAACGGCGAACACGTCGACACCATCATCGGCCTCGCCTCCAAAGCCCAGCTTCTCTCCGCGCTGAACGCGCATCTCTGATCCCGACCCGATGCCCGCTTCACGCGGGCATCCCCCTCTTACCCCATTCTTAAAAATATATGCATCTAAGTGATTTGAAACAAAAATCGCCCCAGGAAATCTTGGCCATCGCCGAAGAAATGGGGCTGGAAGATATTTCGCGCAAACGCAAGCAAGACCTCATCTTCGCCATCCTCAAAGCCCATGCCAAAAACGGCGAAGAAATCACCGGCGAAGGCACCGTGGAACTCCTCGCCGACGGCTACGGATTTTTAAGAGCCGAAGTCAACTCCTACCAGGCCAACCCCGACGACATCTACGTCTCCCCCAGCA
>JAUNKJ010000180.1 GCA_030532785.1 Cardiobacteriaceae bacterium
CAATACATTTTTAAGCCTTGTAAATTTCCCCCACGAAATGTCAACAGCCCCTAGGCGCATCGCGCCGTAACCGTACAAGTATCATCCGTTGTACGGTTACGCGCCTGCGGCGCTAACCGTACCTACGAAAGGCGGTTGACATCTACCCTAAAAACAAAAAACCACCCAAAATCATCATTTTTTACCATCATCAAGCGCTTATCGTGAGAAATTTTCTCACCCAAAGCGCTTCACCATGAGAAAAAATCCCATGCCGAATTCCCCCGATACCTACGTTTTCATCGGCCGCTTCCAGCCGCCGCATCTCGGCCATTTCGCCCTCATCCGCGAAGCGCTCAATCAGGCAGAGCGCCTCATCATCCTCTGCGGCGCGGCGGGCAGCGCGCGCCGTGTGCGCAATCCGTGGACGGTGGCGGAGCGCGAGGCGATGATTCGTGCCGGGTTGACCCCGGAAGAAAACGCGCGCGTCGCCATCGGCGCGGTCGCCGATTATCCCGAGGATGCCGATTGGGTCGCGGCGGTACGCGCGGAAGTGGCGCGCCTCGCCGCACCTGGGGCACGCATCGCCCTTTTCGGCCATATCAAGGACGAAACCTCTTATTATCTGGAGCTTTTTCCCGACTGGGGCTTGGTGAGCGTGGCAAGTGCCGGGGATTTCAACGCCACCGCCATCCGCAAGGCGTATTTCCGCGACGATGCGCCCGCGCCGTTTGTCCATGAATGGCTGCCGGATGGCGTGAGCGGCTGGCTTGCCGCTTTCCGCAAGCGTGCCGATTTCGCCTGGCTGATGGCGGAAAACGCGAGCATCGCGCGCGACAAGGCGCTGTGGCAAGACGCGCCCTACCCGGTGATTTTCGTCACCGTCGATGCCGTGGTGCTGCACCGCGACGCCGTGTTCCTCATCCGCCGCAAACATCATCCGGGCAAGGGGCTTTGGGCATTG
Source organism: Cardiobacteriaceae bacterium (assembly GCA_030532785.1). Taxonomy (GTDB): domain Bacteria; phylum Pseudomonadota; class Gammaproteobacteria; order Cardiobacteriales; family Cardiobacteriaceae; genus JAUMXB01. Next base: position 944 of record JAUNKJ010000180.1, read on the forward strand.
CCCGGCGGCTTTGCCGATGCCGGGGAAACGCTGTTTGCCTCCTGTCTGCGCGAATTGCGCGAGGAAACCGGCTGGGATTTCGCCCATGCCGCCGAATACTGGCGCGGCAGCGCCGTGTACGACACCCCGACGCGCAGCGACCGGGGGCGCGTGATCACCCATGCCTTTGTTTTTCGTCTGCCCGATGCGCTGGAAAGGCCGCCGGTCGTGGGCGCAGACGATGCGGAAAAGGCGCAGTGGCGCGCCGTGGCAACGTTAAAAAGCGAAGAGATGTTTGACGATCATTACGCCATCATTGCCGCCGCGCGGGAAAAAAGCTGAAAAAACTGCCTTACTATACCGTCATACAACGTATCGCATGGCCGGATCGTCATAAAATGACGCCGTTTTTGCTCAATCAGGAGGAATCGTGTCTGCACAGGAAAAGCCCAATATCATCTTCATTGATGACGACCCCCGCATCTTGCGCAGTCTGAATTCGATATTCCGCGCAAGCCATAACGTCTACACCACCGAAGACCCGGACGACTTCCGCGAAAAAGTCGCGACCATCCCCATGGACGTCATCGTCTGCGACCAGAAAATGCCGCTTGTCTCCGGCACCGAACTCTTGGCCGAAGTGCGGCAAAGCGCCCCCGACGCCATGCGCATCCTGCTGACCGGCTACGCCGACCGCGACGACGTCCTCGACGCCATCAACGAAGGCGAAATCTACCGCTACATCACCAAACCCTGGGACACCGACGACCTCCTGCGCACCATCGCCGACGCCACCAACATCGCCCGCGCCCTGCGCCACATGCGCGAACTCCAGGAAGACGATGACGAAAACGCCAGCGCCGCCAACGTGCAAACCGGCATCATGGTCATGTTCGAAAACGAGAAAATCTTCGAGAAATTCCGCTACGTCTTCGGCCGCCACTACACCCCGTACTGGGCGAAAGACCTCGACAGCGCCATGGAAATCCTCCTCCACCACCACATCGGCATCATCGTCAGCGACGTCCACTTCTGCGGGCAAGACATCGTCTCCGCCATGAACGTCCTCAAATCCTTCTTCCCGCAAATCATGAGCATCGTCGTCACCCAAACCCAGGACAGCGAAGCCCTGATCGACCTCATCAACTACGGCCAGGTCCACCGCTGCCTCGTGCGCCCCGTCTCCACCAAACTCCTCTCCGACAACCTGCGCGGTGCCGCCATCCGCCACGCCTTCCTGCGCGACAACCCGGAAGCCCAGGCGCGCCACAAAGTCGAAACCCTCGAAAGCGAAGACGACAGCGGCAAAGTCAAAGAACTCCTCGACACCATCCGCAAGCGCCAGGACGAACGCCTCGAAAGCGGCAGCATCAGCATCGACCTCGCAGAAAACCTCAGCGACACCCCGCTCGACTTCGACACCATCGACGACACCCTGCAAATCTTCGAAGCCGAAGCGGAAGACGCAGAAGCGCTTGCAGAAACTGTTGCGGAGACGGTTGAAGACGCGGTTGAAACAGCAGATGAAACCCCTGAAAAACCCGTCGCCTACGACGACAGCCGCGCCATCGAATTCACCCTCGGCGACATCAAGGCCGCGACAACCGCCGCCCCCAGCCAGGAAGAAACCAACCACGACCCCATCGACTTCGACGAAAGCGACCTCGCCATCCTCGACGACGACAGCGTGGAAATCATCGACGCCGGCTACGAAGAAAGCAAAACCGCGCCATAAGCGCTATCGCCAACACCACAAAAAGGTGAGCCACAGGCTCACCTTTTTTATGGCGCAAACCGCAGGATGAGCGTCAACCCATGCGCTATAGCCGCTTCCCCAAAAAATGGCATAGGGTTCGTTTTTTAACCCTTTGAATAAAGGGCTTTATTCAAAGGGTTGTCTATGCCATTTTTCGGGGGCCCCGCTATATAGTGAAATCATCATAAAATCAGCCAAACCGTAGGTTGGTGGTGAGTGCGCAGCACGAACCCCAACATTTTAAAATTCATGATGTTGGGGTTCGCCTGACGGCTCACCACCAACCTACATTTCCTTTCTGTTTTTTGTTGATTTGGCTATATCGCGCAGCGACAGTAGGTACGGTTAGGCGCAAAGCGCCGTAACCGTACATTCGCAAACCGCGTGCGTGGACTTCCTCCAGACACCCTACCCAAACCTCGACCCGTAGGGTGGGTGTAAACCCACCGTCGCGAAGCGATAGTAGGTTGGTGGTGCAT
>JAUNKJ010000181.1 GCA_030532785.1 Cardiobacteriaceae bacterium
GATATTCCAGCTCCTCGGCGTTCACAAAAGGCGCGACGTAAGTGTTTTTCGCCGTCACCACCGCGTCCATCGCCTCCAGCCCGTCTGCGCGCAACACGGCAGCCACCGCGTCATCGGGGCGCGGGGTGATTTTGTCGATCATCGTCCACGGAAACGCGACCTTGCCGCTCGCGAGCCATTCCACAAACGCATGTTCCACATGGCCGTTTTCCTGCCAGTTGCGCGCGAATTTGAGGATGACATGGCGCAGCTTCTCGCCGTTGTGCGACATATTGTCCATGCTCACCACGGCGACGGGTTGCCCGCCGGCGCGATAGCGCGCGAGCAGCAGCGCCACGATTTTGCCCATATAGCTTTGCGGGTAATCCGTGCCGCGATGAAAATCGGCAGCGACATCGGGGAAATAGTTACGATCTTTATCCTTGATCTGATAACCCTTTTCCGTGATGGTCAAGGTAATCATCTGCAAACCGGGATGCGCGGCGATGCTTTGCAGGCGGCGGAAATCGGCCTCGTGCATGGTAAGCGCTTCGGCAATGCTGGCAATCACCACCTTGTCCATCGCCCCGCTTTTCTTGAGGCGCGCGAAAATGCTCATATTGTCAAAGGGATGATAGGCGCGGGTGATGATGTCCGCGTCAAAACCCTCGGCGACGATGATGCCGCGATCGCTATCGCCCTGGTTCAACAACACCTGCTGCGCGTGCGCCAAAAAGGCGCGGAAGATATTGCCCGCGCCCAAGTGCAGCCAGCGCGGGTCGCCTTGCGTGTGTGCGGCGACGGTTGGTGCGTCGTACCCGGGCAGTTGGTAGCCGTGTGTTTGCCAGAAAGGGTCTTGGAGGGTGTTGTATTGAAGTTTCATAAAATCTCCTGAAATAGTCATTTTTTACCACCATGAAGCGCTTGTTATGAGAAAATTTCTCACAATAAGCGCTTCATGATGAGAAATTTTCTCATGTCATATTTTGAGGCGTGCCAGTTGTGCGGCGGCGGTATCCAGATGCGCTTCGAGTGCGGCGATGCACGGGGCAAAGCGCGCGCTCAGGCGCGGTTCGTTTTGGATGCTCGCGAGCCATTGTCTTGCCCAATCATGCGCCTGCCGCCATTGCGCGGGGGCAATATCGGCGCGGAGAACGGGCGCGGGCAGGGTATCGGGCAGGCCGCCGCCGCTGCGCGGCGCGAAGGCCATCGGCGTCATGTCGTAGACCGGGGCGAGGGCATAGGGGCGGCCATCTTCGTTGATAAAGGAAAGATTGCCGTTGTGCATGTCGCTGTTGCCGATCAGCGTGCCGAATGCCCAGAGCAACGCGGCATCGTCTGCGGCTTGCGCGGCAATGATTTTGTGCTGCGCCAGTTCGCGGCAGAGGGTCGGCCAGCCTTCGCGTGCCTTGCCGACGAATTGCAGATCGAGGGCTTCGAGCGAATGCAGGCCGAGGCGGCCGCGTTCACCGACGCGGTCGAAGCGCAGGGTTTCGAGAAAGCGCTGGCCATTGGCGTCGATGATGGTGCTGCGCGCGGCGGCGATGCCGTGGTCGTACAAGGTTTGCAGGGCGAGATGTTCGGCAAGGAGCAAATCGCGCCAGCGCTCGCTCACGGGACTCGCTTCCGCTTCGCTGAATTTCACCAGCACATGGCCGTTTTCGGCATAGGCGGTAAATTTCGGCTGTTCGCCGCCTGCCGACGAGCCGGGGAGTTCGCCCTTGGCAGCCTGCAAGGCAAGGTTCGGATAAAGCGATGTTTTTTCTTGTTCGGCGATGGGGACGGGCGCTTCGGATTGCAAAAAGCGCTGACGGCAATGTTCGCCCAAAAGCAGATTGCCGCTGGCGTCGATGCCTGCCGCGAGCAGGGCGCGCAGCACTTCGTGATCCGCCCAGTGGTGCGGCGCTGCGGACAGCCCCAGGGATGCGGCATGTTGCCGCGCCCAGGCGCGCCCGAGATAACCTTGCGGGCGCATGTCGTAGAGCCACCACGGCAGCCCGTCGCTGTGCAGGCTGCGCCCGTCGGCCTCCATCATCACGAAGCCTTCGGGGCGCACGGGGATGAGTTCGCCCAGAGGCTGCAATCTGCCCTCGCGGTCGACGCGGTACACGGCGATATCGGGCAGGCCGCGCATGTCATCACGCAGCGCATAATGAATGGATTTTCCCGCGCCGATGCGCACCACATCATTGCCCATCGCTTTCAGGGCGCGCGACAGGGTGGGTTGGCTAATCCCTGCAATTTCCATGAGTTGCGCGGCGGTGGCGATGCCGGTGTTCAGGCGTTGACGGATGATGTCGGTGTGTTCAGGCATGGGGCGTGAATAGCAAGATGAATGGAAAAATGCGGCGCGTTTACGGTTGGTTGTCAACGCTCGGCATGTCGCAGGTGGTTTCCAGGTTGCTGCAGACGCCGTGCGCCCATGCGTCTGTGAGTGTTTGTTGTTCGGCTTCGGGGATGGGGGTGAGGCTGGCGTCGGGGTTGCGGCGTTGGCGGTAGTCGATTTGTACCCATTCGCCTTGGCAGTTGCGTAGGGTGATGTCACCGATGTCGTGCAGCCATTCGCCCTGAATGTCGAGGACGCGTTCGCTTTGCGCGTCGGGTTTGGCGTAGAGGTGGCTGCTTTGCAGGCCGAAGCCGATGTGTTCAGCGTCGAGCCAGCCGGTGACGGGTTGGGTGCTGTCGAGGGCGGCGGCGTAGGCTTCGATGTTGACGCGGAAGCGGCCGTTTTCGGCGAAGCCGAGGAGGTTGACGCCGAGGTAGTCCCATTTTGCGGGGAGGAGGGCGTCGGGGAGGGTGATGGTGGGGTCACGGCTGTCGGCGGTGGGGTAGAGGGGGATTTTTTCCGGCCAGTCAGGGTCGCCGTAGCTGTCGCCTGCAGCGTTGGGCAGGGGGCGGATTTTCAGCCAGCCGTCGATGGTGCAGGGGCGGCTGTTGGCGTGGGCGGCGCTCATGACGAGGAGGAGGATGGGGAGGAGAGTTTTCATGGCGTTACTTTAGGGGCTGTTGACATTTCGTGGGGGAAATTTGCGAGGCTTAAAAATGTATTGAAATATTAAAGGCTATAAAAAATGTGGAAAGCCTTGTTTCTGCCCTCACCCCAACCCCTCTCCCACGGGAGAGGGG
>JAUNKJ010000182.1 GCA_030532785.1 Cardiobacteriaceae bacterium
ACGCACTCACCACCAACCTACGGTATGGCTGCTTTTATGATGATTCCACTATATGCAGAGTTGGAGGATGATGATGAAGATGTTGTGGCATGTGTTGCCGGTGGCGGTGGTGCTGTTGGCGTTGACGTTGGGCAAGCGGCCGCCGTGGCAGGCGGCGGTTGCCGGGGTAGCGGCGGCTTTGCTGTTGTGGCTGTCGGGCGCGGCGCAGCCGTTTGCGGCGGGTACGGCAGGGGCGATGGCAGGCGATGCGCTGTTGCTTTTTGCGAGTGTTGCGGCGGTGATGGTGCCGGGTTTGCTGCTGGTGGTGTTGCTTGCGAAAACCGAGGCCAATCCGTCGCTTTCGGCATGGGTGGCGGACAATGGTCTTGGAGATGCGCGGCGTTTGCGCTTTGTGGTGCTGGGTTTGGCACCGGCGCTGGAGGCGCTGACGGGGTTCGGTGTGTCGCTGATTGCCGTGGTGCCGGTGTTGCTGGCGATGCTGCCGCGCCGGGTGGCGTTGCCTCTGGCGCTGTGCGGGATGGCGATCATGCCGTGGGGGACGATGGCGTTGGCGACGGTGACGGGCGCGGCGCTGGTGAATTTGTCTCCGGCAGTGCTGGGCGCGCACAGTGCGTTCACCAGCGCGCCGGTGTTCGTGGCGCTGGCTTTGCTGGCGATGTGGCTTGCCGGGCATCGCCGCCCGCGCGCGCTGCTGGAGACGGTAGCGCTTGCGGCGTTTTTCGTTGCGGTGCTGTATGCGGCGTCGCGCTGGGTGGGCGCGGAGGTCGCGGGAATCTGTGCGGGGGTGGCGGTGATGGCGTTGTTGCTTGCCGGCAAGCGTGTGCGTCTGCCGCGCGCGGCGTGGCCGTATGGCCTCATTTTCGCGGGGGTTTTGTTGCTGAAGGGGCTGTGGTGGGCGACGGGCTGGGCGGATGCGCTGGTTTGGCAGGGGGCGCAGGTAGCGTACAAGCCGCTGCATTCGCCGGGGGTGGCGCTGGCGTTGGTGGCGGTTATTGTCTTCTGGCGGTTTCGCGCGCGTTATCAGGCGCGTGAAGTGGCTTCAGCGTGGTTTGCCCGCGCCTGGCGCACTTTACTCACCATTTTCTGCTTTCTCGTACTTTCGCAAATCATGGTGAAGGGCGGTTTTCTCGATGGGGTGCGTGATCTTGCCAGTACTTTGCACGGCAGCGCCCTCGTGCCGCTGCTCGCGGCGCTGGGCGCGCTCGGCGGTTATCTCACCGCCTCGGCGGTGGGCGGCAATGCGCTGATGATGCCTGCCGTGGCCACGGGCGATGTCTGGCAGGCGGCTATCGTCAACAGCGCCACTGGCCACGCCGCGCTCGGCGCGTTGCCGATGGCGGCGCTGATTGCAGGCCTTGCCAGAGCCGATAGCGAGGAAGAGCGGCGTCTCGCCCGTTTCGGGCTGATGCTCGTGCCGCTCAATACCGCGCTGGTGGCGCTGGCGGGGTGGGCGTTTACGTTTTAAAGGCGTGGTAATAATTGCGGGCGCAACAGCCGCTGTCCTCATGGGAAAAGAGGCGGTTCTTGCGCTGCAATACCACGCCGCTTTCGATGTGTTCCGTGCCGGGGAATTGGTCGAAGAGCGCGCAGGCGCTGATACGGTGGGTTTGCGTCAGGGTTTTGAGGTTGTCGGCAAGGGTCGCCGGGTTGCAGGAGATATAGATGATACGGGCGAAGCGCTGCATCATCGCGAGTGTCGCGGCGTCAATGCCCGCACGCGGCGGGTCAACAAAAATGGTTGAAAAATCATAATCGGCGAGGGTGATGCCATCCTGTTTCAGGCGCTGGAATTCGCGCTCGCCGCGCCACGCTGCGCTGAATTCCTCGGCCGAAAGGCGCGCGAGGCGGATGTTGTCGACGCCGTTCATTGCCACGTTTTCCCGCAGCGCACGGATGCCGGATTTGCTGATTTCGGTGGCCAGCACTTTGCGGAAATGCTGCGACAGCGGCAGGGTGAAATTGCCATTGCCGGCATAGAGTTCGAGCAAATCGCGCGTGTCATCGCCCGCCTGCGCACATGCCCAGGCGAGCATCGCCTCGCACATCCTGCCGTTGGGCTGGGTGAACGCGCCTTCGTATTGGCGGTAATGCCAGTCGCGCCCGGCAACCGTGAGCGTTTCTTCGACAAATTCGCGTTCCAGCACGATTTTCTGCCCGCGCGAACGGCCAATCAGCGCCACCCCAAGCTCTGCGGCAAGCGCTGCCGCACGCCGCTGCCATGCTTCGTCCAAACGGCGGTGATAGACGAGTGTTACCAGCATATCGCCTTGCAAGGTCGAGAGAAATTCGCACTGGAAAATCTTGCGCCGCAGTATTTCGTCGCCATTGAGCGCCTCGCGCAAGCGCGGCATCAACGCATTGATCGCCGCCGAAGCAATGGGTAACGTGCGGATTTTTCGCACGGTTTCTGGCGATGCACGCTCGCCGGGCGCGACCATCACATAATCCACGCCCGCTTCGTCATGCCACAGGCGGAATTCCGCGCGCAGGCGGTAACCCTCCGGCGGAGAAGGAAAAACCTCCATCTCCGGCGCGGCAAAAGGCGCCAGCAAGGCGGAAAGCCGCGCCGCCTTCTCTTCAAGTTGTTGAGCGTACATTGTCATCGTTGCCCGTATTTCCTAACATGCGCGCATTATCCCCCACCCGGAGCTGCCATGACGCTGAAATTCACGCCCGATGCCGTCGCCTTCGATTGCGACTCCACCCTCTCCAGCCTCGAAGGCATCGACGAACTCGCAGCGCTCGCCGGGGTGCGCGACGACGTCGAAGCGCTCACCAATCAGGCGATGAACGGCGATGTGCCGCTCGAAGCCGTCTATGGCAAACGGCTTGACCTCATCCGCCCCAACCGCGCCGATCTCGCGCAAATCGCCCGCGAATACCTCGCCACCGTCGTCCCCGGCGCGCGCGACACCATCGCCGCCCTCAAAGCGCGCGGCATCGCCGTTGCCATCGTCAGCGGCGGCCTGCGCGATGCCATCCTCCCCCTTGCCAAAGTGCTTGGTATCGAAGAAAAAAATGTCTTCGCCGTGCCGCTCGAATTTGATGGCAACGGCGACTACCTCGCCCTCCCCGACCATCCGCTCACCACCGCCCACGGCAA
>JAUNKJ010000008.1 GCA_030532785.1 Cardiobacteriaceae bacterium
TTCAATACATTTTTAAGCCTTGTAAATTTCTCCCACGAAATGTCAACAGCCCCTAACCCTCCCCCGCAAGCGGGGGAGGGAAAATGAAGACCCAGCATACTTTTCAGGACACCACCTGAAATTGATTATGTTGGGGTTCGCCTGACGACTCACCACCAACCTACATTTTCATTCTGTTTTTTATTGGTTTAGCTATAGTAAAACAGCCAAAGAAAAAGCCGGTTTGCACCGGCTTTTTGCGTTTGCACGAAGATTTTCGCTTTCAGCGTTTCTTGCTGCGTTTCAGGGCAGCGAGCTGGGCTGTGGCCTGCGCCAGTTCCACTTGCGCTTTGGCGTAGTCGATGCGGTTTTTCGCGCCTTCACGCATAGCCGCTTCCGCGCGTTCCCGTGCGGCCTGGATTTTTTCTTCGCTCAGGTTTTCCGCACGCTCCGCTTCGTCGGCAAGAATCACGGTTTGCCCCGGCTGCACTTCGAGAAAGCCACCGGAGACATAGATGATTTCTTCGTTGCCGTCTGCAAGGGTAAGGCGCACTTGCCCCGGTTTCAGCATGGCCAGCAGGGGCGTATGTCCGGCAAGAACACCGATTTCCCCGGTAACGGCGGTCGCGGCAATGGAGACGACTTCGCCGCAAAAGAGCTGGCGATCGGCGCTCACCATGTTTACCCGGAAAGATTTGCCCATGTCTACTCCTCAACCCGCAGGTTATTGCATGCCTTTGGCTTTTTCCACAGCTTCGTCGATGGAGCCGACCATGTAGAAGGCAGCTTCCGGCAGGTGGTCATAGTCGCCGTTGACGATGCCCTTGAAGCCGGCGATGGTGTCTTTCAGCGACACGTATTTGCCGGGCGAGCCGGTAAAGACTTCGGCGACGAAGAAGGGTTGCGACAGGAAGCGCTGGATTTTCCGCGCGCGGTAGACGATTTGCTTGTCTTCTTCGGAGAGTTCGTCCATGCCGAGGATGGCAATGATGTCGCGCAGTTCCTTGTAACGCTGCAGGACGTTTTGCACGCTGCGCGCCACGTTGTAGTGCTCTTCGCCGATGATGAGCGGATCGAGCTGGCGCGAGGTGGAGTCGAGCGGGTCAACGGCGGGATAGATGCCGAGCTCGGCAATCTGGCGCGAGAGGACGACGGTGGCATCCAGGTGGGCGAAGGTGGTGGCCGGGGAGGGATCGGTCAGGTCGTCCGCCGGAACGTATACCGCCTGGATGGAGGTGATGGAGCCGGTTTTGGTGGAGGTGATGCGCTCCTGCAATTTACCCATTTCTTCGGCAAGGGTCGGCTGGTAGCCCACTGCGGACGGCATGCGTCCCAACAGCGCCGATACTTCGGTGCCCGCCAGGGTGTAGCGGTAGATGTTGTCGACGAAGAAGAGGACGTCACGGCCTTCGTCGCGGAAGTATTCCGCCATGGTGAGGCCGGTGAGCGCCACACGGAAGCGGTTGCCCGCCGGTTCGTTCATCTGCCCGTAGACGAGGGATACTTTGTCGAGGACGTTGGAGTCCTTCATTTCGTAGTAGAAATCGTTGCCTTCACGGGTACGTTCGCCGACCCCGGCAAAGACGGAGTAACCGCTGTGTTCGATGGCGATGTTGCGGATGAGTTCCATCATGTTGACGGTCTTGCCCACGCCCGCACCGCCGAAGAGGCCGACTTTGCCGCCCTTGGCAAACGGGCAGAGCAGGTCGATGACCTTGATGCCGGTTTCCAGCAGTTCGGTGGAGTTGGCGAGTTCGTCGTAGGCGGGTGCCTTGCGGTGAATCGGCATTTTCGCTTCGGCATTGATCTCGCCCTGATGGTCGATGGCTTCGCCAAGGACGTTCATGATACGCCCAAGGGTTGCCTTGCCTACCGGCACGGAGATGGCCTCGCCAGTGTTGCGCACGATCATGTCGCGCACCAGTCCTTCGGATGATCCCATGGCGATGGTACGTACCACGCCATCACCCAGCTGCTGCTGCACTTCAAAAACCAGTCCGTTCTTTTCCGCCACCAGTGCGTCATTGATATTGGGAACCGCGTTTTGCGGAAATTCGATATCAACCACCGCGCCAATGACCTGAACGATCTTACCCGTACTCATATTTACCTCTCTCAAATTCGTTAAACGGCGGCTGCGCCCCCGACAATTTCCGACAGTTCCTGCGTAATCGCGGCCTGGCGTGCTTTGTTATATTTCAACTGCAATTCGTCAATCAGATTGCCGGCATTATCCGAGGCGTTTTTCATTGCAATCATGCGTGCCGACATTTCGCAGGCTATATTTTCTGCCACTGCCTGCTTGATCACGGATTCCAGATAGCGCACCGCGAGCTTGTCGAGCAGTTCGTAGACAGACGGCTCGTAAATGTAGTCCCACGAATAGTCGGGGATGCTCTGGTCGTCCGTCACATAAGTGGCCGGCAAGAGTTGCAGCACAACCGGTTCCTGGGTCATGGTGTTGACGAAACGATTGCCAATCAGATACACCTTGTCGACTTCACCGTTGCGATAGGCCTCGATCATCGGCTTGATGCCACCGACCAGATCGTGCAAAGGAGGGTTGTCACCGTAGTTTTCCACCGTGCTGATGACGGGAACGTTAAGGCGGCAGAGAAAACTGACAGCCTTGCGGCCAAACACGCTGGCCTTGATGCCGTATCCTGCCGTTTCGGATTCCCGGATGTGGCGCAACGCGGTTTTAAACAGGTTGATGTTCAAACCGCCACACAGGCCACGGTCGGTGCCAATCACAATGTAGCCGACATTCCTGATTTCTTCCCGCTCCAGAAGAAACGGATGCGTGCCTTCCGTATGCGCTTTGGCAAGATGGGAAACGACGGCAAGAATGTTCTGGGCGTAAGGCCGCCCGCTTTGCATGTTGTTTTGCGCACGACGCATTTTCGACGCGGCCACCATTTCCATGGCCTTGGTGATCTTCTGCGTACTTTTCGTGCTCTTGATCTGTCCGCGAATCTCCTTGGCATTCGACATGTCGTTTCCTCGTTACCAGACGCCCTTGGCGACAAAACTTTCGACCGCAGCTTTCAACCCGGCCTGAATTTCATCGTTGTAATCGCCTTTGGCGTTGATCTTGTCGAGCAGTTCCTGGTGGTCACTGTGCATGTAGGCCAGCAATGCGGCTTCAAACGCCTGCACCTTGTCGAGTTCGACGCCATCAAGATAGCCGTGTTCGGCGGCATACAGGGAAGTTGCCATTTCACCGACGCTCATCGGAGAAAACTGCTTTTGTTTCATCAGTTCGGTCACGCGTTGACCGCGTTCGAGCTGCTTGCGGGTGGCTTCATCGAGATCGGAGGCAAACTGGGCAAATGCTGCCAGCTCACGATACTGGGCGAGTGCCAGACGCACGCCGCCACCCAATTTCTTGATGACCTTGGTTTGCGCGGCGCCACCGACCCGGGAAACGGAGAGACCCGCGTTGATGGCCGGGCGGATACCGGCGTTGAACAGATCGGTTTCAAGGAAAATCTGACCGTCGGTAATGGAAATAACGTTGGTGGGGACAAAAGCGGACACGTCGCCAGCCTGCGTTTCAATAATCGGCAACGCCGTCAATGAACCGGTCTTGCCCTTGACTTCGCCGTTGGTGAGACGCTCCACTTCATCGGCATTGATGCGCGAAGCGCGCTCCAGCAAACGGGAGTGGAGATAGAACACATCACCCGGATAGGCTTCGCGACCCGGCGGACGGCGCAGCAGCAATGACACCTGACGATAGGCCCAAGCCTGCTTGGTCAGATCGTCGTAAATAATGAGCGCGTCTTCACCGCGATCACGGAAATATTCACCCATCGAGCAACCGGCATAGGGCGCGATGTACTGCATGGCAGCAGAATCGGCAGCAGCGGCGGCAACGATGATGGTGTGTTTCAGGGCATCATGCTCTTCCAGCTTGCGCACCACGGCGGCGATGGAAGAGGCTTTCTGGCCAATGGCCACATAGATGCACTTCACCCCGGTGTCTTTCTGGTTGATGATGGTATCGACGGCAATCGCGGTTTTACCGGTTTGGCGGTCACCGATAATCAGCTCGCGCTGACCACGACCGATCGGCACCATCGCATCGATCGCTTTCAGACCCGTTTGCAGCGGCTGATCCACCGACTGGCGCTCGATAACACCCGGGGCGATTTTTTCAATGGGGGAGAGACCGTCGTGCTTGATCGGCCCCTTGCCGTCGATCGGCTCGCCCAGCGCATTGACGACACGCCCGAGCAGGCCACGCCCTACCGGAACTTCGAGAATCTTACCGGTGCAGCGTACCTTGTCGCCTTCTTTCATCTTGGTGAAGTCACCCATGATGACTGCACCCACGCTGTCGCGTTCGAGGTTCAGTGCCAAGCCGTAAATATTGCCGGGAAATTCGATCATTTCCCCCAGCATGACTTCGCTCAAGCCCTGAATCTGGGCAATACCGTCGGACAGGCTGATGATCACGCCTTCCGTTTTGCTTTCAACTTTGTTTTCGTAATCGGCAATTTTCTCTTTGATGAAACCGCTGATTTCCGCAGGGCTTAATTGCATGATAATTCCTCTAGTCGACGAGTGAATGGGCAAATCGGGCCATACGCCCTTTCATCGTTTGATCAATCACTTGCCCGTCATATTCAATATAGACGCCAGCCAGCAGCGTTTCGTCAATCCGGGTAGACAACTCAACGGCTTTGCCGGTCTTTTTTACCAACGCCTTTTTGATCAGCTCCAGTTCCGCATTTTGCAGAGGCTTGGCGCTGACGATTTCGGCAAGGCAGATGTTCTTGCTTTGCGAGAGCAGCCTGGCATACAAGGCGGCAATGGCCGGCACCACGGACAGGCGGTCATGCTCGGCGAGAAGACGCATGAAATTGCGCTCCTCCTGACTCAACGCCGCTTTGCGGTGCTTTTTCGTCCATTCTTCCACCCAGCCGGTCAACGTATCCATCATATCCGGCCTGCCCAAATGGCGGCGCAAATCCGTATTGGCGAGCATACCTGCCAGCGCATCCAGAAAGAGCTGCCAGTTTTCCTGCGCCTTCTGGTCTTTCGCCTGTGCCAGAATCGCTCTGGCATAAGGCCGTGCAATGGTTTCCACGTGAGCCATGATTGTTACAGTTTCTCGCTTAATTCACGCAACAGGGCATCGTGATCACCGGCCTTGATTTCCCGGCCCACTACCTGCTCTGCTCCCTGGATGACCAAAGCGGCCAGCTGCTTGCGCAAATCGCCGACCACACGCAGTTTTTCCTGCTCGATCTGTTCCCGTGCCCGCGACAATTCAAGCGCTCCGGCTTCTTTTGCCTGCTGGCGGGCTTCCTCGATCATCTGGTCGGCCTGTTTGTGTGCACGGCTCAAAATATCCCCGGCCTGGCTTCTCGCCTGACTGAGCAATTCCGCCGATTCTTCTTCTGCGGCAAACAGCGCGTGCTTGGCCTTGTCCGCCACACTCAGTCCTTCGGCAATTTTCTGTTGGCGCTCCTTGGCAACGCGCGCAAAGATCGGCCAAACGTATTTGTTGACGAACCACCAGAAAACCAGGAAGGTACCCATCTGCCCGATCAGGGTCAAATTCAAGTTCATGTTGCGGCGCCTCCGTTATGGCTTGGATAGATTCGACTTAGCCGAGAGGTCCTAACAGCGGGTTGCCGAATACCATGATCAGAGCCACAACCACCGCAATCATCGCCACCGCATCCAAAAGACCGGCAATGATGAAGAATTTGCCTTGCAGCGGGTTCATCATTTCAGGCTGACGTGCACTGCTTTCGATGTATTTGCCACCCAGAAGGGCAAAACCGATACCGGTACCCAAGGCAGCGAGCCCGAGAATGATACCGACCGCGATTGCAGAAAAACCCTGCACACTGGCAATTGCCGCGATGTTTTCCATATAAACCTCCTAAAAATTGCAGATGGAAAATCAATGGGATTCCGCCATCGAGAGATAGACGACGGACAAAATCATGAATACATACGCTTGCAGCGTAACGATAAGAATGTGGAAGATCGCCCACGCACCGCCCGGCAGGAACTGAACGAAAAACGGCAGCAAAGCGATAAGAATGAAGACGAGCTCACCGGCAAAGAGGTTGCCGAAAAGACGCAGGGACAACGAAATCACCTTGGCAAAATCTTCCACAATGCGCAGCGCGAAATTGATGGGAAACAAGATTGCCTTGAAGAGCGGTTTCTCTGCCTCAAAAGGATGCGATCCCATGCTGACCAAGAACCTGCCCGCCCCGTGATGGGCGCGGATACCGTAGATATAGACCAGCACCACCACGGTGATGGACAACGCAAACGTGGCATTGGGATCCGTGGACGGCACCACTTTGAGATAGGGAATGCCAATCAGGCTGGCCATGCTCGGCAGCAAATCGACCGGCAGCAAGTCCATGGTATTCCAAAGCAATACCCAGCAAAAAATGGTCAGCGCCAAAGAACCGATATCACGGCGCGACTCGCCGTAAAAGTCCTTGACCGTGCCGTCAATGAAATCGAAGACCATTTCCGCGACATTCTGGGCAAACCCCGGTACACCGGCGTGCGCCTTCAGCGCCACACGGCGCAAGAACCAGCAAAACAGCACGCCAAGCGCGATGGAAAAGAAAAGCGTATCGAGATGCAGCGCCCAGAAACCTTCGCCCACGCTCAAATTGGTCAAATGGTGATTGATGAAATCACTGCCCGGATTACCCGTACTGTGTTCTGCTGCCATTACTGCCCTCTGTCAAAAAGCATCATCCAAAAATATGCCGAATACACCGCGACAAACCCCAAAAGTACCCAAAGCGGCGGGTGATGACGAAGGATAACGCTCCCCAAAATCACCACCACGATCCACTTGCCGATTTCGCAGACAATCATGCTCCGGTAGAACATTGCCGCCGACATGATCCGGGGCAATCGCCGAAAAATCACGATGGCCAGCAAAGTGGCGACCACTGCCATGCAGCCTCCCACAGTTGCGGCCAGCATTCCGGCCTTGCCGACAAACATACCCACCGCACCTGCGAATACAGCAAGCAGCAATACTTGCAGGCGAAGAAGTTTTATTAAGGTTTTCTGCATGTTTGCAACGGCGGCGGGATTATAAAAGCTTGGTAAGGTGTGGTCAACGACTGATGCGAAAAAAAGCGGACTATTTGATACCCCATTTGGCCAAAATGGCATCGAGCTCGTCGAGGTCGCGATACTTGAGCGTCAAAATGCCATTGCCCTTTTTCTGGTGCTGCAGCCGCACATTGGCCGCCATGAATTCGCTGATCCGCCGCTCCAACGCTTCAATATCGGCAGAACGCAACAGCGCGGGCTTTACCGGTTCGCCTTCGCGCAGGGCGCGCACCCGCGCTTCCGTCTGGCGCACGGTCAATTGGCGCGCGATAACTTCCTGCAATACTGCCGCCTGTTGCTGCGCCGACAACGACAACAACGCCCGCGCATGCCCCATTTCGATTTTGTCGTCGCCGAGTGCCTGTTTCACTGGCTCGCTCAATTCGAGAAGACGCAGCGTATTGCTCACTGCCGAACGCGAGCGTCCGACCAGTTGGGCAACGTTTTCATGGGTCAGGGAAAAATCCGCGACCAGGCGCTGCAAACCCTGCGCCACTTCCAGCGCATTCAAATCGCTGCGTTGCAGGTTTTCGATCAACGCCACCGCCAGCGCTTGCCGGTCGTCGTAATGTTTGATGACACAGGGAACCTTGCTCAACCCTGCCTGCTGCCCGGCACGAAAACGGCGCTCCCCGGCGATGATTTCATATTGCTCGTCGTCAACCGGACGCACCACCAACGGTTGCAGGATGCCGTGTTCGGCAATGGAGCGTGCCAGTTCATTCAGCGCTTCCTCGTCGAAACGACGACGCGGTTGATAAACACCCGCGCGAATCCGCCCTACCTCGATCTGCTTCAGCACTTCGAAATCCGGCGTTTTCAACGCTTCCTGCCCCACACCGCTCAACAGCGCATCCAACCCCTGACGCAAGGCGCGTTTCCTGTTTTTGTTCATGTCGTTTTTCATGCGGATCCGATCCGTTCAAGCAATTCTGCGGCAATATCGCGATACGATTGCGCTCCTTTGGAACGCGCGTCATATTGAATGATGCTCAAGCCGTAACTGGGCGCTTCCGCAAGGCGCACATTGCGCGGCACCACGGTCTCGAACACCAGCCCCTGCAAATGGGCAAACAGGTTTTCCGACACTTCGCGGGTAAGCCGCGAGCGCGGATCATACATGGTGCGGATAAAGCCCGCGATGCGCAGCCCCGGGTTGACGGTCTGGCGAATCTTGCCCACCGTATCCAACAAGCCACTCACACCTTCCAGCGCAAAATACTCGCACTGAATCGGCACCAGCACATAATCGGCAAACACCAGCGCATTGACGGTCAGCAAATTCAGGGTCGGCGGACAATCGACAAATACCCAGTCGAAGCGCTCCACCCAACTGCCCGCAGTCAATTTGAGCACGGCATGACGCTGGCTTTCGCCCATCAGATGCTCGTCGCTCGCGGTCAGCGCATCATTGGCGGGCAACAACCACACCTGCGCCTCTTCGCAATAATGGCAAGCCTCTTCCGGATCGACATCGCCGAGCATCACGTCCATCACGCCACTATCCACCGCGCGCTTGTCGACTCCCAGCCCCACCGTGGCATTGGCCTGGGGGTCCATGTCGATCACCAGCACCTTGTCGCCCTTCTCGGCCAATGCGGCGGCAAGACTCACGGCGGTCGTGGTTTTGCCCACCCCGCCCTTCTGGTTGGTAACGGCAATGATGCGGGTCATGCGGCATCCTCCAATCGCGCGGCATACACGGCACGCGTCGCCGCAAGCAGCGGCACATCGATTTGTTGCGGCGCATCAATCACGAAACCGTCCACCTTGTCTTCCTCCGCCGCCGCGCCCTTGAAAATCAGCCAGCGCGTCTGCGCATCGCCCAAATGCCGGGTCAAGCGCAAGAAAAGCGGCAACGACGCCATCGCACGACTGACGATCACATCCAAATGCACTTCTGCCTGCCAGGCTTCCACGCGATGATTGACCACCACGACATTGCCCAAACCCAGCGCAATTGCCGCATGACGGATAAACGCCGCTTTTTTTCGACTTGCCTCCACGGCGTACACCCGCATGTGCGGCCGCATGATGGCAAAGAGCAACGCAGGCAATCCCGCGCCACTGCCAATATCCGCCAAAGTCGCGCAATCGTCGCCGACGTAGGGCAGCACCGCAAGCGAATCGAGCACATGCACACTCACCTGCTGCACAGGATCGCGCACTGCGGTGAGATTGTGCACCGCATTCCAGCGGTTGAGCAGTTCGAGATAAGCGAGCATGGCATCGCGCTCTGCCTCACTCACTGCAAACGGCAGGACGGCAAGCCCGGCATCAAGCCGGGTGCGGACGGCATCTTGCGGCATCAGACAGCCAGACGGCGGAAGTATTCCAGCATCAGCCCGACCGGGCGTCCGGTGCCGCCTTTTTCCGCACCGCGTCCCCATGCCACCCCGGCAATATCCAGATGCGCCCACGGATATTTTTCCGCAAACGCGCCGAGGAAGGCACCCGCCGTCAACGCCCCCGCCTCGCGTACGACGGAAACGTTGGCAATATCGGCAAAGGACGATTTCATCATCTCGCGATAAGCGCTATCGATCGGCATCTTCCATACCAGATCGCGTGCCGCCTCGCCCGCGCTGAACAGCACCTCCAGCAGCGCTTCGTCGTTACCCATGAGTCCGGCGCGCACCGAACCGAGCGCAATCACGCACGCGCCGGTCAACGTCGCCATATCAATCACCGCCTGCGGCTCGTAACGCTCGGCATAGGTCAGTGCATCGCAAAGAATCAGGCGTCCTTCGGCATCGGTATTCAACACCTCGATGGTCTTGCCGGACAGGCTGGTCAAAATATCGCCGGGGCGCGTTGCCTTGCCATCCGGCATATTTTCCACTGCCGGAATCAGCGCCACCACATGCACCGGGGCTTTCGCTTCGCAGAGGCCAGCCATGGTGCCGAACACCGCTGCCGCACCGCCCATGTCGTATTTCATCAAATCCATGCCGTCTGCCGGTTTCAGGGAAATGCCGCCAGTGTCGAACGTCACGCCCTTGCCGACCAGCACCACCGGGCGGGTATTCACCGCATTTTTCGGCTTGTATTCCATAATGATGAAGCGCGGATCGGCATTCGAGCCCTGCGCCACCCCGAGCATCGCGCCCATGCCGAGCGCTTCGATATCCTTGCGTTTCAAAACCTTGGCACTGAGCGCATCCTCTGCATCCGCGAGTTTTTTCGCGCGATCGCCGAGATAGGCGGGGTTGCAGACATTGGGTGGCAAATCGCCCAGCTCGCGCGCCAGATGGGTTCCGGCAATCCAGGCATCCACCCAGCGCAGGGTTTCTTCGGCCACTTTCTTGTCGCCGGTGAGCCATTGCCAACTCACTTTGTCGAGCGCATTCTTGCCTTTGCTGTCGCTCTTGAAAGCATCGAAGCTGTAAGCGGCGCGTCCCAGGCCGCGCGCGAATACCGCGAGCGCATCGTCATAGGAAACAATCCCCTCCGGCAGGGTCAATGCCACTTTTTTCCATTCCTGACGGCGCGAGAGTTTCGCCACCGCCTGTGCCGCTGCCTCCAGTTTGCGCGCATCGTCATCGAGCGCGCACACCACCACGCATTCCGCTTCCACGCCGGCAACATCATGAAACACCACGGCCTCGCCCGCCTCAACAGCGAAATGCTTTTTCTCCTGCCAATTGCGGAACACCCCCTTGGTCACGGCATCCAGCGCCGCGAGCGGCACGGCAAAACGCCCGTCCGTCCCCACGAACGCCACCAAAGCCTGGGCATCCGCTTTTTCCGGCTTGCTGTTTTTCACAACCCATTTCATAAATCTGTCTCCTGATGCTGGGCAGGCGGCGAACGGCCTGCGCCCCGATGAAAACGCTGTAGAATACCACACCTGCCTTTGCTGTTGAGAGCCGTCGCCCGATGCCCATTTTCTACCGTTATCTCCTGCGCGAAACCGGCGGCGTCTTTCTCGCCACCTGCTTCATCCTCCTCGCCATCATCGTCAGCTTCCGCCTCTCCTCGCTGCTTGGCCGCGCCGCCGCCGGCAACATGGAACTCGCCGCCGTGTGGCAATTGATCGCCCTGCAAAGCGTGGAATTCCTCACCATCATCGCCCCCCTCGCCTTTGTGCTGGCCAGCGTCATGACCCTCGGCCGCCTCTATGTTGACCACGAAATCAGCGCGCTTTACGCCGGTGGTGCCGGGCGCAGCCATCTGCTCCGCGCCTTCTTCTGCCTCGCCCTGCCGATAGCCGCCGCATTGCTCTTCATCACCCTCTATTTCCTGCCCCACATCTACAGCACCCAGGAAATCATCCGCAACAAAGCCCGCCAGGAAGCGGGCATGCTGCTCTTCACCCCCAACACCTTCCGCCAGCTTGATCACGGCCTCGTCGTCCACACGCAAAGCCTTGCCCAGGGCAAGCTCGGTGCCTTCTTCGTCGCCCACAACCGGGGCGCGGCACACAGCGTCATCTTCGCCGAACACGGCGAACTCGCCTCCGGCGAACCGCGCACCCTGACGCTCCACCACGGCAAACGCCTCGCCTGGCAGGACGACAACACCCCGCCGCTTTACAGCCACTTCGCCCGCGCCGAGCTACAATTGCCGGGCAGCGCCGTCGCCGCCAGCGACCGCCTGCGCAACCTCCCCACCTCAGCGCTTGACAGCCGCCCCGAACACCTCGGCGAATGGCAAACCCGCACCAACCCCGCCCTGGCGCTGCTCATCTTCACCCTGCTCCTGCCGCGCTTCTCGCGCAACAAACCGCGCCAGGGACGCTTCCAGAACATCCTCCCCGCCTTCCTCGCCTTCGCCCTTTACATCAACCTCCTCGAACTCGCCGTCGTCGCCGTGAAAAAAGGGCGCATCCCGCCGCTCCCCGGCAGCCTCTGGGTACACCTCGGCGTCCTCCTCCTCATCCTCGTCCTCTGGCTCAAGCCGGAAAAGGTCCAACGCTGATGCGCCGCCTCGACCGCTACCTCGCCCGCACCATCCTCACCACCACCGCCATCGCGCTGCTCTTCCTCACCGGCATGGACTTCCTCATCCAAAGCGCCGCCGAAGCCGACGACCTCGGCGGCCACTACAGCTTCGCCGTCATGGCGCTCACCCTGCTCTTGCAACTCCCGGAAAAAGTCCTGCTTTTCATCCCCGCCGCCGTCCTCATCGGCGGCATCATCGGCCTCGGCCAACTCGCCAGCCAAAACGAACTCACCGTCCTCCTCGCGAGCGGCGTCTCCCGATTGCGCACCGTCTTCGCCGCCATCGCCGTCGCCTTCCTCCTCGGCGCGCTCGCCGTTCTCCTCGGCGAAAGCCTCGCCCCCGAATGGCGCGCCCAAAGCCAACTGCTGCGCGCCCAGGCCAAAGGCCAAAGCGCCGACCCCGGCGGCAACGGCCTCTGGCTGCGCGACGGCAACGCCCTCGTCCACATCGCCGGCATCGACGCCGACGGCAGCCTGCTCAACCTGCGCTTCTACGAAAACACCGCGAGCGGCATCACCATCCGCCAAACCCCGCGCGCCCGCTACGCCGCGCCCGATTGGCTCCTCGACAACCCCATACACACCCACATCACCCCCGAACGCATCACCGCCACCCCCGGCGAACCGCGCTGGACCAACGGCGCACCGCCCGCCACCCTGCAAACCCTCGCCGCCAGCCGCCACGCCGACACCCTGCGCGAACTCCACACCCTCACCCGCTTCCTCGCCGCCAACGGCCTCTCGCACCAGGAAGAAAGCCTGAAACTCTGGCAACGCCTGTTTTTGCCGCTCTCCACCGTCACCATGCTCCTCCTCGCCCTCCCCTTCGTCTTCGGCCGCGCGCGCAGCACCCACCAAGGCTCGCGCCTCGTCGTCGGCATCCTCTGCGGCGTCGCCTACTACATCGTGCAAGGCATCCTCGCCAACCTCGCCCTCCTCTACCAGTGGCCGCCCATCGCGGGCGCACTTGCCCCCATCCTCCTCTTTGCCGCCCTGCCCCTGCTGCTTTTACGCCAACGTTAATATTTCCATGATAAATTTTCTCAACCATAAGCGCTCCCCGTGAGAAACAATTCATAAGTATCGCTTACAAATGGTAAAAAAACATCGTTTTTTCCGCTCTTATGAAATTTGCGACTTTTACACCTGTCCGCAAGGTAAACATTGTGATAGATTGCCGCCCACAGCACTGAAAACGCTGTTTTTCTCATTCCATCCCGTGTAAAGGAGCATCGCGATGTATGGCATTCTAAAACCGGCGGAACACAAACCGCGTCTGCCCGAAGCGCAGATTGATCCCACCTACCGCCGCCTGCGCTGGCAAGTCTTTGCCGGCATTTTTTTCGGCTACGCCGCCTATTATTTCGTGCGCCGCAACTTCGACTTGGCCATGCCCGGCCTGATTGAATCCGGCATGTACACCAAAACCGAACTCGGCGGCATCGGCACCGCCATCGGCCTTTCCTACGGCCTGTCAAAATTCTTCATGGCAAGCATCTCCGACCGCTCCAATTCGCGGGTATTTCTAACCCTCGGCCTCATCCTCTCCGGCCTCACCATGATGGCCATGGGACTCCTGCCCTGGGCAACCTCCAGCGCCACCATCATCTTCACCCTGCTCTTCATCAACGGCTGGTTCCAGGGCATGGGCTGGCCGCCGTGCGGCCGTACCATGGTGCACTGGTGGTCAAAAAGCGAACGCGGCACCATCGTCTCCATCTGGAACTGCGCCCACAACGTCGGCGGCCTCATCCCCAGCGTCATGGTGCTCTTTGCCGGATACGTCTTCCTGCAAACCCACGGCGTGGAAGCCACGCAAAAAGACATCTGGCGCGAAGCCCTGTGGTATCCGGGCGCAGGTGCCGTCATCGTCGCCATCTTCATCTTCCTCCTCATGCGCGACACCCCGCAATCCTGCGGCCTGCCGCCCATCGAGGAATACAAAAACGACTACCCGGACGACTACAACGAAGCCACCTACGAACACGAACTCAGCACCAAAGACATCTTCGTCACCTACGTCCTGAAAAACCGCCTGCTCTGGTACATCGCCATCGCCAACGTCTTCGTCTACCTCATCCGCTACGGCATCCTCTCCTGGTCGCCCACCTATTTGAGCGAAGAAAAACACTTCAACTTCAAAGGTACAGCCTACGCCTACGGCATCTACGAACTCGCCGCCATCCCCGGCACCCTGCTCTGCGGCTGGGTATCCGACAAAGTCTTCAAAGGCAAACGCGGCCTCACCGGCTTCATCTTCATGATCCTCACCACCCTCGCCGTCGTCGCCCTCTGGCTCAACCCCGCCACCCCGGTGGATGCACAAGGCAACGTCATTGCCGAATACGCCAACCTCCCCTGGTACAAAAACCCCTACCAATTCACCGACTTCCTCCTCATGACCACCGTCGGCTTCCTCATCTACGGCCCCGTCATGCTCATCGGCCTCCACGCCCTTGAACTCGCACCGAAAAAAGCCGCCGGTACCGCCGCAGGGTTCACCGGCCTCTTCGGCTACGTCGGCGGCGCCGTCATCGCCTCCGCCGTCGTCGGCTGGGCAGCGGACAACTTCGGCTGGGATGGCGGCTTCTACGTCATGATCGGCGGCGGCATCATCGCCGTCATCCTCCTCTTCATCACCATGATCGAAGAAGCCAAACACAAAGCGAAAATCCCGGAAAACGAGCGCCTCGCGCCCTGACCTGAAAACACCTCAAAAAACCCGTAAAAATAGTGATTTTTTACCATTATGAAGCGCTTAGCGTGAGAAATTTTCTCACTATAAGCGCTTCCCGGTGGTAAAAAAACACCATCCCTTTTTCAGAGCATATTTTATTTATTGTTCATTTGGCTGAACAAAGCTGCGGTACAAAACCCCTCTCCCAGCGGGACTCGTCAGAGCTGCGGAGCAGAGAGGGGATGGGGAGAGGGGTTAAAAAATCGCGCAGCGACAAAACCTCTCTCTCAATTCGCAAACGGCCAATGCTCTTTAATGTGCCAAGGAGTTCACTCATGCAACGCACGCGCGCACTGGAACAACTGCAACAACACCCCGACTGGGACACCATCATCATCGGCGGCGGTGCCACCGGCCTCGGCCTCGCCGTAGACGCCGCCACCCGCGGCTACCGCACCCTACTGCTGGAAAGCCACGACTTCGCCAAAGGCACCTCCAGCCGCTCCACCAAACTCGTCCACGGCGGCGTGCGCTACCTCGCCCAGGGCTACATCGACCTCGTGCGCGAAGCCCTGCGCGAACGCGGCCGCCTTGCCAAAAACGCGCCCCACCTCTTCCGCACCCAAGCCTTCATCATCCCCGGCGAAAAATGGTGGACCGCGCCCTACTACACCCTCGGCCTCACCGTCTACGACCTCCTCTCCGGCAAACTCAGCATCGGCAAAACCCGTCACCTCGGGCAAAACGAAGCCCGCGAACGCCTCGCCGGCGTCAAAGACGACAAACTCCGCGCCGGCGTCTGCTACTACGACGGCCAATTCGACGACGCACGGCTTGCCATCACCCTCGCACAAACCGCCATCGACCACGGCGCAACGCTGCTCAACTACTGCCCCGTCACCGCCCTGGAAAAAGACGCCCACGGCAACATCAGCGGCGTGCGCTGCCGCGATGAACTCAGCGGCCGCGAATACACCCTGCACAGCCGTTGCGTCATCAACGCCACCGGCGTCTTCACCAACCCCATCATGAACATGGACGAACCGCACGACAAACCCTCCATCCTCCCCAGCCAGGGCATCCACCTCGTCCTCGACGCCGACTTCCTCCCCGGCCAGGACGCCCTCATGGTCCCGAAAACCTCAGACGGCCGCGTCCTCTTCATCGTCCCCTGGCACGGCAAACTCGTCGTCGGCACCACCGACATCCTCGTCGAACACGCCGACTACGAACCCAAACCCCTCGAAGACGAAATCGACTTCATCCTCGCCACCGCCAAAGACTACCTCAAACGCGCCCCCACCCGCGCCGACGTCAAAAGCGTCTTCGCAGGCCTGCGCCCCCTCGCCGCCCCCAAAGAAGAAGGCAAATCCACCAAAGAAGTCTCGCGCAGCCACAAAGTCGACATCAGCCACTCAGGCCTCATCAGCCTCATCGGCGGCAAATGGACCACCTACCGGCAAATGGCCGAAGACGGCATCGACGCCGCCATCAAAGCCGGCCTCCTCCCCGAACGCCCCTGCAAAACCGCCGAACTCCGCCTCCACGGCTACATCGACGCCGCCCACCACATGGACGACACCCCCCTCACCCTCTACGGCAGCGACGCCAGCGCCATCGAAGCGCTTACCGCAACCGACGCCAGCCTCGCGCGCCGCATCCACCCCGACTACCCCTACACCTACGCCCAAGTGCAATGGGGCATCGACCACGAAATGGCGCAAACCGTCGAAGACATCCTCGCCCGCCGCATCCGCCTCCTCTTCCTCGACGCCAAAGCCGCCAGCGACGCCGCCCCCGCCGTCGCCGCCTACATGGCAGAAAAACTCGGCTGGGACGAAAACAAAACCGCACGGGAAACCGCCGACTTCCAGCAACTCGCCGCGCAATACACCCTGGCATAAACCGCCGCCCCCAAAACCCCTCTCCCGCAAGCGGGACTCGTCAGAATTCGCGAAGCGAGAAAGGGGAAGAGGCAAGAGGGAAATCGCGCAGCGATTTTGAGAGTGGACTTCAGCCCACCGCTTGCCCGCAGGGCAAAGCGTAGGTTGGTGGTGAGCGTAGCGAACCCCAACATGCCATGCCGTTTCACGTTGGGGTTCGTGCTGGCGCACTCACCGCCAACCGACAAATTATGAGAAATTTTCTCACCATCAAGCGCTTGGCATGAAAAATTTCTCACTACAAGCGCTTAATAATGATAAAAAACCATCATTTTCATGCAAAACATGAAATCATCAACAAAAACAATTGACCCGCGCCGCCCCTGCCCGTACAGTGCGCGCTGATTTTGCCCGAACCCCGAGGTTAACCATGTTGATGGCCATCGCAGCCGTAATCTGCGGCCTTGCCGTACTCGTCTGGAGTGCCGACCGCTTCGTCGGCGGCGCCGCATCCGTCGCCCACCACTTCAAAATGCCGCCGCTCCTCATCGGCATGGTCATCGTCGGCTTCGGCACCTCCGCCCCGGAAATGGTCGTCTCCGCGCTCGCCGCCACCCAGGGCAACCCCGGCATCGCGCTCGGCAACGCCTACGGCTCCAACATCACCAACATCGCCCTCATCCTCGGACTCACCGCCCTCATCAGCCCCATCGCCGTCCACTCCCAGGTCCTGCGCAAAGAACTGCCCATCCTCGCCGCCGCCACCGCCTTCGCCGTCTGGCAATTGTGGGATGGCCACTTGAGCCGTACTGACGGTCTTCTGCTCCTTGCCCTCTTCGCCGCCCTCATGGGCTGGACCATACGCCAGGGCCTGCGCAAGCGCCCGGACGCCCTCGGCGACGCCATCGCCGACGAACTCGACGTCGACATCATCCCCATCACCCGCGCCTGGCTTGCGCTTGCCATCGGCCTCGTGCTGCTGATCGCCAGCTCCCGCCTCCTCGTCTGGGGCGCGGTATACATCGCCCGCGACATGGGCGTCAGCGACCTCGTCATCGGCCTCACCGTCATCGCCGTCGGCACCTCGCTCCCCGAACTCGCCTCCTCACTCGCCGCCATCCGCAAAGGCGAACACGACCTCGCGCTCGGCAACGTCATCGGCTCCAACCTCTTCAACACCCTCGCCGTCGTCGGCATCGCCGCCAGCATCAGCCCGCTCGCCACCGGCAGCGCCGTCCTCATGCGCGACGTCCCCGTCATGGCCGCCCTCACCCTGTCGCTTTTCCTCTTCGGCTACGGCCTGCGCGGCAGAGGACGCATCAACCGCCTCGAAGGCGGCCTCCTCTTCGTAAGCTACCTCGCCTACACCGCCTACCTCGTCGCCACCACCTTCATGGCTGCCTAGGGTCTAATGAATTTAAATAAAACAGAGAAATATAACCCCCTCCCCCGTGGGAGAGGGGTTGGGGTGAGGGCAGAAAAGTAGGCTGGGTTAGCGGCAACGCCGCGTAACCCAGCGCGAGATTCGAATCTTTTGCTGGGTTACGCGCTGCGCGCTAACCCAGCCTACAGATATTTCAAAAACTCATCAAAAATAGTGATTTTTTACCATAATGAAGCGCTTATTGTGAGAAAATTTTGCATAATAAGCGCTTCATGGTGAGAAAATTTCTCATCATGACCTATTGGAACGCCCGGCTGCCGTTTCCAGCACAAACACCAAGGCAAAGCCGCCTGCCATGCACGCCAGTGCCGCCGGGATTTGTGCCTCTGCCATTTGCCACGGCCACACATGCCCCGCCGCCGTTTGCCACGGCCACAGCTTCACCAGCGATCCGCCGACAAAGCCCGTCAGCACCGCGAGCAGCGTGTCGCGATGGCGCGCGAAGAGCCACGCCAAAAGGCGTGCGAAGCTGAGCAGGCCCACGAGCGCGCCTGCGGCGAAGGTGGCAATCACCACGACATCCCAGTGGTGCAAGGCATCGAGCAACGCGCCATACGCCCCGAGCAGCACCAGCACAAACGCCCCGGAAACGCCGGGCAAGATCATCGCGCAAATGGCGAGCGCCGCCGCGGCAAAAATATAGGGCAAGCCATGCGCGCCTTCGGACAGCGCGGGCATCAGGCTGATCGCGACCGCCGCTGCCGCTCCGGCAAACGCGGCGGCAAGGGTTCCGCCATGCCAGCGCGACACATCGCGGCGCAAAAACCATAGACACGCCAACACCAGCCCGAAGAAAAACGCCCACAGCAACAGCGGCTGGTGCAGCAACAACCAGCGCACCGCGCGCGCAAAGAGCAGCATGGCGCTGGCAATTCCTGCCACCAACGACAGCAGAAACGCGCCATCAACATGCGCCCACATCGCGGCAAAGCCTTGGCGTCGCCACATCGTGAGCGCCGCTGGCGAGAGATGCGACAACGCCCGCACCCAGCGCTCGTAAATCCCGCTGACAAAGGCAATCGTGCCGCCGGACACGCCCGGCACGACATCCGCCGCGCCCATCGCCATCCCTTTCAGAAAAATCGCAACATATTCGCGCCAACCCTGCATGCGCCCTCCTGCCAAAAAGCGCGCAGTGTAGAACCTGCATCGCTGCCACGGCAATGGCAAAATAACTTGAGTTCGGGATAAAAGAATGATCGTCCCTGAATGATTCCTCAAGGTTTTCCATGAAATGACAAACCATTACCCTCCCCTGCTTGCGGGGGAGGGACAGGGTGGGGGTGTTGAAAACGAAGTTTTCATTCCAGAGCCGTAAAAAATGCTGCGCATTTTACACCCCCATCCTAACCTTCCCCCGCAAGCGGGGGAAGGAACTGATTGAAGAACAACGCCATATCAGCGGGCGTATCCACTTTACTTATCTCAAACTCAGGTAAAATAGCCGCTTTTCCCTCAGGAGCCGTCATGCCCTTTGCCGATTTTGCCCACCCCGGCGCGCTGAAAAACGCGCACATTCTCGAGCGCCACGATTTCCCCCTTTTTGAACTGCCGGGGGAGTACCAGAAAATCACCGTGCCGGAACAAGGCCTTACCGTCGAGTGCATCATCACCAGCACCCGTGGCCACGACAAATCCACCCAGGAACTCCTCGACATGGCGGTCGCCTCCGGCTACATCCGCGAAGACAGCGACATCACGTTCCACATCAGCGAATCCACCGGCTATTTCTGCGCCTATTTTCATCTCGATATGGGCGAACAGCCGGAAGAAAATTCATAAAAATGGCGAAAATAGTGATTTTTTACCATTTCAAAGCGCTTATCGTGAGAGATTTTCTCATGATAAGCGCTTCATGATGGGAAAATTTCTCATTTGCCATATGTAGGCTGGGCGGAACCCCACGAAAAACGTGAAGCGTTTTGTCGTGGGAACCCGGTTAGGCGTAGCCGTAACCCAGCGCGATGTTTCGGATTTTGCTGGGTTACGCGGCGTTGCCGCTAACCCAGCCTACCAAACGGTGAGTTAATCCCGCCTCACAACTCCCGGTCAATCATGAACGGCAGGGCGAGGCTGTTGACGATGGCGCGCAGGGTTTGCCATGCCAGTTGTTGCCGAAGAGGCAGGTGGCGGATGAAGACGAGGTTGTATTCCGTGGCGGGGGTTGCGCCGCGCTGGCGTTTGAAATCCGCCGCGCCCGCGCTTTGGTGGCGCAGTTTTTTCTGCTGCGCGGTTTCCTGCCAAAGCTGCAGGGAGAGGAGGCGGTAGAGGCCGGCTTTTTGCGGGTAGGCGGTGTCGTAGCCGAAGAGCGGGGTGGTGAAGGTGTCCGCGCTTGCCATCTGCATGGTGCCGGTTGCGCCGACGATGCGCGCGCCATCGCGCAGCACATTGAGATGCAACAGGCCGCTTTGGTGCTGCGCCGCGATCCATTGCGCGCCGAGCGCCGGGTTGTGGCGGCTGTATTTGTCGCGATAGAGCATGGCGTAGAGGTCGGCTATGCGCGGGTAGTCGGCCTCTGCCACGCTGGCCCGGGTGAACGGGCTTTTTGCCTGCAGGGCAAGGTCGTTGCGTATGTCGCGGCTCGGCACGGGCGGGGTGTCGCGGGCATCCAGAAGATAGACGCGGCGGCTCGCGATGGCGATCGCGCCGAGGCTTTCGAGGGCGGCGATCCAGTCGGCGTGCAGCGCGGGGCTGAGGGAGCGGAAGAGGACGGCGTGGCGCGGGTAATGGGCGCGGCAGTCGTTGACGAGTTGGCGCAGGGTGTCTGGCGGCGGGCAGGCGGGGTAGAGATTGGTGGAGAGGAGCCAGTTGTTGGCGATGACCACATCATCAAGACGCGCGTGGCGCAGGGCGCGGATGAGCGCTTGCAGCGGCGGTTGCAGGCGTTGCTGCGCGCGTGGCGCAAGATGGCGTGCGCTTTCCGCCAGGGCATAAGCGCCGTAGTGGTTGAGGGGGCTCGCCACATAGCTTTGTTCTGCCTGTTGCGTGTGGCTGATGCTCACCGGCAGGGCGAGGCTTGCGCCTTGCCAGAGCTTGAGTTCGGCGCGGACGTTTTCGATGGCGGCCACGGGGTCGTTTCGCACATAGCGCGCGGCGGGACTCAAGGCATTGTCCGCGAGGTCGCTCGCGGCGAAAAAGCGCGGTTGGGCGAGGCCGTGGTAGGCGATGTCGCGGGTGGTGGCAGCGGCGAGGGGCAGCCTTTCCGTGTGCGCGCGTGCCATCTGCGCGAGCAGCAGGCGCGGCTGGGCGAGGGCGGGCAAGGGGTCGCGCGCGTCGAAGATGACGTCGCGCCCCCGGCGGAAATCCTGCCAGAAATCGCGGCGCAGGAGGCGGTCTTTCGCGGCGAGCAGTACGGGCAGCGAGAGTTGCGCGCGGCGGCCGTGGCTGATGTGAACGGCGGGACGCGCAGGGTCAGCCAGCGCCTGCCACAGCGCCTCATTTGCGCCCGCGAGGAGATGGATGCCGCTGGTGGCGCGCGGGTTGCATTCGAGCGCGCGCAGCCCTTCGCGGGTGCGGATGAAGTCAAAGCCCGCCTGGCCGCTGTAGCCGGTGGCGCGGCCAAAGGCCTCGGCGAAGCGGTAAATCGCGGCATCGGCCACCGGGGTGAAATCGACGCTGGCGTGGCTCGTGCGGTATTGCGCGCGGTAGGCGGTGTGCGCGCGCAACTCGCCGTCGACAAAGAGGGAAAAGGAACAGATTTCCTCGCCTTCTGC
This sequence comes from Cardiobacteriaceae bacterium, assembly GCA_030532785.1. Classification (GTDB taxonomy): domain Bacteria; phylum Pseudomonadota; class Gammaproteobacteria; order Cardiobacteriales; family Cardiobacteriaceae; genus JAUMXB01. Next base: position 21,753 of record JAUNKJ010000008.1, read on the forward strand.
CACGTCCTGCGCGATCCAGTCGCCGCCTTCGCCCAGCGCCTTTGCCAGTAGTGCGGCATCGGGGCGGATCAGGGTGCGGCTCGCAAAGCGCGAATAGACGGGCTTGAAGACGTAATCGCGGCTGCGGCCAAGCCAGTCGGCGGCGTTGTCCACGCGGAAGGTGGCGGGCGCGGCGATGCCCCACGCGGCACACATCTGGCTGAAGCGGTATTTGTGGTGCAGGGCGTCCATGAGCGGCAGCGCGCTGCACCAGCGTTTGTCGGCCAGCGCGTCGCTTTGCGCGAGATAGAGCGCTTCCTCGCAGGTGGGGATGACGGCAACGATGCGGTGCGCGGCAACGATGCGGGCAAGCGCTGCCTGCCAGTCGGCGAAGCGCTCGGCGGGCGGTGGCAGCGGAAAATCGCGGACGACGGCGTTGCTGTAGGCGGTGAGCGTCGGCGCAACGCTGTCGGCGGCAAAGACGGCGCAACCGTGGCGGGCGAGAAAGCGCGCCCATTCGAGACAGGCGGGGGCGCGGGCGCCGAGGAGGAGGATGCGCGGGCGTGGGCGGGCAAAGGGATTCATAGGCGGCGGATGCGGCGGCGTTTCGTTGCGAAATCGCGGGCGAGTGGCGCACGGGCAAGCGTCCAGCAGAGCGCTTCGTTATCCACGCCTTGGGCGGCGAACACCGCCTGCAAATGGCGCTGACAGGCGGCGAGCAGCGCCGCATCGCCATCGAGCGCCAGATGGATGGCGCGCGCGCCGTGCTGTTCGAGCTGGTAATCGGCGTCGGGCGGCAGCACTTGCGCCAGCGCCCGTTCGCAGAGGTCGGCAAAGAGCGTAACCGTGCCGCCGCCGCGCGCGGGCAAGGCGAGGCTGTCGTGCAGGCGTCCCTCGATGCGCGCAAGCGTCTGGCAGGGCGAGCCGCAGGGGCAGGGTTCGCCGCGTACCAGCACATCATCGAGGCGGTAACGCACGATGGGCTGGGTTTCGCGGGTGAAATCGGTGATCACCGGCACAAAGCGCCGCGCATCCAGCGCTTCCTGCTCGACCATGAGCCAGCCTTCGTTCAGGTGCAGACGCCCCAGAGCGCAAGTGGTGGCGAGCAGACCTTCGGTCGCCTGATAGATTTCGTCCACGGCGGCAAAGCGCGCGCCAAGCCAGGCGCGGCTCGCGTCATCGAGCGCTTCGGCAACCGAAATCACCCGCGCGCCAGCGAGTTCCCCGTGCTGCGCCAGCGCGCAGAGTACCTGTGCAGGGGCGACGATGACCCCCGGGCGGTAGCGCTTCACCTCTGCCACCAGCGCGGCAAAGGGGCGGAACAAATCGAAAAAGCGGAAATCGATGCGCGCGCTGCGCACGCCCTGATAGAGCGGATTGTCGGCGCGCAGGAAAAAGGCGATGCGCTCGCGCTGGCAAAGGCCGTGGGGGAGCATTTGCCCGAGAATCACGCCCGCCCATTGCGCGCGCTCCTTGGCGCTCAGGACGAACACCCCACGCTGCCCCGAAGTGCCGGAGGAAAGCCCGACGCTGTAGCCGCTCAGGGTGGCACGGAAATCGCGGCTCGCCTCCGCCTGCTGCGCCACGGCCAGCGCTTGCGCAAGACGCAGCCCGGCAGTGTTCATCGTGTCGAAATGCTGCATCATCAGTGCCTTGTTCATGAAAGGCCAGTCGGCAAACGGCTGCTGGCAAAACGCGCGGAAATAGGGGCTTTGCGGGAGGACACGGCTGCGGAAACGCGCCAGTTGCCGCTGCTGATGGGCGAGCAGCGCGGCGCGGTCAGGGAAATGGCGGTAGCGGCTTTGCGCGTAGGCGGCAAGAAAATGCAGCGCTTTCATGACACTTCGTGGCTCACATGAATGGCGATGCCGCGCGCGTCCAGTTCGCGCAGGCGCGACAGCGTATGGGCGAAGGCGCGGGCGTCGTCCATCAAAAGCCGCGCGGGCGGTGCGGGCGGCTGTCCCCGCCAGTTGGCGCGGGCAAAGGCGGCATCGGCTGCGAGCAATTGCCAGCCCTGCGCGGTATGGACAAACGCGCCACAGTGGCCGGCGGCATGCCCCGGCAGTTCGACGATGACGATCTCGCCCGCGCTTTCCGGGATGCCCCACCCTTCATGAAATGGCGCGAGTTCGCTCGGCAAGGCCACGCGCGGCAAGCGCTCGAAAGGGTGCAGGCGCGCGGCAAAATCGTGCGGCAGCAACGCGGGGAGAAAGCCGTGGCGCAAGGCCGCCAAGCCACGCAAATCGCGGATTTTCGCAAAGCCGCGCCCCGAGGCGAAGACCGGCACGCCGGGGAAATCGCCAAGCCCCGCGATATGGTCGGCATGGAAATGGGAGAGGAGAATCGCCTGCAAATCCTCGCGGGGGATGCCGAGTGCGGCGAGCTGCGCGGCGATCGCCTCTTGCGCGCGAAAGCGCACCGGGGTAATGGCGCGATAAAGCGCATAACAGGGGGCGCGGGTGGCGGTGAAAAAATGGCGGGCGTAGCCGGTATCCCACAGCCAGCGGCGGCCGTTGGCGGCAATCAGCGCCACTTGCGCGGGGAAGCGCTGCGGGCGGCACGGCACGCCGGATACCGCGACCGCCCCCGGATGCAGGCAATAGCCGGTTCGGAAAAACGTTATTTCTGCCATGGGTGGCTCTCTTGCCATGCGGCAACGGTGGCGGCGATGCCTGCTGCCGTTGTCCACGGCGGTGCATAGCCCAGTTCGCGTCGCGCGCGGGTGAGATCAAGCGTCATGTCGCAGCTGAGCAGACCGAGGCGGTAACGCTGTGCGCATTCGGGCAGGGCGCGCAGGAGTGCGAGTGGCGGCGCGGGCAAGGGCAGGATGCGGTAGGCAAGCCCGAGCGGCGGCAGGAGTTGCGCGAGGATTTCGCGCAGGGTGAGCGGCGTGCCGTCGCTGATGTTGCAGACGTGCAGCCTGCCGGGGGCGAGAGCGGCGACCTCCGCCTGCCACAGGGCATGGACGACATTGCCGGCGTAGCTCATGTCGAGCAGGGTTGCCCCGCCGCGCGGCAGGGGCAGCACGCCGCGCGTGCGCCGGTGCAGGGCGAGAAGACGCGGGAGCAGCACGCGGTCATGCGCGCCATAAATGGCGCGCGGGCGCAGGGCGATGATGCCCATGTCGCTCACGCTGGCGAGCGCGTGCAGCCGTTCTTCCGCCGCTGCCTTGCTGCGCGCATAGGCATTGACGTAACGGCGCGGGCGGTAATCCTCGCGGATGCCGTGATGATGGCGGAAATCAAAATACAGCGCGGGGGTGGAGACATGGACAAAGCGCCTGACCCCGGCGCGGGCGGCGGCGCGGGCGAGGTTGGCGGTGGCGAGAACATTGTGGCGGTGAAAATCGGCATCGCTGCCACGGTCGGCAGAGCGCGCCGCGCAATGCCAGACGCTGTCCGCGCCCTTGAGCAGCCGGGCGAGCGCGGCATCATCGGCATCTGCCAAATCGAGCGCCCGGGTGGCGATGCCCTGCGCGGCGAGCGTGGCGAGCGCTTGGCGGTTGCGTCCGCAGGCCACGACATCCGCGCCGCGCGCGTGCAGATATTCCGCTGCGTGGCGGCCAAGGCCGCCGGTCGCGCCGGTCAACACGATGCGGCGCATCACAGCATTTCCAGTGCCATGCCGCCGATGGCAAAGCCTGCTGCGGTGCCGAGCAAGAGCAGGCGCGCGCCGGGGGCGAGGTGTCCCGCGCGCGCGGCATGGGCCAGTACCACGGGAATGGAGGCGCTCACCTGATTGCCGTGTTCCGCGTAAATATCGATCACGCTGCCCGCGCGAAAGGGCAGATGGCGCTGCGCGTGCTGCATCCCGAGGTGGCTTGCCTGATGGGCAATCACATGATCGACATCGGCAAAATCCCAGCCAGCGCGCGCAAGCAGCCGCGCGGTGAAGGGCGGCAAATGGGCGATGGCCATTTTGAACACCGCGTGGCCATCCATGCGGAAATAGAAATCTGCCTCGCTCATGCCCGCGCGCGCATGGCGCGCGGTGCCGCCGCCGCGAATTTCGCAGAGCGCGCGCCCTTCGGGGTGGACGCCATAGTCGTAAGCCAAACAACGGAAGCGTGCGCCGCCTTCGCGGCTCAAAATGACCGCCGCCGCGCCGTCGCCGAAAATGGATGCGGTATGCACATCGCGCCAATCGACGCCGCGCGAGGCAATGTCGGCGGCGACCACGGCGATGGTGCCGTAGCGATCGAGCAGGTGCAGGGCATTGTGCAGGGCGACGACGAAGCCGAGGCAACTGGCGTTGACATCAAAGGCGGGGGTGCCGGGCGCAAGACCGAGTTCGGCGGCGATGAAGGCGGCGGTGCAGGGAATCGCCTGCTGCGGCACGGCGGCGGTGGCGATGAGCAAATCGATGTCGGCTGCGGCCAGTCCGCCTGCGGCAAGCGCGTCTTCCACGGCGTCGGCGGCAAAGCGCGCCTGCGACATTTCCGGCGGCAGCACCTGCCGCGAACGCACCCCGGATTGGCGGAGGATTTCGCCCGGCGGCAATTGCCATTGGCTTTCCAGCGCGGCATTGTCGCGGCGGTGGCCGCTGGCCATTCCGATGCCGAGGAATCCGGCGTCAATGCGGTGCGACATGGCAGATACCCTGTGAAAACGGAGAAGGCGGCATCATAAACCGGATGTTGCCGCAAAATCATGGTTTTTCATCAAAACGGTAAAAATGATAGTTTTTTACCATGGCGAAGCGCTTATCGTGAGAAATTTTTTCACGATAAGCGCTTTATGGTGAGAAAATTTCTCATTTAATCTCGGTTCGAGACAAGAAGAGTAGAAATATCCATCGATATAGCATTGTTCTCCAATCAGTTCCTTCCCCCGCTTGCGGGGGGACTGGAACAGCTCGTCCGCAGGGACGAGATTGTGAGGATGGGGGTGTAAA
>JAUNKJ010000183.1 GCA_030532785.1 Cardiobacteriaceae bacterium
TTCGCCTGACGGCTCACCACCAACCTACATTTCCGTTCTGTTTTTTGTTGATTTAGCTCTAGGTGTGGGAGACAGCGGGAGGTTGTTGGCCGGCGGGGAGGAAATCGCCGTGCAGTCCTTTGCCCGCGAATTTTTCCGAGACGCTTTGCCGGTAGGCGGCGAGCGCGGCCTGCGGTTCGTCGCGCGCTTCGAGGATTTGCGCCCAGAGCGCAAAGCCTTCGCTTGAGGGCTGGCGCTTGAGCGAGGCTTCCACGGCGGCGTTGGCGATGTCGTATTCCTTGGCGAAGTAGGCGATTTGCGCTTTGGCGAGGAGGAAGAGGGCGTCGTTGGGGTGGCGCGCTTCCCATTGCTGCATGTTGGCCAAGCGTGCCTTGAAGTTGCCGCTGCGCAGCTGGCTGTACGCCTGGATGAAGGCGAGGTTCTGCGTGGATTTGATATGTTCGGCGAGGACTTTGTCGCTTTCTTCGCTGTGGCCGTTTTCGGCAAGAGAGCCTGCGTAGATGAGCACCATGTCCGGCTCGCGGCGGATTTCCGCCGGGATGTTGCGCCAGGCGTTGGACAGTTCGGCGTAGCTTTCGAGCGCGGCGGTGTCGTTCAGCATGGCGCGGGCGTAGGTTTTGCGCCGTGCATCGTAGTCTTCGCTGTTCATGGTGGCGCGCAGCGCGGGCAGGAGCGCCCAGGCTTTCGTCCATTTTTCCTGGGCGGTGTAGGCTTGATCCAGCAGGGCGAGGAGCTTGGGATTGCGGCGGTCGGCGACGTTTTCGAGGAGTTTTTCCGCGCGCGCGTGTTCGCCGTTGGCAATGAGGACTTCCGCTTCGGTGAGGCGGATGGCGGCGGCGTCATGCGCGCCCGCTTCCTGGCGAGCCTTGAGGAGGTAGGCATCGCGGCGCTCGGGGGCGTTCTGGCGGTCGGCGGCAATCGCGGCGTTTTCGTAGAAGATGATGGAGGATTCGCCGAGCGCTTCGCAGAGGTGTGCGCCCTTGACCAGATGTTTTTCCGCCTTGGCGTAATCGCCGGCAATGAATTCGTGCAGGCCGAGGCGCAGCATTTTGTCGGATTTGCGTTTTTTGCGCGCTTCGCTGCTGCGCGAGAGGATTTGCGGGCTGCGCCACAGGGCGAGCAGGGTTTTGAAGACCAGCCCCAGCAACCATGCGGCAAGGAAGGAGAGGATGAGCCAGTAGACGAGGGGGATGATGAGGACGTATTGCGGCAGTTTCAGCATCACGTTCATCGGGAAATAGGCAATCAGCAGGCCGATCAGGGCGCAGAGGACGATAAAGGCGAGGCCGATGATGGAACGGGCAATCATGGTGTTCTCCTTAACCGGCACGCAGCGCCTGGATCAGCGCGGCGAGATCGGGCAGTGCAGTCTGTTGGGCGGCGATGGCGTCGAGTGTGGCAAATGCCTGTTTCACCGCGTCATTTTCCATGTCGAAATAGCGTGCGGCGTGTGCCTTGAGGCTGGCAACGCTTTGTGCGTAGGCGGCGGCATCCTGCATTTGCAGGGCGTTGCGCGCGAAGGCGAGATCGAGGCGCGCGTTTTCGCGCACGATATTGGCGAGCGCCGGGTTTTCGCTGATCCAGGCGAGGCCTTCGTCATCGAGCGGGGTGACGCTGACGGTGTGGGCGAGGATTTCCTGCCCGGCGCGTTTGACCTTGCCCATGAAGGTTTGCGGGGCGTCATCGCCGGGGGTGAGGAGGTTGCCCTGCGGGGGGGCGCGCAGCGGCCATTCCGCGACTTGGGCGATGAGGGCGTCGACGGTGGCGGTTGCCGGTTTTTCCGATGCCAGCGCCTGGAATTTGGCGGCGGCATCGTTGAGCGCGGCTTGCGCGGGGGCATCGGCGAGGCTTGCCGCCTGTTGCAGGTATTGCGCCGCGCCCTGGTATTGCCCGGCGTGGGCGGCGAGTTGCGCGAGGATGACGAGGTTGCCTGCAGACGCACCAGCGTCGGCGAGATCTCCAAGGCGTTTTTCTGCCGCTTGCAGGGCGTTGTTCAGGTTGGTTTCCGCTTGCAGGGCGTTGCGCTGTACGTCAGCGAGCGCCTGGCGTGCGGCGGATTCGCTCGCCTGCACCTTGGCGATTTCTTCACTGAAGTCGATGGTCGGTTGGCTGCCCTGGGCGAAGGTGGCAAGCGCCTGTTTGATCTGGCTTTGCACGTCTTCGCGGGAAAGGCCTTGCGGCAGGGCGGCGAAGCGCTTCTCCAGTGTGTCGGCAAAGGTTTTTTCCGCGTTCGCGAGGTTTTCCGCGATGGTTTTGACCACGCTGTCGCGATCCATGCCCGGCGCGGGGATGTGGATGGCGGCGATTTGCGCGGCGGTGGCGCTGTCGGCTGCGTCAAGGCGCGCCAGTTCTTTTTGCACGACAGTGCGCTGGTCGTTCAACTGGCTGGCCAGTTTGGCGTTTTGCAGGAACTGGTAACCGGCGAGTGCCAAGGCGGCGAGGGAGACGGCAAGGGCGATGCCGCCCAGGCCTTTGCCACTGGCGGGTTTGGCTTCGGGGGCGCGTTGCAGCGGCGGCGGGGTGACCTTGTTCGCGGCGGGCGGCGGCGTTGCCGCTTTGGGGTCGGGTTGTTTCTCGGCGGCAACGTCCGGCTTTTTCGCCGGGGCATCGGGTTTTTTGTCCGGCGCGGTTGCCGTTTTCACGGGGGGAGCGGAGGGAGAAGCGGCGGGTTGGGCGGCGTCCGGTTTTTTGCCGGGATTGGGATTGGCGGGCGGGGTCTTCTTCTCACTCATGGCGTGGCTCCTGGTTGTGCTTCCACCAGTGCAGCAGTGCGGATATTTGCGCTGTTTCATCAGCGCTTGCCGCACTGACGGCATGACGGAAACCGAGATGTGTTGCGTGATGTGCGATGCGTGGACTCATGGCCACGATGCAGGTCGCGCATTGTAGCAGCTTGAGCGTGGCAGGTTCGGCGATTTTGCCGAGGAAATCGAGGGTGCGGCAGCTTGCGATGAGGATGGCGTCGGGCGCTTCATGAAGGGTCAGGGAAGTGCTCGGGCAGAAGCGCTCGTAGGCGTAGAGCATGTGGACGCGGTTGTCGCGGCGCTGTGTTTCGCGGAGCAGG
>JAUNKJ010000009.1 GCA_030532785.1 Cardiobacteriaceae bacterium
ACGACAACATCGGCCAGATACGCGAACTCTTCCGCGACGCCAACATCTTCGGCGTGGATTTGTACGACGTCGGCCTCGGCGACAAAGCCGAAGGCTATTTTCGGGCAATGCTCGCGGGCAAAGGGGCGGTGCGCGCAACGCTGAAGAAATATCTTGCCGGTTAAGCGTTATACTGAATTCATGATTCCAAACAGGAGCCTCCCATGCCTACCGCGACCATTTCCCACGAAAATCCGCGCGAGCAAACCGTCCACCTGCCGCACAACGCCGCTTTTCCCGAGCACATCACCCAGGTGGGGAAGTCCTCATCGTCGGCAATACCCGCATTCTGGTACCGCGCGGCGAACGCTGGCAAAGCTGGGCAAGCCGCCCGTCGCTATTGACGGCTGATTGCTTCAGCGAGCGGATGAAGGATAAATAATGGGACAACTTTCTGATTCCATGTCATATATCAATGACATCAAGGCCATCCTCGCCGGCGCGCGGCAAAATGCCTATCGCGCCGTGCAATCGGAAATGGTCTCCGCCTATTGGCAGATCGGCGAACGCATCGTGCGCGAAGAGCAGCAAGGCGCGGCACGCGCGCAATACGGCAAGGAAATCATCAAAACACTATCGGCGGAACTGACGCGCGAGTTCGGCAAGGGGTTCAGCGAACGCTCCTTGCGCGAAATACGACAATTTTATTTATCTTTTCAAAATATTGAAATTTGGCGAACACCGTTCGCCAAATTGAGCTGGTCGCATTTCCAGCGCGTGCTCAAGGTGCAGAACGAAGCGGCGCGTCTCTATTACTTGCGCGAGGCGGCGGCGCAGCATTGGTCAGTGCGCACGCTGGATCGCAACATCTCCACCTTGTATTACGATCGTCTGCTCGCGAGCAGCGCGCCGGAAGAGGTACGCGCGGAAATGGCGGCGAAAAGCTACCCCGTGCGCGCGGAAGATGTCATCAAGAACCCCACCGTACTCGAATTTCTCAATCTGCCAACGCATCTCGCCTACACCGAAGCGGAACTGGAAAAAGCGCTCATCGACAATTTGCAGCAATTCCTGCTCGAACTCGGCAAGGGTTTTGCCTTTGTCGCGCGCCAGCAGCATATCCGCACCGATCTTTCGGATTTTTATATTGATTTGGTGTTTTACAACTACATCCTGAAATGCTTTGTCATCATCGAATTGAAGACCGACAAACTGACGCATCAGGATATCGGCCAGCTCGACATGTATGTCCGCATGTATGACGACCTGCAACGCCAGCCGGGCGACAATCCCACCATCGGCCTCCTGCTGTGTACGGAAACCGACGGCGTCGTCGCGCGCTATTCCGTGCTGCACGAGAATCCGCAGCTTTTTGCCAGCAAATACATGCAATATCTCCCGAGCGAAGAGGAGCTGGTGCGTGAAATCGAGCAGCAGCGCCTGTTCTTGGCGGAAAAGGACGACACCCCATGAAAACCATAGCCCTTATCGGCGAGTGCATGATTGAACTCAACGGCGAACCTTTCGCCGCGATGCGCCAGACCTACGGCGGCGATTCCCTGAATACCGCGACTTATCTTGCGCGCGTGAGCCGCAACACCCGCGTGCATTATGTGACGGCGCTGGGTAGAGACCCCTTGAGTCGCGGCATGGTCGCGCATTGGCAGGCGGACGGCATCGACACCACGCATGTCCTCACCGACCCTGAACGCCAACCCGGTTTGTATCTCATCCAGCTCGATGCCCACGGTGAGCGCACCTTTCTCTATTGGCGCAACGATTCCGCCGCGCGTTATCTCTTGCAACATCGGGATTGGCAACGCATTGAAGCAGCGCTGCCGCAGTTTGACGCCATATATTTGAGCGGTATCTCGCTCGCCATTCTCCCGCCGCATGACCGCGCCCGTCTCATTGCCACGCTCGTGCGCTGCACACATAGCCGTTTGATTTTCGACGGCAATTACCGCCCCAAACTCTGGCAAAGCGCGGAGGAAACCCGCGCCGCCTATCAGGCGCTGTTGCCCCATGTTGATCTCGCGCTGATGACTTTTGATGACGAACAAGCGCTGTGGGGCGATGCCTCGCCCGAGGCGAGCATTGCGCGTTTGCAGGCAGCAGGCGTGCGCGAATGCGTGCTCAAGCTCGGCGCCGAAGGCGCGCGCTATGCCCAAGGCGACACGCGCGTTACCGTACCCGCTGAAACCGTCGCGCAAGTGGTCGATACCACCTCCGCCGGCGATGCCTTCAACGCCGGTTTTCTCGCCGGATGGTTGCATGGCACAATGCCGCGCGAATGTTGCGCGCTGGGCAACCGTCTCGCGGCCATCGTCATCCAGCACAAGGGCGCGATCATCGCCAAAGAATATTGCCAACTATTGGAAAACCCATGAAAAAAATCATCCCTCTCATCCTCGCCACCCCCGCTGCCTTTGCGTTTGAGGGCTTCTATGCCCAATACGACGATTGGGACATCGCCTGCGACAACACCGGCACCTGTCGCGCCGCCGGCTATCACAGCGATGAAACCCCGCTGGACGCCGAAGGCTACCCCGAACCCGTTTCCCTGCTCTTCACCCGCGATGCCGGGGCCGAAGCGGGCGTTACCGCACAATTGCAAATCATCCCCGTCGATAACAACGGCCAATATGTGGACACCCGCGCCACCCTGACGCTGAACGGCGAAACCCTGGGCGAATTCACCTTCCCCGCCGACAACGCGGTGCAAACCCTCGATGACAAACAAACCGCCGCGCTGCTTGCCGCGCTGCCCGTGGAAAAAGCCGAGATTGTCGTCACCGCCGGAGAGCGCAAAATGCCGCTTTCCGCCCTCGGTGCGGCCGCAGCACTCTTGAAAATGGACGATTTTCAGGGACGCCTCGACACGCCCTCGGCGCTCGTCAAAAAAGGCAATGACACCAAGGCAGTACCGGAAGCCGTGGCCAAGCCGCAGATAAAAATCGTCATCCCGCCGCAGGACGCGCCGCGCGAATTGGCCGCCGACTCGCCCGAAGCGCTGGCGCTGATGCAGCTCTTTGACAAGGATTTCAACGGCGAACAATTTGCCTGCGTCGCGCGCGACGAGGGCAACGCCTTCACCCTCTATCCGCTCGGGCAAGGCCGTGTCCTCAGCGAAACCAATTGCTGGACCGCGGCATATAACGGCACGATGCACTACGCAATCGTGAGCGACGACCTGAAAACCGTCATCGCCAAAATCCGCGGCTCCTGGGCCGGCGAAGAAGATTTCGGCCTCAACGACTACGCGCCCGCCGATGGCAAACTTACCGGATATTTCAAAGGCCGCGGCCTTGGCGATTGCTGGTCAACGGAAACCTGGGCATACGACGGCGAGCGCTTCGTGCAAACTTCTGATGCCGAACACGGCCAATGCAAGGGCTTCCCCGGCGGCGCGTGGGAAATGCCGACCCTGGTCACGGAAACCGTCAAGCCATAAGTTGGCGATGATTTCTGCTTGAATGTTATGAATGACAAACAAAACAGCGAGTTACTCCCCTCCCCCTACGGGGGAGGGGCGGGGGAGAGGGGTTATAAAACCAAATAGCGCCCAATCCAGAAAACTACAAATTTCACAAAATCACCAAAAATAGTCATTTTTTACCACACCAAAGCGCTTATTGTGAGAAAATTTCTCACCATAAGCGCTTCATCATAAGAAAATTTACCGTCCACACCCATGAACACCGACACCTTGACCGCCCGCCTGCGCGCCCTGCAAATCATCCCCGTCATCGCTCTCGATCGCGCTGAAGACGCCGTCCCCCTCGGGCAAGCGCTGACCGGAGGCGGCATCCCCGCCGCAGAAATCACCTTCCGCTCGCCCGCCGCCGTGGACGCCATCCGCGCGTTGCGCCAAGCCTTCCCCGACATGCTCATCGGCGCAGGCACGGTACTCACCGCCGCGCAAGTTGACGCCGCGCAAAACGCGGGCGCGGACTTCATCGTCAGCCCCGGCTTCAACCCCAACACGGTTAACGCCTGCAAAGCGGCAGGCATCGCCATCATCCCCGGCGTCAACAACCCGATGGCGATCGAAGCCGCGCTGGAGATGGACATCACCACCGTCAAATTCTTCCCCGCCGAAGCCTCCGGCGGCGTCAATATGCTCAAAGCACTGCTCGCGCCCTACGCCATGCTGAGCGTCATGCCCACCGGCGGCATCCACACCGCGAACCTCCGTGAGTATCTGGCGATCAAACAAGTGATTGCCTGCGGCGGCTCGTGGATGGTGGAAAAATCGCTGCTCGCCGCGCAAGACTGGGCAGGCGTGCAGCGCCTGAGCCGCGAAGCAGTGGACTTATTGAATACAGCAAAATAGTGTTTTTTTACCATCATAAAGCGCTCATGGTGGTAAAAAAAATGATATTTTTACTTATTTTTTGGAAAAACAGACATACACCGACATAACGTTGTTCCTCGATCTACTCCTTCCCCCGCTTGCGGGGGAAGGTTGGGATGGGGGTGTAAAATGCGCAGCATTTTTGACCCCCATGAAATGAAAACCTTGTTTTCAACACCCCCACCCTGCCCTCCCCCGCAAGCAGGGGAGGGTAGAGCTCTCATTTCATAGAAACTTCTCATCATCCATTAAGAACAATCGCTCTTTTACTCCAAACCAAGACTAAAAATAGCAATTTCTTACCACGCAAAAGCGCTTACCCCGGTAAAAAACCATCAAAAAACCACAAACCATGCCACAACCCGCCTCCCCGCACTGGCCGCTGTTTCTCGCCACCATCCTGATGCTCGCCATCCTCTATCTGCCGCAGCCTTTGCAGCCCATGCTCGCCGCGCAGTACGGACAAAGTCCGGCGAGCGCCGGTTTGCTCACCACCGTCGCTCTCGTGCCGCTTGCCGCCGCGCCGTTGCTTTACGGTTATCTCCTCGGCAAGCGCCACCCGGCAAGCCTGCTGCGCCCGGCGCTGATCGCCCTTGCCCTTTCCTGCATCGCCTTTGCCGCCGCGCGCCATTTCTCCCTGCTGCTTGCCATCCGCTTTGTCCAGGGAGCGCTGTTGCCCATTCTCATCAGCGCCATTCTCCATCTCCTTGCCGACGCCGCCGACAACCGCAAAACCCTCGCCCTCTATGTGAGCTGCACCATCGTCGGCGGTTTTTGCGGACGTCTCGGTGCCGCCGCCTTTGCCACCTGGGCGCACTGGCAAATTTTCCCCCTGCTCTGCGGCGTGGCGCTCTTCGCCCTCGCTTTTATCATCCGCCCGCCACAAGAGGCGGCGCAGGCGCAAATCCGCCCGCATCTCGCCGATTTCGTCGTGCTGCTGCGCTCGCGCAGCGTGATGACCCTGTGCTTCATCATCTTCGCCTCGTTTTCCGCCTTTGTCGCCGTACTCAACTATCTGCCCTTCATCGTGCGCGAAAACTTCCCCGACGCCAGCACCTTCGCCACCGGGATGATGTACAGCGGCTATCTCGTGGGCGCGATCGTCTCCCTGCTTGCGCCGCGCATCACCACGCGCTTTGGCCTGAAACGCAGCTTCATCGCCGCCTCGCTGCTCTTCAATCTCTCGCTCATCCTGCTGTTTCCCAACAGCATCGCGCTCACCTTTGCCGTACTCTTCACCCTCTGCGCCGCCATCTTCCTGCTGCACAGCGTCGCCATCGTCGAAGTCGTGCGCCAAAGCCCGGCACCGCGCGTCCTCACCAGCGCCTTCTACACCACCCTCTACTACACCGGCTCCGTCTTCGGCTCCTCCGTCCCCGGCCTCATTTATCAACGCCACGGCAAGACCGCCTTTCTCGCCGCCCTGCTGCTTGCCGCCGGTCTCGGCCTCCTCGCCATCCTCACCCTGAAAACGCATGACCCCGTTCATACTGCTTGACGACGCCCGCGCGCAAACAGCGCGCCTCTACCGCGATTTCATCCGCCGCGACACCCTCGCCCCCGCCGATCTCGACGCGCTCGACGATTTGCTCCGCGACGGCTGGGCGCAAGGGCTCTACGCCACCCTCCGCATCCCCTACGCCTTCGGCTTCCCCCTCGTCCATCTCGATCACGCCCCCGCGCCGCTCGCCCTCGACTGGTACGCGCGCCTCGACCATTTGCAGGATGACGCCATCGAGCAATACCTCGCCACCCTCGACGACGGCGCGCCCGCAGGCCTGCTGCCCCTGGCCTTCGAGCAGGACGCCGATACCCACGCCGCCATCATCGCCCGCATCCATGAACACATCCGCGCGGGCGACGTCTACCAAATCAACCACACCCTGCGCGCCCGCGGCGAATACTACGGCGCGCCCGCCGCCCTCTACCGCCAGTTGCGCGCCCGCCAACCCGCGCCCTACGCCGCCCTCGCCTACCACCCCGACGACGGCCACACCCTCTGCCTCTCCCCCGAACTCTTCCTCAAACGCGAAGGCGAACGCCTCCACACCCTCCCTATGAAAGGCACGGCGCGCGCCGCAGGCGACATCGCAGCCGCCAAAGCCGCCCTGCAAGCAGACGAAAAAAACCGCGCGGAAAACGCCATGATCGTCGACCTCCTGCGCAACGACTTGAGCCGAATCGCCCGCCCCTTCGGCGTTACCGTGAGCGAGCCTTTCCACGTCGCGCAGCACGGCCAAATCCTGCAAATGACCAGCCGCGTCAACGCCGAACTGCGCGACGGCATCACCCACGCCGACATCCTGCGCGCCACCTTCCCCTGCGGCTCCATCACCGGCGCGCCCAAACGCATGGCCATGCACCTCATCGACCAACTCGAAGCCAGCCCACGCGGCCTCTACACCGGTGCACTTGGCTACCTCGAACCGGAGCAATTCTGCCTCAACGTCGCCATCCGCACCCTCATCCTCCAAGATGGCCACGCCACCTTCGGCACCGGTGCCGGCATCACCATCGACAGCCGCGCCGCAGACGAATACCGCGAATACCAACTCAAAGCCGCCTTCCTCCACGCCCCGCCCGCCTTCGGCCTCATCGAAACCCTGCGCGTGGAAAACGGCGTGGCACAACACCTCGCGCAACACCTCGACCGCCTCGCCCGCAGCGCCCGCGACCTCCACATCCCCCACGACCGCGCGCGACTCCAACAAGCACTCACCGCCACCCTCGCCCAGCGCCACGGCAACGAACGCCTGAAAATCACCCTGCACCCCGACGGACAGCACCACATCCAGCTCGCGCCGCTGTTGCCCCTCCCAGCTAGCAATCTGGCACATAAAAAGCCCCTCTCCCTGTGGGACTCGCAGAGCTGCGAAGCAGAAAGGGGTTGGGGTGAGGGCAGCCAACACACATCGCCTCTCTTACTATCAAACGAAGACCGTGTTCGTATACTCCTCCACCCCGAACCACTGCCCGCCCGCGACCCGCTGCGCCGCTACAAAACCACCCGCCGCGCCCACCTCGACGCCCTCTGGCAACACGCGGAAACGCAAGACGCCTTCGACGCCCTCCTCTTCAACACCCGCGACCAACTATTGGAAGGCGCGCGCAGCAACGTCTTCGTACAAATCAACGGCACATGGCACACCCCGCCGCTCACCCTCGACATCCTCCCCGGCATTGCCCGCGCCCGCCTCCTCGCACACCCCGAAAGCATAGGCGCGAACCGCATCCACGAAACCACCCTCACCCGCGCCGACCTCGCCCACGCCGAGCGCATCATCCTCTGCAACAGCCTGCGCGGCATCCTCGCCGCGCATCTCCCCGACAATCCATCGGTCGAATGAGCGAACTTTTGTTACAAATATGCCGCACACAAAGCCCCTCCCCCTTGAGGGGGAGGGGTTGGGGAGAGGGGGAAATAAAAACATCCAAACAATAAAAACAGCGCTGGGTTACGGCTAACGCCTAACCCAGCCTACCGCACAAAAAACACCCAAAAACAGGACACCCATGAACCCCGAAACCCTCGCCCGCAGCGCCCACGACGTCTACAGTCTCCTCCTCATCAGCCTTGTGTTAAGCCCGCTCACCCTGCCTGTCGCGCTGGTCATCAGCCTCTACCGCCTGGCGCAAAGCCGTGGCAATTATCTCGCGAGCCACTTCCACTACGCGCTGGGCAACCTCGTGCAATACCCGATGATGCTCACCCTCGTCATCCTCTGCTGGCGCTGGACAGCGGCGCAGCAATTCTTCCGCGTGCAGGGCAACATCTTCCCGCCGCTCATCATCTACCCCACCCTCGTCGTGCTGCCGCTCGCCTGGTGGATATGGCGTTTCGTGCAGGGTTATCGCCTCCTCAAAGCCGGACAGGGCATCGCCAACCCCTACTCGCCGGGGAAGATTTATCCCGCGTCCCAACCGTAGGGGCTGTTGGCAATTCAGACTCTTGGACGATGAACTTCAAACAAAGCAACGGACTAAAGCCCCTCTCCCGTGGGAGAGGGGTTGGAGTGAGGGCAGAAACAAGGCTTTCCACATCTTTTATAGCCTTTAATATTTCAATACATTTTTAAGCCTCGCAAATTTCCCCCACGAAATGTCAACAGCCCCTAGGGTGTGTTGACAATTCGTGAGTGGAATTTACGGGTGTTTGAAAGACGGCTTGAAATCTTGAAGGTTTTGTCGCTGCGCGATTTTCTTCATCCCCCTCTCCCCAACCCCTCCCCCTCGAGGGGGAGGGGCTTTAGATCGTTGCTTTATTTGAAGTTCATTGTATAAAAATCTGAATTGTCAACACGCCCTAGGGTGAGTATCGTCCGGGCACCCATAAAAAAATGCGAACGCATTTTTATGGGAATCGGAACCCACCGTCGCGCAGCGATCGTAGCTACGGTTAGCGCCAAAGGCGCGTAACCGTACATCAAAACAAAACGTTGGGGTTCACTTCGTGGTTATCGAGCCTGTCGAGATGCACCCCATCCTACGCCCTATCCCCCAACTTCCCCTGCAACACCGCCTTCGCCGCTGGCCACTCCGCGCGCGTCATGCTGTAGGCCACGGTATCGCGTACCGTGCCATCGCGGCGCAGGCGATGTCCGCGCAGGATGCCGTCGCGCCGCGCGCCCAAGCGCTCGATTGCCGCCTGCGAGCGGGTATTGAGATTGTCGGTTTCCCACGCCACCACATTCGCGCCCCAATCCTCAAAGGCGTGCTGCAACAAGAGCAGCTTGCAAGTGGTATTCACCGCGCTGCGCCACACGCTCTGCCGGTACCAGGTGTAGCCGATGAGGAGACGACGAATATCGGCCTCGACGCGGTAAAAACTCGTGGTGCCGAGAACGCGCCCCGCACCGTCGCGCACCGTATAGGCATGGCGCGCGTTATCAGCGAGCGCCGCGTCGATATAAGCCTCCACCGCATCCGCCTCCGGCGCGCCCGCATAGGTCAGCGTCCACAATTCGCCGTCCATTACCGCCTCGCGCAGCCCCGCCGCATCGTCATGGACAAGCGCCGTGAGATGAATATCGCCGCCGTGCAAATCGGGAAAAAGCGGCGCGCGTTGTGTCGTGAATGGCGGCAACGCCACGCCCTGCAATTTACCCAGGGGCAACCAGCCCTGCCGCCCGCGATGCGCGACAAACGCCCAGCCTTGCAGCACCCCGAGCAAATGCACGCGGCTGCCCTTGGGTAATGCCAATTCCGTCGGGTTGTAATTCGCCGCGAGCCGCCCGTCATCGAGCAGCGCCTGCGGAAAATAGGCGCTGCGCCCCTCCACTTCCCCCTGCCACCAGCCGGGAAACGTGGCGCTCGGCACGAGCGCATCCACCCGCGCCCCTACTGGCCAATCGGGATACTCGCCCTCGCCGTGATGGTCTTCCGTCAGTTGCAGTTGCATGATGTATCTCCGCAATGAAAAGGCGGTAACGTAACCCGTCTCCCTGTTATCGTCAACCTATAAAACGCCCAAAAATAGCGATTTTTTACCATCATGAAGCGCTTATCGCGGTAAAAAACTACTATATTTCGCTATAAATTAAGAAAAACAAACGCATTTCTTCCCCAGGTGCTGCTGCTATCATCGCCCGCTTTCCCCACCCGGAGACGCCGATGAAACCGCAATCCCTGCTTTTCGCCGCCACTACCGCCCTGCTCGCTGCCTGCGGCGGTTTCCACAAGCGCGACAACGCCGCCGTGGACAACCGCCCTTCCGATTTCCCGCCGCGCCGCGCCCTGTACGCGGAAACGGCAGATCTCGGGCTTCCGCCCATCCCGCAATATCATGGAAATCCATAAAATCAACAAAAATCGTCTTTTTTTACCACCATGAAGTGCTTATTGTGAGAAAAATTTTCACATAAAGCGCTTTCCAATGAGAAAATTTCCCATTCTGCAAAAATAACGGAAAGGCAATCTTCTTGCCCGCCCTTTTTCCCCGACAATACGCGCTTTCTGCAACGGTCTCTTCCCATGCCCATGCTGTTGAACCGCCAAAAGGGCGGCATTGTCAAAACCCTCGTTATCCTCATCCTCCTTGGCGCGGCCGCCTATGGTCTCTGGCAATACTGGCAGGGCAAAAAGGCGGCGGAAAACGCGCCGCCACCGGTGCTCACGGAAACGGTGCGCCGTGGCGACATCCGCCAGAAGATTCACGCGAGCGGCACGGTGAGCGCCAGCCGCAAGGTCGATGTCGGCGCGCAGGTGTCGGGCGAGATTGATGCGCTCTATGTGGCGATTGGTGATGAACTCCAGGCAGGCGATCCCGTCGCCAATATCGACGCGAGTACGCAGCGCAACAGCGAAGCCACCGCCAAGGCGCAGCTCGCAAGCCGCGAGGCGGCGCTCACCGCCGCGAAAGCGCAACTCGCCGAAGCCAAGCAGAAACGCGCGCGCCAGCAAACCCTGCTCAACAAGGGCGCGGCCTCGCGCGAGAGTCTGGAAGCGGCGGATGCGGCGCTGAAAAGTGCGCAGGGCGCGGTTGATCAGGCGCAGGCGGCGGTGGCGCAAAGCCGCATCGATGTGGAAACGGCAGGACTCAACCTTGGCCATACGCGCGTCACCGCGCCGATGGCGGGCACGGTCATCGCCGTGCCGGTGGAAAAGGGGCAGACGGTCAACGCCATCCAGAGCGCGCCGACGCTGATTACGCTGGCCGATTTGTCGACGATGACAGTGAAAGCCGAAATCGCCGAGGCCGATGTCGCCAAGGTCAAGGCGGGGATGAAGGCCTCGTTTACGCTCCTGGGCGACGCGCGCAAGCGCTACGACAGCACCCTGAAAAGCATCGACCCCGCGCCGATGGCCATCAGCAACAACAGCGTCAGCAACGACAATGCCGTTTATTATTATGGCCATATCGACATCGACAACGCCGAACGCACCCTGCGCATCGGCATGACCGCCAATATCGACATCCTCATCGCCGAAGCGACCGACACCCTCATCATCCCCCTCACCGCGCTACAGGACGAAGGCGAAGGCGAGCAGGTACTCGTCCTCGGCGATAACGGCGAAAGCGTCCCGCGCGCGGTCACCCTCGGCCTGCAAGACGGCATCCACGCCGAAGTCCTCGACGGCCTCAAGGAAGGCGAAGAAGTCGTCGTCAGCCAGGCGGGCAAGCACCGCGCCGATGATCCCTTTGGCGGCAAGGGCATGTTCTGATGACGCCCCTGCTCTCCATCCGCAACCTTTCCAAGCGCTTCCCCAGCGGCGAAAGCGAAGTCACCGTCCTCCACGACCTCGACCTCGACATTTACGCCGGCGAAATGCTCGCCATCATCGGCCAGTCCGGCTCGGGCAAATCGACGCTGATGAACATCTTGGGTTTTCTCGACCGCCCCTCATCCGGCGAATACCGCATCGACGGCAAAGACACCGCCCACCTCGACGCCGCCGAACGCGCGGCGCTGCGCCGCGAACACATCGGCTTCATCTTCCAGCGCTACCATTTGTTGTCAGACCTGAAAGCGCGGGAAAACGTCGCCATTCCCGCCGTTTACGCAGGCGTTGACGCCGACGCGCGCCTGGCCCGCGCCGATGCGCTGCTCGCCCGCCTGGGACTATCCGAACGCACCCACTACCGCCCCGGCCAACTCTCCGGCGGCCAGCAACAGCGCGTCTCCATCGCCCGCGCGCTCATGAACGGCGGACGCATCATCTTTGCCGACGAACCCACCGGCGCGCTCGACAGCGAATCCGGCAAAGAAGTGATGAAAATCCTGCGCGAACTGCACAGCGAAGGCCACACCATCATCCTCGTCACCCACGACCCGCAAATCGCCGCCAGCGCCGACCGCATCGTCGAACTCAAAGACGGCCGCATCATCGCCGACAACCGCCGCATCCCTTTGAACGACACCCCGCCCGCGCCGCCCAAACCCAAGCGCGGCCGTGATTTTCTTGGCCTCGGCCGCCTCGCCTCCGCCTTCCACATGGCGGTCAAAGCCCTCTTCGGCCACAAACTCCGCGCCTTCCTCACCATGCTCGGCATCATCATCGGCATCGCCTCCGTCGTCAGCATGGTCGCCCTTGGCCAAGGCTCGCAGGAAAAAGTCCTCGAAGACATCAGCGACCTCGGCGCCAACACCATCCAAATCTACCCCGGCACCTTTGGCGACCGCCGCTCCTTCCGCATCAGAACGCTGACCGCCGAAGACGCCGACGTCCTCGCCAGCCAAAGCTTCATCGCCGCCGCCACCCCTACCGTCGACTCCAGCGCCACCCTGCGCCTCGGCAGCCGCGACCTCTCCGCCAACATCACCGGCGTCGGCGCGCAATACTTCGCCGTGCAGAACATCCCCATCGTCAACGGCCGCAACTTCACCCGGCGGATGATTGCCGACGGCGACGCCGTCGCCATCCTCGACGAAGGCAGCGCACGCCGCCTCTTCGAGCGCGAAGACCCCGTCGGCAAAATCATCCTCTTGAACAACATGCCCGCGCAAATCATCGGCGTGGCGGACACCAGCAAACAGCAGCGCTTCGCCGCCGGCAACAGCATCAACGTCTGGCTGCCGCACACCGCCGTCACCAGCCGCCTGCAAAGCCGAAACCGCGTCTCCAGCCTCATCGTGCGCATCGCCGACGGCGTCGACAGCACCATCGTCGAAGACGCCATCACCCGCATCCTCATCCGCCGCCACGGCGCGAAAGACTTCACCCTCTTCAACAACGACTCCATCCGCGAAACCATCACCGAAGTCACCCAGGCCCTCTCCCTCCTCATCTCCGCCATCGCCCTCATCTCCCTCATCGTCGGCGGCATCGGCGTCATGAACATCATGCTCGTCTCCGTCACCGAACGCACCCGCGAAATCGGCATCCGCATGGCCGTCGGCGCGCGGCAAAGCGACATCATGCAGCAATTCTTGATCGAAGCCGTGCTCCTCTGCCTCATCGGCGGCGGGCTGGGCATCGCGCTCGCCTTTGCTCTTGGCAAAATCCTCGACCTCCTGCAAAGCCCCTTCACCATGATCTACTCCACCGCCTCCATCATCGCCGCCTTCGCCTGCTCCACCCTCATCGGCATCCTCTTCGGCTACCTGCCCGCACGCCGCGCCGCCCGCCTCGACCCCGTAGACGCCCTCACCAGTGACTGACATGAAAAACACCATTCTCCTCGTAGGGTGGGCTTTAGCCCACCAAAACAAGCGCACGAATGACCCCCTCTCCCGCTTGCGGGACTCGAAGAGCTCGCGAAGCGAGATTGGGGCAGGGGTGAGGGGAAAAGAAAAGAGAGTCAACCAATGAATTTCAAAAAAACATCAAAAATCGCTATTTTTTCTCACACCAAGCGCTTCATCATGGTAAAAAACTACTACACAAAGCGCTTGCTATCGTTATTTTTTATCACAACGCTTACCGCCTGCACCATCAAACCCATCGCCACCCCCGAGCAAGACATCGCCTCCCTCAGCATCCCCGCCCACTGGATGCACGCCCACGCCGACGCCCAACAGCAAAGCGGGCAAGCATGGTGGCACCACTACCGCGACCCGCAGCTCAACCAGCTCATCGCCCAGGCGCTCGCCCACAACCCCAACCTCGACGCCGCCGCCCTCAACTGGCGGCAATCCCTCATCGCCGTCGACGAAACCCTCGCGCGCCAGGCTCCGCAATACAGCGGCGACCTCGCCGCCCGCGCCAGCCGCGACTTTGACGCCGCGCGCACGAGCCACAGCTTCTCCGCAAATCTTGCCGCCAGCTACCAGCTCGACCTCTGGCAAAAACGCGACGCGCAACACGCGGCCAGCGCTGCCAGCGCCGACGCCAGCGGCGAAGACTACCTCGCCGCCCGCCTCGCCCTCACAGGTCAGGTCGCCAAAACCTACTTCCACATCCAATACCTCGACGACCAACTCGCCGCCCACGCCCGCTTCCTCAACAACAGCGAAGAGCGCCTTGCGCGCAGCCGCGCCAAACTCGCCGCCGGCAGCATCGCCCGCCTCGACCTCCTGCGCGAAGAACAAAACCTCCTCGCCCTGAAACGCGAACGGCAAAGCCTCAACGCGCAACGCCAAAAAGCCGAAGCCAGCCTCGCCGTCCTCCTCGGAAAACCGCCCGCCGCGCTGCACCTCATCCACAAACCCCTGCGCGAACAGCACATCCCCGACATCCCCGCAACGCTTCCCGCCCACCTCCTTGCCCAGCGCCCCGACCTGCGCGCCGCGCAATACCAACTACAAGCCGCGCTCGCCAACATCGCCGTTGCCGAACGCGACTTCTACCCCGACCTCTCCCTCACCGCCAGCCTCGGCAGCAGCTCGCAAGCCCTCATCCGCCTCCTGCAAAACCCGGTCGCGAACCTCGGTGCCAGCCTCTCGCTGCCCTTCTTGCAACGCCACGACAAGGAAATCGCGCTGCTTCGCAACCAGCTCGCCTACGACAAAACGCTGAAAACCTTCGCCCACAACCTCTACCAGGCCTTCGTCGACGTGGAAAACGCCCTCATCACCCGCGAACAACTCAACGCCGAAGGCAAACTCCTCGCCGAACAACTCGGCCACGCACGACGCATCGAACAGCTCACCGCCATCCGCGAACAGGCGGGCGCGGACGCCCTGCAAGACGTGCTGGAAGCGAAAAACAGCCGCGAACAGGCGGAAAGCGCAATCTTGAGCAACCGCCACGCCCGCCTCGACAACAGCATCGACCTCTACCTCGCGCTCGGCGGCAACACTGCCCTCAACCCGTAAATCCCGCCGTAATCCATGGGGGATTGTAGGTACGGTTAGCGCCGCAGGCGCGTAACCGTACAAAACGAACCATCATGAAAATGTACGGTTACGGCGCGGTTGGTGCATCTCGACAAGCTCGATAACCGCTTGTCGAACCAGCGCGCCTAACCGTACCTACGTCTTCCGCTCCGCAAATCCCGCCGCACCCAAAAGCCCCTCCCCCTACGGGGGAGGGGTTGGGGAGAGGGGTGAATTTTGTAGCGATTCATGGAAACCCGGTTAGGCGTAGCCGTAACCCAGCAAAAACTGCAATATCGCGCTGGGTTACGCGGCGTTGCCGCTAACCCAGCCTACCAAACCGGCAGACGCCAACCACACGCTCTTGCCGCCGAGATACACCATGAACACCCCGCTCGCCTTGAGCAAAACATGGCGCAAGGTGGAAAGCCACGGCAAGCGCCGCAGCCCGAAGCTCACCAGCAGCAACCACACCAGCAGCATCAGCGCATGGATGCCCAGCGCCTGCGCATAAAACGCCCAAGGTGCAACATCCTTCAGCAACCCGGGCAGCACCGCCACATACAGGGTAATCGCCTTGACATTGCTGACCACTATCGTGAACGCGCTCGCCACCAGCCGCGCAGGCAGCGGCGGCGATGTTTGCGCCGGAGCGCTGCGGCAAAGACGCAAGCCCCAAAACATCAACAACGCGCCGCCCACGAGTGCCAGCAGGGTTTGCAACAGCGGATAATGCAACACCAGCCGGGCAACGCCCAAAGCACTGGCCGCGGCAAGCACCGCCAGGCCCAGCGCCGTGCCCGTCCACACTTTCAGCGCGGCAAAGCGCACCCCCGCCGTACTCGCGGACAGCGTGAGCACGAAACTCGCGCCGGGGCTGATCACGAAGGGCAAAAGGGTCTGCGCGAGGACAATGGCAAGCGAATTATTCATAATTCATGAAAAAATAGTGATTTTTTACCATCATGAAGCGCTTATCGCGATAAAAAATCATCATATCAAGCGCTTTTAATGGTGATTTTTTACCATTTATTGCGCAAACAGCGTTTCAAAATACTCTACCGTCGGGAAGGGGTCGTAAAAATGGTGCAGCAGCGCTTTCCATTGCTGGTACTGCGGCGATTGGCGGAAGCCGTCGCGATGCGCGGCGACGTTTTCCCAGCGCACATGCAGCAGATACGGCGCGCCATCGGGATGCTGGCGGTAGAGGTTCAGGCCGAGAAAACCGGGCATGGCGGCAATGATGTGTTGCGCTTCGGCAAAGGCGGCTTCAAACGCGGTTTCCTGACCGGGGATGACGTGCAGGCGGGCAAATTCGTGAATCATGAAGCCTCCGCGTCAAACGCCCACTTTGTGCAGCCATGCCGAGAGTACCGCCGCGAGGCCTTGCGGATTTTCCCACGACATGCTGTGTCCGGCAGCGGGAACGACGGCGCTTTCAATCCCGCGTTCGACGAAAAACGCGATGTCGTCGTCGGGCAGGCTGTGTTCGCCGACGATAAAGAGGCGCGGGGCATCGAGAGCAAGGAAGCGTTCCATCCAGGAAGGCGATACGCCTTCCACCAGGCTTTTCGCCGCGCGCCATACCGCCCAGGGTGCACTGCGCTGCAAGCAGCCTGCCCACGGTGTGCCATCCGCCGCCACCATTTGCGCGTGTCCCTGCGCCACGAAATCGGCTTCGCCCTCTGCGACGATTTGCCGGCTGAAAAAGCCTCCGCCCGCGTGGAAATTGCATTCCGATACCAGCAGGGCGGCGATGCGTTCCGGCATCAGGCTTGCCGCTTCGATGGCGATGCTGCCGCCCATGCTGTGGCCGTAAAGGGCAAAACGTGGCAAGCCGAGATGGTCGACGAGTTCGACGATGATTTGCGCCTGCGCCGAGGTGGTGTAGGAAAAATCTTGCGGCCAATTGCTGAAGCCGCTGCCGGGGCGGTCGAGGAGGATGGCGCGCCTGCCCTGCCATGCCGCATCCATGACGACGCGCGGATATTCATAGGAGGAGGCGCAGCCCAGCCCATGCACGAAAACGCAGGGCAGCCCGTGGCCGGGGAAATCATGAAAACGGATATGGCATTGCGCGCTCGGGGAATAAAAGGACTGCATACAGGCTCCTGAAATATGGTTGATTCATTGGGAAATCGGGTGGTGTCCTGAAAAGTATGCTGGCTGAAAAACAGCAGCGCGTTATAAGAACGTAAATCCCGAAATATTAGTAGAAACAGCCCCCTCTCCCGTTTACGGGAGAGGGGCAGGGGTGAGGGGTGAAATGCGTAGCATTTCTTGAGTTTTCTATGGAATGTAAATCTTTACACCCCCACCCTAACTTTCTCGTCCTTTGGACGAGCTGGCAAAGCCAGTCGCCCCGCAAGCAGGGGAGGGAAAATGAAGACCCCGCATACTTTTCTGGACACCACCGAAGATTTCACTATAACCCGGCCTACGTTTATAACGGCATTAGCATCACTTCCACGCCGCCAGATATTCCTGCCAGTGCGCCTCTTCGCGCGCGGCAAGCCAGTCGCGCGCCTTGGCGATTTCTCTGGCGTAGGCGTCGTCGCTCAACAGCCCGCGCAGGTGTTCAAAGCGCAGGTAGACGAGATACGTCGTCATCACATCCGTTTCGCAATAGGCGCGGATGCGGCCAATCTCGCCCGCGTCGTACAGCCCCTGCACCGCGCTGCCGTCAATGCCGATTTTGCCGGGGAAGCCGCAGAGCAGGGCGATGTCGTTGAGGCTCGCGCTGCTGCGCGGCTGGAAGGCGGACATGACGTCCATCATGTCGATGTGCCGCCAGTGGAAGCGCGAGAGGTAGTTGTTGTAGCGGAAATCGCGGTCGTCGTCGCCGATCTCGAAATAACGCTGCGCGGCGATGCCGTGGATGAGGGCGCGGTATTGCAGCACGGGCAGGTCGAAACCGCCGCCGTTCCAGCTCACCAGTACCGGCGAGTATTTGTCGAGCCCCTGAAAAAAGCGGCGGACGAGTTCGGCTTCGTCACTTGAGCTGTCCCCCAAGCTCCACAGGGCGAATTGCTCGCCGTGCTTGAAGGCCACGGAGATGGCGACGATTTTGTGCAGATGATGGCGCATGAAGGTGCTGCCGCTGGCGGCGAGGCGCTCGTTTTGCATGATGGCGAGGATGTCGGCGTCAGGAAGCTCCGCCAGTTCGGGATGAAGCAGACGGTAGCCGCCGGTGTCGGCGACGGTTTCGATGTCGAAGATAAAGGTGTTGTAGGGAAGCATTTCGGTTTTGGGTTTAAAATGGTGGTTTTTTATCACAAATAAGCGCTTATCGTGAGAAATTTTTGCATGGTAAGCGCTTCATGATGGGAAATTTTCTCATCATAATAAAACAGGCGTAACCCCATGCGGTTGAAGCATTTTCTTTACCGCATGGGCTTACGCCCATTTTGTAAATCACTGTTGCGATGGCGGGCTGACGCCTACCTTGCGGTTGAAAGTTTATTTCTGCTTCCACACGCCGCCGCTTTGGTACCACCAGCCGCCGCGCGCCTGGCTGATCCAGCGTTCGGCGAAGGTTTTCTGGATTTGCGCCGCCCAGCCGGGTTGGTTGTTGGCTTTGGCGATGGCCTGGTAGAGCGCTTTGCGGTCGGCGTTTTCGGCGTTGACCAACTGGTTCATGCGGCCACGGTCGGCGATGGGGGCGGCATTGGCATCACGCACGGTAACAAGGCCGTCGGCAGTGAGGCCTACCGCGCCGCTGTCGAGGAAGGGTTGCAGTTCGCTGAAGCGTTTGGCCATGCGTGCCTTGATTTGCTCGACTTCGGGGGAACTGGCGTTGAAGTCGACGTTTTGCGCGTGGGCGTCGGATGTCAGCGCAGTGAGGATACCGAGCAGCAACTGGCGCGCGGCGTGGCCTTCGACTTTGGCTTGCGGTTTGTCCGCCTTGGGCGCTTCTTTGGGGGCGGCGTTCCAGATGTCTTCGATGATTTGGTCGGCGGCTTTTTCCGCAGCGGCGGCGGGGAAGTAGATGTTGACGGTAACGCAGGAGAAGAGGGCAACGAGGGCGAGGAGCCAGGTGCCGCGTTTGAGGGTGAGGGTCATCATAAGGCCTCCGGGTGTGGGGAAATGGTGGGCGGGGAGTGTTGCCCCGCCTGCCCTCCCCCGCGGTTTCCGCCGTGGGGGAGGGGCTTTTAGGGATCAGTCTTTGGCGCGGCCCAGGTATTCGGCGCTGCGGGTGTCGACTTTGATGACGTCGCCGATGTTCAAAAAGAGGGGGACGCGCACTACCGCACCGGTTTCCAGGGTTGCGGGTTTGCCGCCACCGCCGGAGGTGTCGCCGCGAAGGCCAGGGTCGGTATCGACGATTTTCAGTTCGACGAAGTTGGGGGCGGTAACGCTGATGATGTTGCCGTTCCAGAGGACGACGGTGCACATCGCCTGTTCGAGCATCCATTTTTCCGCGTCAGCCACGGCGTTTTTGTCGGCGGGGAGTTGCTCGAAGGATTCGGGGTTCATGAAATACCAGCTGTCTTCGTCTTTGTAGAGGTATTGCATGTCGGTTTCGTGGACGTCGGCGGCTTCGACGCTGTCGCCGGATTTGAAGGTGCGCTCGATGACGCGGCCGGTTTTCAGGTTGCGCACTTTGGTACGGTTGAACGCCTGACCCTTGCCGGGTTTGACGAATTCGTTTTCGACGATGGTGTAGGGATCGCCGTCGAGCATGATTTTCAGGCCGCCACGAAATTCGTTGGTTGAGTAGTTTGCCATTGGAGTTCCTTTAGTTTGAACAAAGTGGAAATGAAAAAAGGGTTTTTATGACGGGTTTTCTGCGGTTACGTCATTTAAAGACGATAAAACATAACGGGTTTTGCCTGCCCCCACCCGGGTGGTTTTCAACTGCACACGAATTTTTTTGTGCAACCATTCCCGATTCAATATGCCGGGATCGGCAATGGTCTTGTCTATCTTGCCTCGAATAATGTTTTTATTCGCAGACAAACAAAATTCGAATGTACGCTGGGCGGGCAATATTCCTTGAAACTCACCGACCAAGGTGGTTTTGTCTTCGCGAATATTATCGGCTTTCAGGCGCTCACTGGACCATTTGATTTGTTCATGGTCAACAAAGTGAAAGGCGAGATCGTTCAGCTCCAGTGCACACCAGGCATGTTGTTGAACCAATAAGTCCAGAAATTCATGTACTTTTTTGACCGCTCGCGGATGCACTTCCTCAACAATTGCCGCCACATCATCATCGCTGCCTTCGGCGGACAGACGAAGCAGCGAAGTGAGTTTTTCCATGGCTTCCGGTGTCTCTTCGTCGTCGTCAAACAGATTTTCCTGAGGCTCGCTTTGACTAGGTAATTCGAATTCGAAACCGAATGAGCCAATAGCTGTGCCGGTAATCAGCAATTGGTTTTTGTCTTTGTCAGGAATGGGGCCCATATGACTCAGCCCTTCCTTCAAGGCGGCAGTCACTGCACTGTAAGCATCGGAAAAAGCGCTTGCTGCCTTGGCGGCAAAATCAGCGTTGATACCATAACTGCCCAAGACGGGTTTGCCGCGAAAAGTCAGCCGGATTCTCTGTGCTGCCTTTCCTGTGGCAGGCAATCTTTCCAGCGCAGCTTTGGCTGCGGTCAGTCGCGATTGCAAACTCATACGGTCAATCACGCGCTCGGCGGGAATATCTGCCAGCAACGCTTCCAGTTCGCGGATTTCGGAAGTTATCAAAATGCGTTCATTATGCATGACGGATACCTCCGGCAATTTCGTTCATAACCGCGCGTGCAGCCTCATCCTGTGCTGAATCCAGATCAATCTGAACAAAGCCTTTCCACAGCCCATCACGCCGATGCGACCACATGCTATACCAATAGGTGATTTTGCGAACATCTCCTGCAAGCATTTCCTCGCCCAGAACCACGAAATAAGCATCCATGGAATATGTCTGCGCAATCGCCGTCTTGTCAAACAAATTCGGATATTGCTCAGCAAAACCCGACTGATCCATATCGTCCGGCAAGTGAAAAAATGTCACGACATCCATATCGCGTGGCGCACGCCCTTCCAACGTTTCCACGTCTTCCATGAAGCTGCCATCCAGCCATTGAAATCCACGCACTGCGCCAGCCGCATGCAACGCCGCACGATAGGCCAGCAAGCCCGCAAGAATGCGATTTCGTGCCGCTGAAGTAGCAAAACGCTCCACCAGTTCCGCCAGATCAATAACATATGGCGAGCGATCGAATTCATTTCCCCAGGCTGGCGGGCGAATGGGGGGCAGAATGCCCATTGCGTTCCATGCGGGAAGTTTCATACTGTTGATCTCAAACGTTAAAGCGGAAGTGGATGACATCCCCCTCCTGCACACGGTATTCCTTGCCTTCAAGCCGCCATTTGCCCGCGTCTTTCGCGCCCTGTTCGCCGTTGTGGGCGATGAAGTCGTCGTAGGCGATGACTTCGGCGCGGATGAAGCCGCGTTCGAAATCGCTGTGGATGACACCTGCGGCCTGCGGCGCGGTGGCGTTTTTCGCCATGGTCCAGGCGCGCACTTCCTTGACGCCCGCCGTGAAATAAGTGCCCAAATCCAGCAGTTCGTAACCGGCGCGGATGACGCGGTTCAGCCCCGGTTCGGCGAGGCCGTATTCGCCCAAAAGTTCCGCCTGTTCAGCGGGTTCGAGTTGCGAGAGTTCCGCTTCGATGGCAGCGCAGACGGTCACGACCACCGCGCCGGTTTCCGCCGCTTTGGCGCGCACGGCGGCAACGTGCGGATTGTTCGCGCCATCGCCGTCTTCTTCGGCGACGTTGGCGACGTACATCATCGGCTTCATGGTGAGCAGGAAGAATTCGCGCGCGGCGCGGCGTTCTTCGTCTTCCAGCGGCAGGGTACGCGCCAGATTGCCATCTTCCAGATGCGGCAGGAGTTTTTCAATAATGGCGAGCTTGAGCTTGGCATCCTTGTCGCCGCCCTTGGCGATGCGGGTCAGGCGCTGCTGCGCTTTTTCCAGCGAGGCCATGTCCGCCAAAATCAGTTCGGATTCAATGACAAGAATATCGGCGAGCGGATCAACCTTGCCGGCAACGTGAATCACATCATCATCCTCAAAGCAGCGCACCACCTGGGCAATCGCATCGGTTTCGCGAATATTGGCGAGGAACTGGTTGCCGAGGCCTTCGCCCTTGGACGCACCTGCGACAAGACCTGCAATATCAACGAATTCCATGGTCGCGGGCAGCACGCGCTCCGGCTTGACGATGGCCGCGAGCGCATCGAGACGCGGATCAGGCACATGAACAATGCCAGTATTGGGGTCGATGGTGCAAAAGGGGAAATTTTTCGCATCAATCCCCGCATTGGTTAGCGCATTGAAAAGGGTGGACTTTCCGACGTTGGGCAGCCCGACGATACCGCAGTTGAATCCCATGTAACAGCCTGTTTGATATTGAAAATGGCGCGCATTATATAGCCGTTTCCCTCAGCACACGACAAAACTCTTCACTTGATTGAAAGCACGATCAAAAAGCCCCTCCCCCAGTGGGGGAGGGGTTGGGGAGAGGGCAGAAAATAAACAACTTTTTTAGATATTGGAGGGGATTCAAGATGTTCGTTCAACCCCTCTCCCCCTCCCCTCTCCCGCAGGGAGAGGGGTTGATTTAGTGCATGTTTTTGAGCATTGCCACCCATGAGATATTTTGCTTAAAAATAGTGATTTTTTACCATCACAAAGCGCTTATTGTGAGAAGTTTTTGCACGACAAGCGCTTTTGCATGAGAAAATTTCTCACTGTTTACGCAGCGCATACACCGCCACGCCCACCACAATCGCCCAGAACGCCGCGCCAATCCCCCACAAATTCACCCCCGACGCTGCCACCAGAAACGCGAGCATCGCCGCCTCGCGGCTCTCGCCGTCATCCAGCGCCAGATGCAGACTGGCACTGATCACCGGAATCAGCGCCAGCCCCGCCAGCGTCAGGACAAACAACGGCGGCAAACGCATGAACCACACCACCACCACGCCCGCGCAAAGTGCCGTCAGCACATAAAAAATCCCCGTCCAAATCCCCGCGATATAGCGCTTGTCACGCTCGGGATGGACATCCTCGCCCATCGCCATCGCCGCGGTAATCGCCGCGAGATTCACGGCAAACGCGCCAAACGGCGCGAGAACGAGCGTCGCCAACCCCGTTGCCGACAGCGCCGCCGACACCGGCGGCGGAAACCCCGCCGCACGCATCACCGTTATCCCCGGCAAATTCTGCGACGTCATCGTCACCACATAGAGCGGCAGCGCCACCCCGACCAGCGCCGAAAGCGAAAACGCCGGCCACACCGGCGCAGGCCACGCCCACACCGCCGCCTCCCCCGGCGGCAACAACGCCCCCTGCGCCAACACCCAGCTCAGCCCGCCCAACAGCGCCGCAAGCACCGCATACCGCGCCGCCACCCGGCGCACCACCAGCCACAGCGCAAACATCAAGAGCGGCAAGCCATTGAACGCCAACGGCTCGGCAAACACCCCAAGACCGAAACGCAACAAAATCCCGGCCAGCATCCCCGCGCTCACCGCTGGCGGAATCTTCTCCATCAAACGCGCGAACACCCCCGTCGCCCCCGACAGCCACAGCAGCGCCCCGCACACCACAAACGCACCGACCGCCTCGGCAAGCGAAAAACCGGGCAATGCCGCAATCAGCAACGCCGCTCCCGGCGTTGACCACGCGGTAATCACCGGCACGCGAAACCGCGCCGAGAGCAAAATCCCCGACACCGCCGACCCCACACACAACGCCGCAATCCAGCCCGCCGTCTGCGCGGGCGACGCACCCGCTGCCCCTGCCGCCTGAATCACCAGCGCCACACTGGAGGCAAAGCCGACCAGCACACAAGGAAACCCGTCAAAATCAGGGAAAAACGGCTCTCGCGCAGCCAAAAGGGAAGAAAAGACATGGGGAAACCGGCAGTTGTGGAAATGGCGCATTATAACGATGACGAACGAAAAACCATCGTGAGATTTTTTCTCATCATAAAGCGCTTTATGTGCAAAAATTTCTCACGATAAGCGCTTCATGGTGGTAAAAAATCACTATTTTTTTGAAAAATTTACGGAATTCACATTCCGGGTTTCATGCCGGTTTTTTCGGCGACAAGCGATGGATGGCGGCAAAAACGCCTGTCTTCAATTTTCCTGGCGTTTTTCACGCTTCAACGGCGGCAGCCAATCGGGCGCTTTCAGGCAAAGCTGCCACAAGCGCTCTGGAATGCCATAGCGGTCGGCGCGCGCCGGGTCGAGTTCGGTGATGATGTCGCCGTCTTTGCCTTCTATCAGAAGTTCCGCCAAATCGGGGTTGAGCATCACCGCCTTGCCAAGGCCAATAAACTCGGCCCAGCCGCTTTCCCAGGCGGACAATATGGCTGGACGGTCAAGCAGGTTGCCGACGCCTATCAGGGGAATTCGCCCGTTGATATGGCTGTGCAGCAGGTGCATCCGCGTTTGATTGGCGTCGGCGCCGCGTCGCGCTTTGCCATGAAAGCTGGCAAGTGAAACGTGCAGGTATTGCAGCGGTTTTTCTGTCAATGCATCGATGAGTGCAAAGCTGTCTGCCATCGTCAGGCCGTCTGCGCCGTCTTCTTCGGGCGAAAAACGGTAGCCGATGATGAAGTCGGGGCGCTGCATGGCTTCTCGAACGGCGACGACGGCATCCACCACGGCCAGCGGAAAGCGCATGCGTTTTTCCCGGCTGCCGCCCCATTCGTCCGTGCGCCGGTTGCTTTTGGCCGAATAAAACTGCTGCAATAAAAAGCCGTTGGCGCCGTGGATTTCCACGCCGTCAAAGCCGGCGCGAATCGCCAATTCGGCGGCGCGGGCGAAAGCGCCAATCAGGGCGTGGATATCGTCCGCGCTCGCGGCGCGCGCGCCCACTTCTGCACTGGGCGCTAGCCGATGCGCGCCGGCAGGAATCGCCGGACAAGGCAGCAGCCCATTATGGGTAACCACGGATTTGCCGCCGTGGTGAAGTTGCAGTATCGCTTTTGCGCTCTGCGCCTGAATGATGCGGGCCGTTTCCCGCAAGCCGGGCAGGTGCTGCTCGCCCGCCGCTTCCGGCTCGCCGTAGAAGGATTTGCCTTCCGGCGATACGCAGGTGGCGGCGGTGATGAACATGCCAAAGCCCTGGGCGCGGTTGCCAATGAAACGGCGCTCTTCGTCGCTCAGCGTGCCGTCTTCATGCGAGGCGTAATGCGTCATCGGCGCAACCACAAGGCGATTTTTGAGGGCAACGCCGTTATTGAGGCGACAAGGCGAAAACAGCGCGATACCAGCAGGGTTCATGGTCGTTATCATGGGGATGTCTCCGCGCCGGGCGCAGGTTTTCAAAGTGTCGTGGGTCATATCGTTTGTGCGGGTTTGATTGAGAGGGTTGTTTCCAGCCAATCCAGATAATCGGCGGCGCTTTGCTCGATCACGGCGCGGGCGGCATCGTCATAGGCGGCGTTGCTGTCGATGGTGTGGAAAACAAAGGGCGGGCGGTAATCGGCGTTGCAGTATTTCATGGTCAATTCAAAGGGGCGCAAGACCTCAGCAACACCGTAGCCAATTTTTCCGTCCGCGCGATAATCCGTAGCCGGTGTGCCAAGAGAAACCGCCAAGGCGATGGTTTTGCCTGCGAGCGCTTTGCCTTGGCTACCATAAGCCCAACCGTAGGTGAGCACCTCGTCCAGCCATTTTTTCAGAAGCGGCGGGCAGTTGAACCAGTACACCGGAAATTGCAGGACGATTTTCCGGTGCGCATCCACCCGCGCCTGCTCGACGGCGACGTCGATATGGCCGTCGGGATAGGCGCCATAAAGTTCATGCACCGTGGCGCAATCCCGGTGACGCACGGCATCCAGCCAGCGCCGGTTGACCACGGATCGGGATATATCCGGATGGGCAGCGATAATCAG
>JAUNKJ010000010.1 GCA_030532785.1 Cardiobacteriaceae bacterium
CTGTCCCTCCCCCGCAGGCGGGGGAGGGTAATGGTTTGTCATTTCATAGAAAATTCCGAGAAACCATTTAAAGCAGATCGTTCTCTTATCCCGAACTCAGGTTAAATAAACAAAAAACAGAACAGGGATGTAGGTTGGTGGTGAGCCGTCAGGCGAACCCCAACATGATGAATCTCAAAGTGTTGGGGTTCGTGCTACGCACGGTTATCGAGCCTGTCGAGATGCACCACCAACCTACGGTATGGCTGCTTTTATGATGATTCCACTATATGAACATGATGCTGCAAATGGTGTGGCGCAATAAAAAACCGCCGGAGGTTGTCCGGCGGTTTTTTTATTGGCTGTGCGGTGGTGTTATTTTTTACCTTTCGCCTTGCTTCCGTTCACGGCGTCTTTCAGTTTCTTGCCGGCTTTGAAGACCGGTGAAGTACTTGCCGGGATCATGATTTCTTCTTTGGTTGCCGGGTTGCGACCTTTGCGCGCTTCGCGTTTGCGGGTTTCGAAGGTGCCAAAGCCGATGAGGATGACTTTGTCGCCTTTTTTCAGGGTGTCGCTGACAGTATCCACGAAGGCATCTACTGCCTTGCCCGCCTGGGCTTTGGTGAGGCCGGCAGCGGCAGCGATGGCTTCGATCAGTTCCGTCTTGTTCATAGCAAATACCTTTGGTCAAAAATGTTACAAATGCGGCGCGTTCCTGCGCCGACCGCGGGTTTTATACCGCTCGCGTTGGCGGGTGTCAAACTTTTTTCCGTTTTCGCGGGCGTTTTTTTCAGCAAAACCAATGGTTAATTATTGGTTAGGATTTGCTTGCGGCTATCATTCCTTTGTTTTTAGGCGCTTAACAAGGCTGCGCGGCGCTGCCGAGGGTGGCGGCGGGGCGGTGCAGGTTGCGGGCGCGGATGGGGCTCGGGGTTTCCACGAGGGCGTGTTCAAAGACTTGTTCGACGCTGCTGACGGCGATGATTTCGAGGTCGTTTTTGACGTCTTGCGGGATGTCGCGCAGGTCTTTGACGTTTTCTTCGGGGATGAGGACGGTTTTGATTTGTCCGCGTTGCGCGGCGAGGAGTTTTTCCTTGAGGCCGCCGATGGCAAGGACGCGGCCGTGCAGGGTGATTTCTCCGGTCATGGCGAGGTCGCCGCGTACCGGGATTTCGGTGAGCGCGGAGAGGAGTGCTGTGGCCATGCCGATACCGGCGCTGGGGCCGTCTTTGGGGGTGGCGCCTTCGGGGAGGTGCATGTGGATGTCGTAGTCGTTGAAGCGGAAGGTCTCGTCTTTGTTGTCGAGGTAGCCGCGCACGACGGAAAGCGCCGCCTGGATGGATTCTTTCATGACGTCGCCGAGTTGGCCGGTGTGGGTGAGGCGGCCTTTGCCGGAGAAGACGGCGGTTTCGATTTGCAGGAGTTCACCGCCCACGGATGTCCAGGCGAGGCCGGTAACGGAGCCGATTTTCGCGCGCAGGTCTTCTTCGCTTCTGTGGTATTTGGCAACACCGAGGAATTCTTCGAGGGTGTCGTTGTTGACGAGGATGCTGTCGCTTTTGCTTTGCATGAGTTTGCGCACGCTTTTGCGCGCGAGTTTGCCGATTTCGCGTTCGAGGTTGCGCACGCCGGCTTCGCGGGTGTAGTCCTCGATGATGCGGTTGAGGACGCCGTCGGCGAGCTGGAATTCGCGCTCTTTGAGGGCGTGTTCCTTGCGTTGGCGCGGGAGGATGTAGCGCTCGGCGATTTCGTGTTTTTCGCGGCTGGTGTAGCCGGGTAGACGAATCACTTCCATGCGGTCGAGGAGCGGCCCCGGGATGTTCATGGTGTTGGCGGTGGCGATGAAGAGGACGTTGGAGAGGTCGATGTCGCTTTCGAGGTAGTGGTCGCTGAAGCTGGTGTTTTGCGCGGGGTCGAGGACTTCGAGGAGGGCAGAGGCGGGGTCGCCACGGTGGTCCATGCCCATTTTGTCGATTTCGTCCAACAGGATGACGGGGTTGTTACTGCCGAGTTTGCAGAGTTTCTGCACGATTTTGCCGGGCAGGGCGCCGATGTAGGTGCGGCGGTGGCCACGGATTTCGGCTTCGTCGCGCACGCCGCCGAGCGAGATGCGGTCAAAGTCGCGGCCGGTGGCTTCGGCGATGGATTTGCCGAGCGAGGTTTTGCCGACGCCGGGGGGGCCGACGAGGCAGATGATGGGGCCTTTGCTGTTTTTGCTGCGTTTTTGCACGGCGAGGTATTCGATGATGCGTTCTTTGACGTCTTCGAGGCCGTAGTGGTCGCGGTTCAAGATGTTTTCCGCGCGTTCGAGGTTGTATTGCGCGCGTTTTTTCTTCGCCCACGGGTAGTCGATCATCCATTCGAGGTAGTTGCGGATGACGTTGGCTTCGGCCGACATGGGCGACATTTGTTTGAGTTTGTTGAGTTCGGCGAGGGCTTTTTTCTCGGTGTCGGCGGGCATTTGTGCGGCGAGGATGTCGCTTTCGAGTTGTTCGACTTCGTTTTGCGCTTCGTCCATGTCGCCGAGTTCTTTCTGGATGGCTTTGATTTGCTCGTTCAGGTAGTACTCGCGCTGGTTGCGTTCCATTTGTTGTTTGACGCGTTTTTTGATGCTGCGTTCGAGGTCGGCTTTTTCGTGTTCTTCTTCGAGGAGGACGAGGAGGCGTTCGAGGCGTTCCTGGATGTCGAGGAGGCCGAGGAGGCCGATGCGCTGTTCGATGCGCAGGTCGATGTGGGCGGCGATGGTGTCGGCGAGACGCCCGGCGTCGGGGATTTGCCGCAGGGTTTCGATGAGTTCGTCGGCGGATTTGTCGTTTTCCTTGAGGTAACGGGCAAAGTCGTTGACGGCGCTGGTCATCATGGCGGCGAGTTCGCTGTGGCTCACGGCGGCGCGTTCGCTGAGCGGCATGGCTTCGGCGCTGAGGTAGCCTTCTTCCTGGCGGAAGTTTTTGACTTTGACGCGGTAGAGGCCTTCCATGAGGACTTTGACGGTGCCGTCGGAGAGTTTGGCCATTTGCACGATGCGGCCGACGGTGCCGATGTCGTGGAGGTCGGCGATTTCCGGTTCGCGGGTTTTCGGGTCGCGTTGCGGCAGGAGCAGGAGTTCCTGGCTGTTTTCCATGGCGTGGTCAAGCGCGGCGATGGATTGTTCGCGGCCGACGAAGAGGGGGACGATGACGTGGGGGTAGACGACGACATCGCGCAGGGGGAGTACGGGGTAACGGGTGTTCTGGGTCATGAGGCCTCCTTTTCCGGTGCCTGGTGCAAGGTGGGTGCCGTGCCGTTTTCGACGTTGTCGCGGCTGATGCTGACGGCGGCGATGTTGGCGAGATCGGGCAGTTCAAACATGATGTCGAGGAGGAGTTGTTCGACGATGGAGCGCAGGCCGCGTGCGCCGGTTTTGCGCGCGATGGCTTTTTTGGCGATGGCGGTGAGTGCGTCGGGTTCGAAGTGCAGTTCGACGTTTTCGTAGCCGAACATGGTCTGGAATTGGCGGACGATGGCGTTTTTCGGCTCGGTCAAGATGCGCACGAGCGCGGCTTCGTCGAGGGTGTCCAAGAGGGTTACGATGGGCAGGCGGCCGACGAATTCGGGGATGAGGCCGAATTTGACGAGGTCTTCCGGTTCGGTGAGGGCGAGGAGGTCGCTGTGGTCGCTGAGCGCGTTGTCTTTGTTGCGCACGGTGGCGGAGAAGCCGATGCCGCCTTTGTCGGTGCGCTGGGCGATGAGTTTTTCAATGCCGGCGAAGGCACCGCCGCAGATGAAGAGGATGTTTTTGGTGTCGATGTGGGTCATTTCCTGCTGCGGGTGTTTGCGTCCGCCTTGCGGGGGGACGGCGGCGACGGTGCCTTCCACGAGTTTCAGCAGCGCTTGCTGCACGCCCTCGCCGGAGACGTCGCGGGTGATGGAGACGTTTTCCGATTTGCGCGCGATTTTGTCGATTTCGTCAATGTAGATGATGCCGCGTTCGGCTTTGGCGACGTCGTAATCGCAGCTCATGAGGAGCTTTTGCAGGATGGTTTCCACGTCTTCGCCGACGTAGCCGGCTTCGGTCAGGGCAGTGGCATCGGCAATGGCGAAGGGGACATCCAGCGAACGGGCAAGGGTCTGCGCGAGCAGGGTCTTGCCCGAGCCGGTCGAGCCGATCATCAGGATGTTGGATTTGTTGATTTCCACATCGCTTTGCGAGGTGCCGAGGCGCAAGCGCTTGTAATGGTTGTAAACGGCAACGGCCAGCGCTTTTTTCGCCTGGTGCTGGCCGATGACGTATTCATCGAGAAAGGCCTTGATTTGCGAGGGCGTGGGCAGCGGGGCATCCGCAGATTTCGGCGCGTCATCATGGCTGCCATCGCGCAGCAGATCGCCGCACAGTTCGATGCATTCGTCGCAGATGTAGGCGCCGTCCTGGCCTTCGATCAGGCGTTTGACGGCGTCTTCCGGTTTGCGACAGAACGAGCAGTGTTTTTGGGACATGAAAGGCTCCGAATCAATGAAGTGGGCTATATGCGGATAGGCAGGGATTTTTCAAGCGCGTCAGGCGCGGACGTTGCTGATGGCGTCCACCAGACCGTAGGCGACTGCTTCCTCGGCGGACATGAAATTGTCGCGGTCGGTATCGCGTTCGACCTTTTCCAGCGGCTGGCCGCAATGTTTGGCGAGCAATTCGTTGAGCTTGGCCTTCAGCTTCAGCAGTTCGCGCGCGTGGATTTCAATGTCGGACGCCTGACCGCCCAGGCCGCCGCTGATCAACGGCTGGTGAATCATTACCCGGCTGTTGGGCAGGGCAAAGCGCTTGCCCTTGGCACCGGCAGAAAGGAGAAATGCGCCCATGCTCGCCGCCTGGCCAAGGCACAGCGTGGAGACATCGGGCTTGATGAAGTTCATGGTGTCGTAAATCGACATGCCTGCGGTAACCGAGCCGCCCGGCGAATTGATATACAGATGAATGTCTTGATCCGGGTTTTCCGCCTCGAGGAAGAGGAGCTGCGCCACCACGAGATTGGCGGAAGCGTCGGTGACCGGCCCCACCATGAAAATGACGCGCTCTTTCAGCAGGCGCGAATAGATGTCGTAAGAACGCTCGCCACGGCCGGTTTGCTCGACGACCATGGGGATGAGGAGATTGTTGTGAATGTCCATGCAGATTTCCTGTGTGAATGCGAGGGCAGAAGTGGGGATGATGGTTGCAAATGCAAGGGATGTTGTTTTGTTGCAAATTTTGATGATTTATGCGTGTTTTTTACCGGGGTGAGCGCTTCGTGATGGTAAAAAATTACTATTTTGTATGGTTTTTTGAATGTTTGTGCGGCGTTTGGTTTTGACGGTCTATGTTGTGATCGATGATCAGCGGAGAGCGCTTTGAAAATCTGCCGGGGTTTTTATGTCTTGATTGCGGGATGCGCAACAGATTGGGGGAGGGGCGTGGCATTTCATGGAAATGTCCAGAAGTGTCCGTATTTTGCACCCCATCCTCTCAATGCCTTTCCTTTCAGGACATCGCGGGGAATGGCGATATAGTGGAATCATCATAAAAGCAGCCATACCGTAGGTTGGTGGTGCATCTCGACAGGCTCGATAACCGTGCGTAGCACGAACCCCAACACTTTGAGATTCATCATGTTGGGGTTCGCCTGACGGCTCACCACCAACCTACATCCCTGTTCTGTTTTTTGTTGATTTAACTATAATTCATAAAAACACGAAAAATAGTGTTTTTTTACCAAGAAGAAGCGCTTGCCATGGAAAAATTTTTCACGGCAAGCGCTTCAGGGTGAGAAATTTTCTCACGGGATGTCAAAACAGCTTTCGCGCCAATCAGTTACGAATCTGGGCGTTGAGCGCCATGACTTCCTGGAAGGTTTTTTCCTCTTCGCTGACTTTGGCATTTTCATAAATGCTGTCAATCAGTTGCTCTTCGAGAATCGCGGATTCCAGGCTGACTTTGGCGTTGTTGTCCCTGGCATACCATTCGCGCACTTCTGCCGGGTCTTCGTAGGTGGAGGCGATGGAATCGAGGCGGGCTTGCACGCGATCCTGGTCGAGTTCGAGGTTTTTCTCTTCAAAGAGCTTGCCGAGGAGCAGGCCGAGACGTACATGGCGGCGTGCCGGGGCGTCGAAAATCTGCTTGGCAAGCTTGGCGCGCTGCTCGGCATCGGGGATTTGCTTGTCGAGGTTGAGTTCGCGGCTCATGCGGCCAATTTCACGATCCACTGCCGTTTCCGGGATGATTTGCGCTTCATTGGCAGCGAGCAGGGCGTCGAAGAGGCGGTCGCGCTTGATGCGGCGCAGGGCGTTGTCAAGTTCGCGCACCATGTTCTCGCGGATGGCCTTGCGGAAGGCGGCTTCGTCGCCAGCGTCGATGCCGAAATTCTTGATGAAGGTTTCATCGAGTGCCGGCAACTGGATTTTCTCGATTTTCTTAACGGTGGCGGTGAACTGGGTGGTTTTGCCCGCGAGTTCTTCGCTGGGGTATTCGGCGGGGAAGGCGACGTCGAAGGTTTTCTCTTCACCGGCTTTTGTGCCTTTCAGGCCTGCCTCGAAGTCGGGGAGCATCTGGCCGCTGCCGATGACGACGGGGACGTCTTCGCCGCTGCCGCCTTCGAAGGCGACGCCGTCGAGCTTGCCGACGAAATCAACGTGGACGCGGTCGCCCTCGTCTGCGGTGGCATTGCCGTCTTCATGATAGGTGGCTTGCTGGCGCAGGAGGATGTCGATCATCGCGTCGATGTCCTTGTCGCCGATGTCGCTCTTGGGCAGGGTGATTTCCAGATTGTCGAGGCCTTTGACTTCCACTTCGGGATCGACTTCAAAAAGCGCTTCGTATTTGAAAGGCTCGTTGGCGGCAAAGCCGGAGAGGATGTTGATCTGCGGCGGGGCAACGGGGGCAAGTTCGTTGGCAATCAGCGCTTCGCCCAAGGTTTCGCTGAGGACGTTTTCCAATGCTTCCTGACGCACACTGGCACCGTACTTCTGCTTGATCACATGCGGGGGGACTTTACCCGGACGGAAACCGTCAACCCGCACGCGGGGGCGGATCTCGCGGAGTCGGGTTTCAACCGCCTGATCTACGCGATCGGCCGGTACTTCGATCACCAGTTTGTGGGTCAAACCTTCAAGTTTTTCAACGGATGATTGCATATGTTCCTCGGTCAGTTCGGCATGTGCCTGTCAGAAGTAAATAAAAAAAGCGCCTGCGGCGCATGTGATCTGGTGCGAAAGGAGAGACTCGAACTCTCACGGGCTACCCCGCTGGAACCTAAATCCAGTGCGTCTACCAATTCCGCCACTCTCGCGCAAGGCGCGGCATTAGAACACAAAACGAAAGGGGCGGCAACCATTCCCGGCCGCAGGTTTTGTCCGGGCTTTGTGTTACCATCTGCGCGGTTTTTTTCGAGACTTTCCGCAGCTTGGGGGGGCGCCAGCGCTGGCGAACCGTGATCCATGAAACAACGGCATTACATCAATTATTCCCATATCTTGGCGCGGCTCGCGGATTTCTTTGCCGTGTATGCCGGGGCTTATTTTTCCTACTGGTTGTGTTTTGACAGCCGCATGGCGGTTGAGCGCTACCAGTGGATGTCGTTGAGCGCCGCTTTGCTGGTGGTGATGCTGTTCAGCTATCTCGGGGTGTATCAGTCGTGGCGCGGCGCAGTGCGCATGGCGCTGGTGAGCCGCATTGTGCGCGGCTTTTTCTGGCTGGTGGCGATTATCATGGGCTATCTTTATCTTGCCCAGAAAAATGACATGTTTTCGCGGCAGTGGCTGTTGTTGTGGTTCGTGTTCTCCGTGGGGACGAGTGTTGCCATCCGCTTTGTGATTTACCGCCTGCTGCGCCGGGTGCGCAAGGCGGGGTTCAATATCAAAACGGTGGCCTTGATTGGTGACGCCCATTCTTGCCGCAGCATGATCGAAACCCTGCGTCAGGACCCTTCCGCCGGTTTCGCGATACGCGACATTCGCGTGCTTGACGATGCCAGACCCATCGAAAACATGGGGATACCCATCAAGCCGTTCGACAAGAATGACCTGCAATTCGATTGCCACGAAATCTGGATTGCCCTGCCGGTCACGGAAACGCGCACATTGCAAAGCATTCTCGGGCGTCTCGATCTCACGGCGGTCAATATCCGTTATTTCCCGGATTTGCACGGTTTTCGTCTCATCAATCATCAGGTGTCGCACATTGCCGGGCGCTATGCCTTTGATGTGACGCTGTCGCCGATGCAGGGGATGTCGTATTTGGGCAAATGGCTGGAAGACAAGATTCTCGGCGGTGCGCTCTTTTTGCTGGCGTTGCTGCCGATGACGGTGGTTGCCCTGCTCATCTGGCTCACCGACGGTCGTCCGATATTTTTCTGTCAGGATCGCGTGGGTTGGAGCGGCAAGCCGTTCAAGATCATCAAGTTCCGCAGCATGAAATTGCTCTCGCCCGAGCAGGCGAGCGCCTGGGCCGATGAAGAGAACAAGCCGAAAACCCGTTTGGGCGACGCGCTGCGCAAATGGAATCTCGATGAATTGCCGCAGCTCTGGAACGTGTTGCGCGGGGAAATGTCGCTGGTCGGACCGCGCCCGGAGCGCGTGGAATTCGTGGAAACCTTCAAGCACGAAATCCCCGGCTATATGCAAAAGCATTTGATGAAGGCGGGGATGACCGGCTGGGCGCAAATCCACGGCTGGCGCGGCGATACCGATTTGCAAAAGCGCATCGAATACGATTTGTGGTATATCGAAAACTGGTCGCTGTGGCTGGATTTGCGCATTTTGCTGCAAACGCTGCTGTTGACATTGGAGCGCAAAAACAAAGACAAAAAATCATGAAAAATAGTGATTTTTTACCGCGATAAGCGCTTCGTTATGGTAAAAAATTAATATTTTTATAGATAAAATGAGATAAAAACCACCCTGTGGCGTGGCAGTCGTTCATCCGGCGACGCGGCGAGATGCGCCTTGGTAATGATGAAAAGGACAAATGCCTGTATATTGCCGCGCGGTTTTGCAAATCGGGCACATTACCCATGAAAATATTGCTAACAGGCGGCGCGGGATTCATCGGCTCGGCCGTGGTGCGGCACATCATCATGCATACGGCAGACAGCGTCATCAATCTCGACAAGCTCACCTATGCCGGCAATCTCGAATCGCTCATGGAAGTGGCGGACAATCCGCGCTATGCCTTTGTGCAGGCGGATATTTGCGAGCGTGCCGCGCTCGATCGCATCTTCGCCGAACACGCACCCGATGCGGTGATGCATCTGGCGGCGGAAAGCCATGTCGACCGTTCCATCGACGGCCCCGCCGCCTTTGTCCAGACCAATATCGTCGGCACTTACACCCTGCTCGAAGCGGCACGTGCCTATTGGAACGGGTTGGATGCGGCACGCAAGGCGGCCTTCCGCTTCCACCACATTTCCACCGACGAAGTCTACGGTGATTTGTACGGCAGCAGCGATCTTTTCACCGAAACCACGCCTTACGCACCGAGCAGCCCCTACTCCGCCTCGAAAGCGTCGAGCGACCATCTGGTGCGCGCCTGGCAGCGTACCTACGGTTTGCCCACTCTCGTTACCAACTGCTCCAACAATTACGGCCCTCGCCATTTCCCGGAAAAACTCATTCCGCTGATGATTATCCATGCGCTCGCGGGCAAGCCCTTGCCCGTTTATGGCAATGGCCAGCAAATCCGCGACTGGCTCTATGTGGAAGACCATGCACGCGCGCTCCATACCGTCATCACCCGCGGTGAGCCGAGTGCGACCTACAACATTGGCGGCCACAACGAAAAAACCAATCTGGAAGTGGTGCAAACCATTTGCGCGCTCCTCGAAGAGCTGCATCCACAGAAGCCGCAGGGCGTGGAAAAATATGCAGACCTGATTACCTTCGTTGCCGACCGCCCCGGCCATGATGTGCGCTATGCCATCGATGCCGCGAAAATCGCGCGCGAACTGGGCTGGATGCCGGCGGAAACCTTCGACAGCGGCCTGCGCAAAACGGTGCAGTGGTATCTTGACAATCGCGGCTGGTGGCAACGGGTGCTCGACGGCTCCTATCAAGGCGAGCGCCTGGGAGTGCTCTCATGAAAGGCATCGTCCTCGCCGGCGGTTCCGGCACCCGTCTCTATCCGATCACCCGTGGCGTTTCCAAGCAGCTGCTGCCGGTGTACGACAAGCCGATGATTTACTATCCGCTGTCCACCCTGATGCTTGCCGGGATTCGCGACATTCTCGTCATCACCACCCCGGAAGACCGCGACAATTTCCAGCGCCTCCTCGGCAATGGCGAGGATTTCGGCATTCGTTTGCAATACGCCGTCCAGCCCAGTCCGGATGGACTTGCGCAAGCCTTTCTCATCGGCGAAGATTTCATCGACGGCGGGCGCTGCTGCTTGGTGCTCGGCGACAACATCTTCTACGGCCAGAGCTTCAGCCAGACCTTGCGCGAAGCGGCGGCGAATCCCTGTGGCGCCACCGTTTTCGGTTATCAGGTAAAAGACCCGGAGCGCTTCGGCGTGGTCGAATTCGACAGCAATTACCGTGCGCTGTCGATTGAAGAAAAACCGGCGCAGCCCAAATCGAACTGGGCAGTAACCGGGCTTTATTTCTACGACGAGCGCGTGGTGGAGATGGCGAAGCGGGTGAAGCCGTCGGCGCGCGGCGAGCTGGAAATCACCACCCTGAACCAGATGTATCTCGACGACGGCTCGCTCAACGTCAAACTGCTCGGGCGCGGCTTTGCCTGGCTCGATACCGGCACTTACGAAAGCCTGCACGAGGCTTCGTCCTTTGTGAAAACCATCGAGCACATTCAGGATTTGCAAGTGGCGTGTCTGGAGGAAATCGCCTGGCGCAACGGCTGGCTTGGCCGCGACGATGTCATTCGTCTTGCCCAGCCGCTTGCGAAAAATGCCTATGGCCGCTATTTGCTGC
Source organism: Cardiobacteriaceae bacterium (assembly GCA_030532785.1). Taxonomy (GTDB): domain Bacteria; phylum Pseudomonadota; class Gammaproteobacteria; order Cardiobacteriales; family Cardiobacteriaceae; genus JAUMXB01. The sequence goes on from JAUNKJ010000010.1 coordinate 10,905, forward strand.
GCCTGGTGGGAGAGGTCTGATGCGCAAAATCCTCATCACCGGCAGCGAAGGGCAGGTTGGGTGTGCGCTGTGCGCGCGCTTGCAGGGCAAGGCCGAGGTGCAGGCGCATGACCGGCAAACGCTGGATATTACCGATCGCGGTGCGGTTCTTGCTGCTGTCCGCACCTTTGCGCCGGATGTCATCATCAATGCCGCCGCCTATACGGCGGTGGACAAGGCAGAAAGCGAGGCGGACACCGCCCATGCCGTCAATGCCGACGGCGTGCGGTATCTCGCACAAGCGGCGGCGGAAACCGATGCCCTGTTGCTCCACATTTCCACCGATTATGTCTTCAGCGGCGACAAGGCCGACGAATATCTGGAAACCGATGCGCCCAATCCGCAAACCGTTTACGGCAAAAGCAAACTGGCGGGCGAAGAAGCGGCGCTGGCCGCGCATCCGCGCACCATCATCCTGCGTACCGCATGGGTCTTTGGCGAACACGGGCACAACTTCGTGAAAACCATGTTGCGTCTTGCACGCGAGCGCGAGCGGCTGGGCGTGGTCGCGGATCAGTTCGGCGCGCCCACCTATGCGGGCGATATTGCCGACGCACTGATTGCCATTGGCGAACAAGCGTTTGACGGCAAAGCGGCGGCATACGGCATTTATCACTATTCCGGCACGCCGCACACAAACTGGTGCGACTTTGCCCGTGCCATCTTTGCCGAAGCGCTGGCGCAGGGTATTCTCGCCAAAGCGCCGCAAGTGGATGCCATTACCACAGCGGATTACCCGACCCCGGCGCAACGCCCGGCCAATTCCCGCCTCAATCTTGATAAAATCCGCCGCGTTTTTGCCATTGCCCCCAGCGATTGGCAGCAAGCGCTGAAATCCCTGCACCTATATCAATAAGAACCCTATGAAAGTGATTGATACCGCCATTGCCGACGTCAAACTGCTTGAACCCGCCGTCTTCGGCGACGAGCGCGGTTTTTTCATGGAAACCTTCCGCGACGAATGGTTTCGCCGCCATGTCTGCGAGCGCGTCTTCGTGCAGGAAAACCATTCGCGCTCGGGCAAGGGCGTGCTGCGCGGTCTGCATTACCAAAGCGAGCATCCCCAGGGCAAATTGGTGCGCGTGGTGGCGGGAGCGGTCTTCGATGTCGCCGTGGATATGCGCCGCTCGTCGCCGACTTTCGGGCAATGGGTGGGGGAAGTCCTTTCCGCCGACAACAAGCGCCAGCTCTGGGTACCGGAAGGCTTTGCCCACGGCTTTTATGTACTGACCGACGCGGCGGAATTCGTCTACAAATGCACGGACTACTACCACCCGCAGGCCGAACATTCGCTGCTGTGGAGCGACGAAACCGTCGGCATTGACTGGCCGCTTGATGGCGAACCGTCGCTCTCTGCCAAGGATTTGGCGGGCAAGCGTTTGGCTGACTGTCGGCTTTTCGCTTGAGGAAGGCACCATGATCAATCCCCATGCCCCCCTGCCGCTATCGCCGCGTGCGCTGTGGCAATCGCTCGTTGACAACCGCCAGCTTATTGCCCGCCTCACCCGGCGCGACATGGCCGCGCGTTATCGTGGTTCTTTTGGTGGCATGTTGTGGACGGTGGTCACACCCGTCGTCATGTTGCTGGTCTATACCTTCGTTTTTTCCGTGGTATTCAAGGCACGCTGGGGGATTGATGAAGAGCAGGGGCGCGCCCAGTTTGCCATCGTGCTCTTCGCCGGATTGCTGATGCACGCGCTGTTTGCCGAAGTGCTGAACGGCTGCACCGCCATCATCGCCGCCAATACCAACTATGTGAAAAAAGTGGTGTTTCCCCTGGAAGTGCTGCCGGTGATCCAACTTGGCATGGCATTGGTGCAATGCCTGATTGGCATCGCCGTGCTGCTGGTGGCAGGGTTGGTTTTCAACGGCACGGTTCTGTGGACAGCGCCGCTCATCCTGCTGGTGCTGTTGCCGCTTTCCCTCATTGTCCTGGGGTTTGGCTGGTTTCTTGCCGCCCTCGGTGTTTATGTCCGCGATGTGGCCCAGGTGACGCAGGTATTGACCACCATCCTGCTGTTTGTGTCACCGGTGTTCTTCCCGGTGAGCGCCATTCCTGAAGCTTTTCAGACGCCGATGCGCCTGAACCCGCTTACCTTCCTGATCGAGCAGGCGCGGGAAGTGCTGGTGTGGGGGCGTTTGCCCGATGTTGGCGGATTGCTCGCCTACACGTTGGGCGCTTTGCTGGTGGCGTGGCTGGGTTATGCGTGGTTCCAGACCATGCGCAAAGGATTTGCCGATGTCCTCTGAATCGACTTCCCTGAACCAGCAAACAGGCGACACCGCCATTCTGGTGCGCAGCCTTGCCAAGCGCTACCACATCTATGCCACCCCCGCGCAGCGTTTGAAACAGTTTTTCCTGCCGCGTTTGCGCCGCTGGCTGCACCTGCCGAAACGCGATTACTTCCATGAATTTGAAGCGCTGCATGACGTCAGCTTTGCCGTGCAGCGTGGCCAGACTGTCGGCATCATCGGCCGCAACGGCTCGGGCAAATCGACGCTTTTGCAAATCATCTGTGGCACGCTTTACCCCACGCAAGGCGAAGTGCGGGTGGAAGGACGGGTTGCAGCACTGCTGGAACTCGGTTCCGGCTTCAATCCCGAATTCAGCGGACGCGAGAACATCTTTTTCAATGCGGGCGTTTTGGGGCAAGCCGAAGAAGTGACGCGCGCGCGTTTGGCTGACATCGAGGCCTTTGCCGATATTGGCGAATTCATCGACCAGCCGGTGAAAACCTATTCCAGCGGCATGCTGGTGCGTCTCGCCTTTGCCGTGATCGCCCATGTGGACGCCGATATTCTCGTCATCGACGAAGCGCTTGCCGTGGGTGATGCCTTTTTCACGCAAAAATGCATGCGCTTTTTGCGTGAATTCATGCAGCATGGCACCGTGCTCTTCGTGAGCCACGACACCAATGCGGTGAAAAATCTTTGCAACCATGCCCTCTGGCTCGACAAGGGACATCTGCGCATGCAGGGCACGGCCAAGGACGTGAGCGAGGCCTATTTGCGCGAGTTCTACGCGCAGCAACAGGGAAGCGACAGCGAAACGGATGCGCCAGTACCCGTCGCCGATCCGCTGCCGCCGCCTGCCCGTGGCGATCAGCGTCTGCCGTGGTTGAATGCCAGCAATTTGCGCAACGATTTGCAGGTGTTTCCTTTTGATCCGCAAGCCGACAGTTTCGGCGAGGGTGGGGCGCGCATTGTTGACGTCAGCCTGTGCGACGAGGCGGGCGAAGCGCTGGCCTTTGCCGTGGGTGGAGAAAACGTGCGCCTGCGTATTGTGGCACGCGCCCGCGACGCGCTCGCGCGGCCCATTGTCGGTTTTGTCGTCAAAGACCGGTTGGGGCAGGTGCTGTTTGGCGACAACACCTATCTCAGCTATCACGATCATCCCGTTGCCTGCGCCCCCGGTGGCAGACTCGTCGCCGAATTCGCCTTCCAGATGCCGCGCATGCCCGCCGGTGATTACACGGTGACGGCGACCATTGCCGATGGCACCCAGCAAGACCATGTGCAGCATCACTGGATTTTCGACGCGCTGGCTTTCCGCTCCGAATGCAGCAGCGCTTCAGCGGGGCTTGTCGGCCTGCCCATGCACGACATCCGTTTGCAAACCCTTCCATGATTTCCATCAGGAGCCGGACATGAATCACGACCACGACTTTTCCCTGCCGACGATGCGCAGCGCTTGGCTGGAGCCGGAACATCTGTCTTCTCCCGCCCCCTGGGCCGGGCATATTCCCTTTGCTGCCTGGCTGATGGCGGTGATGCGTCCGCGTACCCTGGTGGAACTCGGCGTCTATTCCGGCATTTCCTATCTCGCTTTTTGCCAGGCGGCGGTGGCGCATCAAGTGACGCTGCGCATGTGGGGCGTCGATACCTGGCAGGGCGATGCCCATGCCGGCAGCTATGATGGCGAACGCATCCTGAATACCTTGCGCGAGCGTCACGACGAACGTTACGGGCATTTTTCCACCCTGCTGCGCAAAACCTTCGACGAAGCGCTGGCCGATATTGCCGACGGCAGCATTGATCTGCTCCATATCGACGGTCTGCATACCTACGAAGCGGTGCGCCACGATTTTGAAACCTGGCAGCCCAAGCTGAGCGAACGCGGTGTGGTGCTTTTTCACGACATGGCGGTGCGCGAAGGAGATTTTGGCGTGTGGCGTTACTGGGAAGAGCTGACCCAGCGTTTCCCCGGTTTTGCCTTTGTCCACAGTAACGGGCTTGGCGTGCTGCTGGTAGGACGCGAGGTGCCGGAAGCGCTGCGCGTGCTTGCGGAAGATGGCCAACAATTGGCACAGATGCAGGTGTATTGCCGTGCGCTTGGTGAGCGCTTCGAACGGCGGGCGGAGCGCCTGCATCTCGATACGGTGATTGCCGATTTGCAGGAAAAAATCCAGTCAAAAGATGACTGGATCAATATGCAAGATAAGCAACTGGAAGCCAAAGATTGTAGTCTGATGCAGCAAGAAGAATTAATGCAGCAAAAAGAGGAAGAAACGCGAAAAATACTGAAAAATATTTATTCGAAATTGGAAGAATTGCAAAATAAAAAATTGTTGTCTCTGCAAAAAAATACAGAGGCTTTGCAGCAAAAAGAGCTATTAATACAACAAAAAAATACCGAAATTTTACAGTTTCGGAAAATTTTGCAGGACACTTGCGCACAATTGTATATCCTGCAAAAAAATGAAACCGCAGTTTATCAAGTTCGGCGAATGCTGCAAGATACGCGTGCGCAACTACGGATTTTGCAAAAAAAAGAAACGGAAATACGACAAGTTCGGCAAGAACTGCAGGATAGTCAATCGGATTTGCGTGTTTTGCAAAATCATTTGCAAAGTGTGTTGCAGTCGCGTAGCTGGCGTATTACAGCAGGATTGCGTTATGCAGGAAGACAGGTGCGCAATGTGCGTAAGTGGATAGAAAAAAAGGACTTTTCTCTTGCCATGCGGCGTATGCGCAAGGCATTGGCGTATATTGTTACCGGCAACTGGCGTGAACTTATGCAGCGTGTGCGTCACATACGTAAACAAGAATCGCATATCCAGCACTTGCACGGCTTTGAAGACACAGGCGACATTCGTTGCGGCATTCTTGCGACCCCGCATACCCTTTTTGTTGCGCATGTCATTGCCGTTGTTTTGCAAGATATGGGCATTTCCGTGCAAGCGGTGGAAGAATCAGTTGATTATCCTTTGGATTTATATTTTGTGGTTTGTCCACAGATGTTCAAACATTTGCCGCCGGGTGAGAAGCGCATTGCTTTCCAGATGGAGCAGAGCGTCAGCAGCCGCTGGTTTACCCCCGAATATCTAGCAACGCTGGAGAACTCGCTTGCCGTGCTTGACTATTCGCGTGCCAATCTCAAGAAACTGGCCGAATACGGCATTGTTTTCCCGCATGTCTATTTTGCGCCCATTGGCGGCATTGTCGCTTATTCCGAAACGCAAGCGCTTCCCGTGCGGGAAGAAGATGCCTGTGAGGTGCTTTTTTACGGCGATGCCCATGCGCCGCGCCGCCGCCGTTTGCTCGATGCCATCGGCAAGCATTTCAAGCTGCGCATCATCGGCAATGCTTTTGGCGCGGAAATGCAGCAAGCGCTGGCTGCTGCCAAGGTGGTGGTGAATATCCATTATTATGAAGGCGCGCTTTTGGAAACGACGCGCATTTACGAATGCCTGTCGCTGGGCAAATCCGTGGTTTCCGAAGTATCGGCGGATCAGGAAGAGCATGGCGAGCTGGACGGCGTGGTGCGCTTTGTGCCGCTGGACGATGAGGAAGCGCTGATCGCCGCCTTGCGCGAAGCGCTGGCCGAGCAGGAAAGCGCGGAAGGGCGTGTCGCCTATGGCGAGCGCTGTCAGGCCGTGGTGGCTGCATCGCAGAAGCGTTTTACTTTCATGATTTCCCGGCTATTGTTGGCACAACGCGTCATTGATTATCCGACATTTACCAAGTTCGTCCAACCTGTGCAGCAGTTGGCATCGCGTATGGCATTGTCTTTGCCGGAAACAGTGGTGCGCCGCGAGGCTTTTACACAGGTTGCACCCGCCGATGTGGCGCTGTTTGATGGCGTGCGTTACACCCCGGGCTGGCTGGGCGCGGCGATGAGCTACAAATATCTGGCGCAATGCGCCTTGCAGCAGGGCTTGCTGCGTTTGGAAATCATGGAAGACGATGTGGAATTTCCGCCGGATTACGACACACGCCGTGCGCGGGTCAATGCCTGGCTGGATGCGCATGAAGGGCAGTGGGATGCCTTTGTCGGGGTGATGGCGCAGGTACATCCCGATACGGAGATTCTCGCGGTGGAACGCGTTGATGGTGAAACGTTCGTGACGCTGGATCGCATGATCAGCATGGTCGGCAATATTTACGCACCCTCCGCCTTGCAGCGCATCGCTGCGTGGGATGAAAGCGTACAGGACGCCGACAGCAACACTATTGACCGCTTCCTGCAAACCGGGGGGGGCATGCGCGTGGTGGTTACCCTGCCGTGTTTGCTTGGACACCGTGAGGACCTCGATTCTTCGCTGTGGGGATTTTCCAATGTGCGCTATGCACAGATGATTGCCGAGGCGGAGCAGGAACTCCGCAAACGGGTGGATGCATTCGAGCGGCGCGGCGTATGAAATTCGCGCTGGTGATGCCCACCCGCAACGCGGGGGCAGGGCTGGACGCGTGGTTTGCGGCGCTCGCACAACAAACGCTTGCGCCTACGCAGGTGGTCATCATCGATTCGGCTTCCGTTGACGGCACGGCGGAGCGCGCGCGGGAAGCCGGTTGCCTCGTGCATGGCATTGCCGTTGCCGATTTCAATCACGGCGGCAGCCGCAATCTCGGCATCTCCCTGCTCGATGCGGATGTGGAAGTCGCGGTATTGATGACCCAGGATGCCATCCTCCATGATCCGCAAGCGCTGCAAACGCTGCTTGCCGCCTTTGCCGATCCCGATGTTGCCGCTGCCTACGGGCGGCAACTGCCGCATGAGAACGCCAACCCGCTCGCCGCGCACGCGCGGCTTTTCAATTATCCCGCCGCCTCTGCCGTCAAGGGGCAAGAAGATATTGCGCAGATGGGCATCAAAACGGCCTTTATCTCCAATTCCTTTGCCGCCTATCGCCTTTCGGCATGGCGCGCTGCGGGTGGCTTCCCCGAAAACATGATTCTTGCCGAAGACATGCACCTTGCGGCGCGCCTGATTCTCGCCGGATACAAAATCGCCTATTGCGCCGAAGCTACCGTGCGCCACTCGCACAATTACAGCCCCGTGCAGGAATTCCGCCGCTATTTCGACACCGGCGTGTTCCACCGCGAAGCGGGCTGGATCCACGAACATTTCGGCGGCGCGACAGGCGAGGGCAAGCGCTTCGTACTCTCCGAATGGCGTTATCTGTGGCGGCACGCGCCGCTCTGGCTGCCGCTTTCGCCCGTGTTTACCCTTGCCAAATGGACGGGTTACCAACTCGGGCGACAGTGGCCAAAAGTGCCGCGCGGCCTTTTGTTCAAATTCAGCATGAACCGCCAGTTTTGGCGCAAACATCTTTTATGAAAACCACTACGATTTCCGGCAAACATGCCAACAATTTTGATGCCATTCGCCTCTTTGCAGCGGCCTTGGTGCTGTTTGGCCATCATTACCCGCTGGTGGGCGATGGCCGCATTGAGCCATCTTTTCTGGGGCTGAATACCCTGGGCGGCCTCGCGGTCTCGATCTTTTTTACCCTGAGCGGTTATCTGGTCACGCAAAGCTGGTTTGCCGATCCGCATCCCGTGCGTTTTGCTCTGCGCCGCATATTGCGCATCTGGCCAGCGCTGGTCATGGTGGTGGCCCTGTCTGCCCTGGTATTGGGGCCTTTGCTTTCGACGTTGGCCACTGCGCCTTATTTTCAGCATGAGACAACCTGGCGGTATTTCTCCGCGCTGTGGATGCAGCCCGCTTACCATCTGCCCGGCGTTTTCACCACCCACGCCACGCCCGCCGTTAACGGCTCTCTTTGGACGATTCCCCTTGAAGTACAGTGCTATATCACTCTCATATTGTGCGGCATGGTTGGCATTTTGCGTGAACGCCATCTGCTGGCGCGCCTTGCCTTGCTCTATATCGGCTGGTATGTGATCTGGCAGCGCCCCGAACTCGGGCAAATGCAATATTTGCTGGAATTTGGCGCGTATTTCGCGGCCGGGGCTTTTCTTTTCGCGATGCGCGATTACTGGCAGCAGCATGGCAAGCGTTGGTGCGTGGGCGCGGCGTTGCTTGCTGTCATCGCCTGGCAGGCGGATTTGCGTTATTTCGCTGTGTTGATCGCGGTGAGCTGGCTCACGGTATTTCTCGGGCAGATGTCCACGCCCGTCTTGCGCCGCGCCGGACGTTTCGGCGATTTTTCCTATGGTATTTATCTTTTTGCCTTTCCGGTGCAACAGACGGTTATTCACCTCTTTTATCCCGCTACCGGTTTTTACGGCAGCATGGCGCTGGCTTTTGTCATCACTTTGTTGTGTGCGGTACTTTCCTGGCATTTTGTAGAAAAACCGGCGCTCGCTTTCAAGCCAGGGCGGAGTGCGGCAAATGCGGAAGCGGAGAGGGACGTGTTGCCGTGGCGTGCCGGGCGCGATTTTATTGCGGCCTGCGGGCAGGCGGCGGCACGACGCAAAATGGCCGGATTTGTTTGGTTTGCCACGCGCTGCCTGCTGGTATTGGCGGCAGGCGTTTTGGTCGCCTGGGCATTACGGGGGGTGAAAACGCCACCACCGCTGGCGTTTTTCTCGCCGGACGGTTACCCGGAAGCGCTTGCCCGCCAGACCCGTCTGGGCATGGTCAATGTGCATTCGCCGCAAGGCCTGCGGGAAAGTTTGCAGGTGGCGCGGGCGCATGATGCGCGTTTGCAGATTGATTTCAGTCCGCTGTTGCCGCAGCAACGGCCATCCGAACATTTGTCGCGGGAATACCGGCACGAAGGGAAAAACTACCCGAAAAGTTTTGCGCCACTGGTCGTGAACAAGGTCAAGGATTTGCCGCAGCAGGAAAAGATGCGTGAATTGCTGGCGCCTTACTGGCCAGTACTGCAAGAGTTTGAGGCGCAAATTGCGGCCTTCTTTTTGGTGGACGAGCCTTATATGCACGGCATTGGCAAGGCTGGGATGGCGCAACTGGCCGCTGATTTCCGTGCGCTGGCCGAGGAACACGAATTGGCGCATATCCCGCTGGGGATTACTTTTTCCGCGGCGATGTTCGATGCCGGTTTTGCCGAAACGGTATCGGCGGCGGCCAATGCCTGGGTACACGGGGTGGAAAGTTATTATCAGCGTTTGCTGACTGCCGACAGCGCGGATGAGAAGGCAGAGCTTGCCCAATGGGAGCAGGCCTTTGCCGCGCATCGTCTCACCACTTACGACCTCGCCGGACATTACTACACCGGGGGCGGTATTCCCAAGGGCTATGACATTGTGGCTTATGACCTGTATACCGCCACCTTGTTGCAGGATAGCGTGCAAGCGCGAACGCTCGCCTGGTTTGCCGAACTGGGTGCAAGCCCGGCGTGCGAGCGTTTCCGCGACAAGCCCATGGCGCAAATCCGCAGCGAACTCAGTTTTTACCAGAATGGCGCGGTGGTGGCTGGTGGCCTTGAAAAAGACCGCCCCCTGTTGGATAGCATTTTTGCCTGCAAATCGGAATCGGTGCTGCATCTGCTGCAAAAACATGCCACGGACGGGCAGCGTTTCCAGTTGTGGGGCGAGTCCAGCAGCAACGGTTTCCTCGAATTTGACGCGCAGGGCAATATGGAAAGCGAGCAACCAGCGCTGCTGGTCGCGGCGCGTGTGCAGGACGAAGTCGAGCGTACTTTGCGCTTTTACGACCGCCATGCCGGGGCGTTCAGCGCCGGGGTGATGTTCTTCACCTGGGATGATACCCACGACAACAGTATCGACTTGCAGATTTCGGGCGCGCGTTCCTTGCCGGGTGTGACCCGATTGGTCTTTGACCGTATCGGCAAGTCATCCCGGGGTCATCAATAGTTACCGGGTAGTGTGGTTTTGGTGTTTTATTTAAAAAAATACTAAAAATAGTGATTTTTTACCACGATAAAGCGCTTTTCGTGAGAAATTTTTGCACGGTAAGCGCTTGGTGGTGAGAAAAAATCACTATAGTGGAATCATCATAAAAGCAGCCATGCCGTAGGTTGGTGGTGAGTGTGCAGCACGAACCCCAACACTTTGAGATTCATCATGTTGGGGTTCGCCTGACGGCTCACCACCAACCTACATCTCCGTTCTGTTTTTTGTTGATTTGGCTATATCAGCCTGTTTTGTGATGCCACGGTTTCAGGTTCGGATGCGCGCGTGCTGTTCAAGGAGGATGTCGCGCGGGTTGAGGTGGCTGGCGAGGTTGGCGTAGTCCGGGTGGTCGGGGGTGAGGTGGCCGTGGCGGATGAGGCAGTCGATGATGACGAGGGCGGAGTTGAATTTGATGTCGCGGCTGTTTTCGACGAGGTGCGCGATTTCTGTTAGGGGCAGGCAGAGGAATTCGGCGACTTCGCCGTCGCGGTTTTCCGGGATGAAGTCGGGGGGCAGCCACAGGTCGTAGTTGTAGAGGATGTCGGCGCGGATGCCGTTTTCCGTTTGCCGCAGGTAGCTGGTCATGCTGACGGCGCGGGCGTTTCGGGTGAGTGTTTCGGGGAGTGCGGCTTCTTCTGCGCATTCTTTTTGCATGTTGGCGAAGATGCCGATGCCGTGGGGGATGCCACCGGCGGCGATTTGGTCGAGTTTGTCGGGGTCGGTGCTTTTGTCGGGGGCGCGGCGGCCGAGCCACATGTGGGTTTCGCCGTTTTTTTCGGTGAGGCCGTTGACGTGGACGCCGTAGCCGCAGGCGCCGAGGATGGGCATGGCGGCGCGTTCGATGACGGCGACGGGTTTGTCGTGAAAACTGGCGGCGATGGCGTAGTTTTCGTCGCGCCATCCCGTGACGAGGCCGCTTGCGTGCCATTTGGCGGCGCAGTCGGCGAGGAGCGCGCTGTTTTCGGCGAAGTTGCCGGGGGGCTGCCAGTGGCAGTGGTTGCCGATGATGTCGAGAACGAGGCCGCTTGCGCGGATGCGTTCGAGCTGCGGTTTCCAGATGAGGCCGACGCGTGCGCCGTGGACGAAGAGGGGGTGGTATTCGTCGAGGTTGGCGTTGTTGGCTTCGCGGAGGCGGTCGAGGAAACTCATGCGGAGAAGAGGGTGCTGTTGTGGTAGAGCAGGGGTTTGCGTTCGGGGGAACGCGCGCTGTCGAGCACTTCGGCGATGAAGATGCTGTGGTCGCCGCCGGGGAGGATGTCGCGCACGGCGACGCTGAGGTTGCAGAGGGCGTCGTTGAGGTAGGGCAGGGCGTGGGGGTTGTCGCGGTGGATGTGGGCGTCGAGGTTGTCGCGATCGGCACCGGCGAAGCGCCAGGCGAGGTCGGTTTGCCCGGCGGCGAGGATGTTGACGGCGAGGTGGCTTTGCTGGCGCATCATGTCGTGGACGTAGGCATTTTTGCCAATGCAGAAGAGGACAAGCGGCGGGTCGAGGGAGAGCGAGCTGAAGGCGCTCACGGTGATGCCCTGCACTTTGTGCTTGTCGTCGTTCCAAGTGATGACGGTAACGCCGCTCGCAAAGAGCGCGAGCGAGGCTTTGAATTCGGCGTGGCTCAACATGGCAATTCCTGAAAAGCGCGCATGATACAAGATTTGCCTTTATGATGACGCCCCCGTTGCGAGAAGCATAGAAGGAGAGAAAATGACGGCGCATTCCGCAATCCCTGCCGACAAGCCGTGGCTTGCGCATTATCCCCCGCATGTCCCGGCGGAACTGCCGCCGCCGCGTTTTGCCCACCTTGGCGAATATCTGGATGACATGTTCGCGCGCTTTGCCGATGCGCGCGCTTTCACCAATTTCGGCACGACGCTCACCTTCGCCGAAGTGGATGCGCGTTCCCGCGCCTTTGCCGCCTATCTGCAACGCGTTCTCGGCTACCGCCCCGGCGATCGTCTTGCGCTGATGATGCCCAATATTTTGCAATTCCCCATCGTGTTTTACGGCTGTCTGCGCGCGGGGATTGTCGTCGTCAACGTCAACCCGCTTTACACCGCGCACGAACTCAAGCATCAACTGATGGACGCCGAAGTGAAGGGCATCGTCATCGCCGAAAACTTCGCGCGAACGCTCTCGGAAATCCACGGCAGCCTGCCCTCCATCGAACACGTCATCCTCACCCGCTTTGGCGACGAACTCGGCACAATGAAGGGCAAGGCCGTCAACGGCATCGTGAAATACATCAAAAAACTCGTGCCGCATCATGATCTTTACCACATCCTCTCCTACAAGCGCATCATCCGCCAAGGGCGCAAGCTCGACTTCGCCCCGCCCGCGCTCGATGGAAGCAGCATCGCCATGCTGCAATACACCGGCGGCACCACTGGTCTTGCCAAAGGCGCCATCCTCACCCACGCCAACATCCTCGCCAACGTCCAGCAAGTCGACTACTGGATCGGCGCCGAACTCGACAAACCCGGCGAAGTGCTGATTACCGCCTTGCCGCTTTACCACATCTTCTGCTGCACCGTAAACGCGCTGTGCTTCCCCGGCCGTGGCCTGCACTCCATCCTCGTCACCAACCCGCGTGACATGGCTACCTTCGTCAAAATCCTGCGCAAATACCCCTTTGCCGTCATGACCGGGGTCAGCACATTGTTCAAGGGATTGTTGCAGCAACGCGCCTTTAAAAGCCTCGACTTCTCCCGCCTGCGCTTCGTCGTCGCAGGCGGCATGCCGCTGGAAAAAACCGTGGCCGACCAATGGCGAAGCATCACCGGCAACGTCATCATCGAAGGCTATGGCTTAACCGAAACCTCGCCCGTCGTCTGCGTCAACGCCCTCTACGGCAAAGGCTACAGCGGCAACATCGGCTACCCCTTGCCCTCCACCGACATCGCGCTGCGCGATGATGACGGACGCGACGTTGCCCCCGGAGAAGCTGGCGAACTGTGGATACGCGGCCCGCAACTCATGCAGGGCTACTGGCGGCAAGAAGGCGAAAGCGCCCACGCCATCAGCGACGGCTGGTTCAAAACCGGCGACATCGCCCGCATGGACGAAAACGGCCAATTCCGCATCGTGGACCGCAAAAAAGACATGATCCTCGTCTCCGGCTTCAACGTCTATCCCAATGAAGTGGAAGCCGTTCTCGCCGAACACCCCGCCGTGCTCGAAGTCGGCTGCTGCGGCGCGCCCTCCAAGGCAAGCGGCGAAATCGTCAAAGCCTACATCGTCGTGCGCGAAGGCCGCACCACCAGCGTGGAAGAACTCAAAGCCTACGCCCGGCAACACCTCACCGCCTACAAATGCCCCAAAGCCTACCAATTCTGCCGCGAACTGCCGAAATCCAACGTCGGCAAAATCCTGCGGCGCAAACTGCGCGAGCTGGTGGAAGACGCGGGCAGCGACAACACGGCGGGGTAGCATTTTTCACGGCAGCGTCCAATCGCTGCGCGACGGTGGGTTGACACCCACCCTACGGTATGGTGGTAAATTTTCTCATCATGAAGCGCTTATCGTGGGAAGATTTTGCATGATAAGCGCTTATAGATGGTAAAAAATCACTATTTTTGATGGTTTTTTGGGGTAAGCGATTTGCCCTGCGGGCAAACGGTGGGCTAAAGCCCACCCTACGGTTATGTGGTAAATTTTCTCATTGTTAAGCGCTTGTCGTGGGAAATTTTTGCAAGACAAGTGCTTGTTTATGATAAAAAATCACTATTTTTGATGATTTTCTGTTTTACGCGCTGTTTTGTTCGTCGCCGAGCATTTTGTGCAGGGCGGAGAAGAGGCTGGCGCGTTTTTCTTTTTGTATTTCCGGGTCTTTGGCGACGCGGCCGTCGTGCCAGTGGATGCCGGTTTCCGGGAGTTCGTCGAGGAAGCGGCTGGGGTCGGTTTGTTGTGCGCTGCCTGCGCGTTTGCGCTGTTTGGCGTAGGTGAGGGTGAGGGTTTTTTTCGCGCGGGTGATGCCGACGTAGAGGAGGCGGCGTTCTTCTTCGATGCCGCTTTCGTCTATGGTGCTGTTGCTGTGGGGGAGGAGTTCTTCTTCGCAGCCGGCGATGTAAACGTATGGAAATTCAAGGCCTTTGGCGGAGTGCAGGGTCATGAGCTGTACGGCGTCGATTTCTTTTTCCTGGCCTTCGAGGATGTCCATGAGGGTGATTTGCTGGATGACGGCAGCAAGGGTATGAAATTTGTCGTCTTCTTCGAGTTTTTTGAACCAGGCGGACAGTTGCCCGAGGCGTTCCATGCTTTTCGCGGCGCGGTTGTCGTCTTTGTGCAGTTGTTTGAGGTGGTCGTGGTATTCGATGTCGTGGAGGATGTGGGCGAGGAGTTCGCTGGCTTTCAAATGTTCGGCGTCGCGTTGCATGCGCGCGAGCCAGTCGCTGAAGTGGGTGAGGCTGTGGCTTGCGCGGCTGCCGAGTTGTTGGTGCAGCGCGATGTCGCTTGCGGCGTCGCTCAGGGTTTTTTGCCGCTCGCCTGCGTAAGCGCCGAGTTTGGCGATGGTTTGTGCGCCGAGTTCGCGTTTGGGGACGTTGCAGATG
>JAUNKJ010000184.1 GCA_030532785.1 Cardiobacteriaceae bacterium
GTGGGGCGACTGGCTTGCCAGCTCGTCCGAAGGACGAGAAAGGTTGGGGACTCGAAGAGCTGCGAAGCAGAGAGGGCAGCAAACAAACCACTTTTTCGAATTTCGGAATCAATTCGAGATGTTTGTTTCACCCCTCACCCCTGCCCCTCTCTCGCTTCGCGAGCTCTGACGAGTCCCGTAGGGACTGGAACAGCTCGCGATAGCGAGATTGGGGTTGATTTAGCGGATGTTTTTGAATTTTGTCGTGTACGGAGATATTTTGAATAAAAATAGTGTTTTTTTACCGTGATAAGCGCTTCATGGTGGTAAAAAATGTCTATCTTGGATGATTTTTTGCAATAAAAACGGGTTGGTAAAAATTCGTTGCCGGAGGTGTGTGATGAAGAAGGTTTTGCAGGTGTCGCGGACGCAGACGCCGCTTGGCGAGGTGGTGTTGGCGTTTACGCCCAGGGGGCTGGCGTTGCTGGAATTTGCCGATGGTCTGGAGGCGCGGCAGACGCTGGAGAAGCTCGCGCGTGCCGCCGCCCTGACGGTTGCCGAAGGGGAAGATGCGCGCAGCCGCGAGGTGGCGGCGCAGCTTGCCGCGTATTTTGCCGGGGCGTTGCGCACTTTTGCGGTAACGCTGGATGTGCGCGGTACGGATTTCCAGCGACGGGTGTGGCAGAGTTTGATGCAGATTCCTTATGGCGAGACCTGGAGTTATGGCAAGCAGGCGGCGTTTCTCGGCGATGGCAAGGCGGTGCGCGCGGTGGCGGGGGCGAACGGGCGCAATCCGGTGTCGATTATTGTGCCGTGCCATCGCGTGATTGGCAGCAATGGCCGTTTGACCGGTTATGGCGGCGGGGTGGCGCGCAAGGCGGCGTTGCTGGCGTTGGAGGGCGCGGAATTTCTTCCCTGACGCGGTGTTTTGCAGTAGTGTTGGCAGCGTATTTTCATTCATTTGTTTTGGGAGATTCTCATGGGCAGCGATCCGTATTTCGACGATTACGAAGACGATTTTGAAGATGATGATTTCGCGGAGGAAAACTTCGGGGATGAAGGCCATTTTGATGGTATCGACGAGGCTTTCGAGGAAGCCTTTGAAGAGGATGCCGATGAGTACAGCGATCACGGCGTGCGTGAACTTGGCGATGAGTTCGAGCAGTGGAACGAGGGTTATGAGCGCAGCGGCGATGATGGCTGGTTCTACGATGATGAAGACGGCGGCGATTTCGACGGCGACGGCTTCGGCGAAGTGGATGACGATTATTGATGTTTGATCAGGGAGAAGGGCGGATGACGCAGGGGAAAAAAAGCTGGCGGGAAGCGCTTGCCGTGTATCTCGAGCGGCGCAGCCTCGTGATGCTCGGGTTGGGGTTTTTTGCGGGGGTGCCGATTCTGCTGATTTTTTCCAGCCTGTCGTTGTGGCTGTCGGAGGCGGGGATCAAGCGCAGCGAGATTACGATGTTCAGCCTTGCGGGGCTGGCGTATTCGTTCAAATTCGTGTGGGCGCCGCTTATTGACCATTTGCCGCTGCCAGCGTTGAGCCAGCGTTTGGGGCGGCGGCGCGGATGGTTGCTGGTGGCGCAGCTTGGCATTATTGCCGCCATTTGCTTCATGGCGCTGGTCAATCCCGCGCTGCCCGATGCGCCGCGCCTGATGGCGCTTGCCGCGATTCTCCTCGGTTTTGCTTCGGCAACGCAGGATATTGTGATTGACGCTTACCGCATCGAGATCGGCGCGGATGATCATCACATGCAGCCGGTGTTTTCCGCGACGTATGTGGCGGGCTACCGCCTCGGGATGATTGTGGCGGGCGCGGGCGCGCTTTTCCTCGCCGAGCGTTTCGGCTCCAGCAAGGAAGCGTATGCCTATGACGCCTGGCGCAACACTTATTTCCTGATGGCGGCGGTGATGGCGGCGGGGGTATTGCTCACATGCTTCATCCCCGAGCCGAAAGGGGAAGTGCGGCGCGAGCGCTCGGCTGGCGACAATCTGCGTTTGGTGCTGCTCTTTGCGGTGAGTGTTGCCGCCTTTGTCGCCGCCTTTATCTTCCTCGGCAAAAACTTGTCGCCAGTGGAAGGCGCGTTCCACGCCTTTTTGCGCGAAACCCTGCGCTTTGCGGCAAGCACGGGTGCGGCGGGCGTTGCCGCATGGTTGTTGGTGCAAAGCCAAAGCGTCCCTGCGCCCTTGGTGCAGGAAACCTGGGTGGAACCCGTCGCCGATTTCTTCCGCCGTTATGGCAAGGCGGCGCTGCTGTTGCTCGCGCTCATCGGCTTTTTCCGCGTCTCCGATATTGTCGCGGGCGTCGTCTCCAATCTTTTCTACGAGCATTTGGGCTTCAGCAAGAGCGACATCGCCAAGGCGGTGAAATTCTTCGGCGTGATTGCCAGTATCGTCGGCGGTTTCGTGGGCGGTATCTTCGCCCAGCGCTATTCGATGATGCGCATGATGATGATCGCCGCCATCCTCACCGCAAGCACCAACCTCCTCTTCAGCCTGATGGAATGGACAGGCGCGTACCAAATCCGCGCCTTCGACATGCCGGTTGCGCTCTACGCCGTGGTCGGCTTTGACAACCTTGCCGCCGGATTCGCAAGCGCGGTGTTCGTCGCCTTCCTCTCCGCATTGACCAGCATCCGCTTCACCGCCATGCAATATGCGATTTTCGGTTCGCTGATGACGCTTTTCCCCAAATTGCTCGGCGCGTATTCGGGGGGCATGGTCGATGCACTCAAGGGCTACCCCGCCTTCTTCGCGATGACGGCAGCGCTCGGCATCCCGGTGCTGCTTTTGGTGTGGCTTAACGATAAGGTGATCTTCAGCAAGCAGAAAGATCAATAAGCGCAAACCTTAGTACACGACAAAACTTAAAAACATTCACTAAATCAACCCCAATCTCGCTAT
>JAUNKJ010000185.1 GCA_030532785.1 Cardiobacteriaceae bacterium
CGCCAGGAAATGCGCGGCCACGTCTGCCAGCAATGCCACGTCGAATACTACTTCAAAGGCAAAGGCAACACCCTCACCTTCCCGTGGCACTACTGGGCCAAAGGCGAACGCTTCAAAATCGAAAACCTCGACGAGCATTATGACGACGTCCGCGACAACGACATCTTCCTCCAGGACTGGAAACACCGCGACACCAAAGCCCCCATGCTCAAAGTCCAGCACCCCGAAACCGAACTTTACTCCAGCGGCATCCACGCACAAAACGGCGTCACCTGCGTCGACTGCCACATGCCCTACAAACGCGCCGGAGCCAACAAAATCACCAGCCACAACATCCGCTCGCCCCTCTTCGACATCAACGCCTCGTGCAAAACCTGTCACGCGCAAAGCGAAGAATACCTTGCAAAACAAGTACAAAACATCCAGCGCAAAACCGCCGCCGAACTGCGCATCGCGGAAAACGCCCTCATCGCCATGATCGCCGACGTCAAAACCGCACGCGAAGAAATGGCGAAACTCCCGCAATACGCGCAAATCACAGACGACGCCGAACGCGAAACCGCCATCAGCAAAGCGCTTGCCAGCGTCCTCGACCTGCACCGCAAAGCACAAATGCGCTGGGACTTCATCTTCTCGGAAAACTCCACCGGCTTCCACAGCCCGCAGGAATCCGCGCGCGTCCTCCAGCAATCCGCCGACATGGCCAGAAGCGCGCAACTCACCCTGCAAAACATCCTCGCAGAACATGGCCTGACACTACCCGCCACCGTCAAAGCCACCATGCCTGACGCCCCGGCGCGCATCGAACTGCACCACTCCCCCGTCGCCGACGCCCCGCCCGCCAAACTGGTGGAAGTAGACCAAGCCGTCGCCGAAGGCAAATTCTGACCACCCCAACCCCAAAACAAAAAGCGCAGCTCCGCTGCGCTTTTTTATTGCCTCTACCCATGGCCAGCACGCCGTAGGGTGGGCTTCAGCCCACCGTCGCGCAGCGATTGTCGGTCAGCCACTTCGTGGCCGACACCAAACCAATACCATCCATAAAAACATCAAAAACAATCATTTTTTACCACCACAAAGCGCTTATCGTGCAAAAATTTCTCACACAAAGCGCTTCATGATGAGAAAAAAACACCATCTTCTCCCGGAAAATCAAGCGTTGCCCGCCCTGCGCTTTCTCCACCGCCGCCATCCCCACCACAACAGCCAAACAACCCCGAGCAACAATATCCCGCGCGCAAGCGTCCGCTCGCCATTGCCAACACTGCAATGCCTGTCGCGCAACGGCTTCTCCGGCTGGAACAGATAATCGACGACAACCTCATCGGCACACACGCTGCGCCCCGTCATCGCCACGATATGCCCGCTACCCGCCACCGTCAGCAACGGCGCGTGCAGCCAATCCGCCATCTCGCGCGCGTTTTGCCACGGCGTCGTCGGATCATGTTCACGCGACACCAACAATATCTGCGGCAAATTTTCCGGCAACGGCGGCAGCGGATGGCGGTAATCGCTGCCCACATGCGGCCAATGGGCACACGGCCACGCCTCCTCGCGGCGATAGGGCAAATGATGGTTGTCCCAGGGCGACAGCAGCGCCAGATGACGCTGCAAAATCACGCTGCCGCCAACATCGCGCGCCGCCACATCAGCGCAAGTCAGCGTAACCAGCGCATCCATCTGCTTGTGATCCATCAAAAAACCAAAATGTTCGCGAAACGTCTCCGCCTTGCCCGCCAGAAACTCGCCCATCACATGCGCGAGCGACGGCCAATGCTCCTCCTGCAACAAACCGAGATAAAACACCTCCAGCAACTCATAATCGGCGGGAATCCGGCGCCCGCGCAAACCGCCCTTCTCCAGCAACCCGAGAAAAGGATTCTTCTCCTTTTTCTCCGCCTCCGCCCTTTCCAGACCGGCGCGCTTCGCCATCAGCGCATGCAACATCTGCTGATCCGCCTGAACACCGGCAAACGGGCAATCCGCAACCTTCTGGCACGCCTCAAGAAAACGCTCCGCTGCCTGCTGAAAACCGCGCTGCTGGCGTTCGCGCCAGCGGTAATTGCCATGCTGCACATTCACCACCCCGTCCAGCACCAGCGCCCGCACACTTTGCGGATAATGCAGCGCATGGCGCACCGCCACCTTGCTGCCATAGGAATAACCGATGATATTCAGCCGCTCCTCGCCAAGCGCACGGCGAATGCGCTCCACATCATGCGCCGCCTCGAACGTACCGACATGCGGCAAAAACACCGGATGCGTTTGCGCCACGCAACTCTCCACAAACGCCCGCGCATCCAGCAACGGATTGTTATCACAACGAACACGCGGAGAAGAACCCGCAATCCCGCGCGGATCATACGCCACCACATCAAAATGCTCGCGCACCTTCGCCGGCAACAGATCAGCAGGCAGCAAACGCAAAACACTCGGCTCGCCGGGGCCGCCGCTGACCAGCAGCAACACACCGAGACGCTTGCCGCGCGCGGGAACACGATGCAGCTGAAGATACACCTTGCGCTGATCATGCCGCGCCGTGCCATCATGCGCATACGCCATCGGCACCGAAATCCGCGCACACTGCACCTTGACCTTCTCCGCCTTGGGATCGAGCAACGGCATCGTGCCGCAATTGCGCCAATCCACCTCGGCCTGGGCAGCGGCGCAAAGCCACAACATCCACAGAAAAAAACCACGCCACAACAACATACTCCCTCCATAGAAAAAACCCGCCGCCATTCTCGCAGACCAGCGCGGGGATGTGTATAGCCGCTTCGCCGCTATGGCTGGCTGCATGTCGTGAGGTGGGTGGCAACCCATCTTTGGTAACCTGAGTTCGGGATAAGAAGGGTAGATATATCCACTGATATAGCGTTGTTC
>JAUNKJ010000186.1 GCA_030532785.1 Cardiobacteriaceae bacterium
CTTTGCGCTGTTCGTTGGCGACGTTGTCGTATTCAAGGAGGTGTTTGCGCATGTCGAAGTTGTGCGCTTCGACTTTCTTCTGCGCGCCTTCGATTTGTTTGGAGACCATTTTCGATTCAATGGCTTCCGCTTCATCCATGCCGAGGCGCTGCATCATGGATGCCATGCGTTCGCCGGCGAAGATGCGCACGAGGTTGTCATCCAGCGCGACGTAGAAGCGGCTGGAGCCGGGGTCGCCCTGACGCCCGGAACGGCCGCGCAACTGGTTGTCGATGCGCCGTGATTCGTGGCGTTCCGCGCCGATGACGTGCAGCCCGCCCGCTTCGATGACGCGGCGGTGGCGTTCTTCCCAGTCCTTGCGCACGGCGTCGCGCTCGGCTTCTGTCGCTTCCGCGCCCAGCGCCGCGAGTTCGGCGCGCAAATTGCCGCCGAGGACGATGTCGGTGCCGCGTCCGGCCATGTTGGTGGCAATCGTTACCTGCCCCGGACGTCCGGCTTGCGCCACGATTTCCGCTTCGCGCGCGTGCTGTTTGGCGTTCAGCACTTCGTGGGGGATACCGGCATCGGTGAGGAGTTTGTCCAGCAATTCAGAGGTTTCGATGGAGGCGGTGCCGAGGAGTACCGGCTGGCCGCGTTCTTGGCAATCGCGCACGTCGGCGACGATGGCTTCATATTTGCCGGGTTGGCGCAGGTAGATCAAATCGGTGTGATCCTTGCGCGCCACGGGTTTGTTGGTGGGGATGACGACGGTTTCCAGCCCGTAAATTTCCTGGAATTCAAACGCTTCGGTATCGGCAGTGCCGGTCATGCCCGCGAGTTTGTCATAAAGACGGAAGAAGTTTTGATAAGTGATGGAGGCGAGCGTTTGCGTTTCCTGTTTGACGCTGACGCCTTCCTTGATTTCAATCGCCTGGTGCAGACCATCCGACCAGCGCCGCCCTTCCATGGTGCGTCCGGTGAATTCGTCAACGATGATGATTTCATCATTGCGCACGATGTAATCGACGTTGTTGTGATAGAGGTGATGCGCGCGCAAACAGGCGTTCAGCGCATGGAAAAGCCCAAGGTTTTTCGGGTGATACAAGCCCTCGCCTTCGCCAAGGAGACCGCGTTCCAAGAGAATGCTTTCCACATGGTCGTGGCCTTCTTCCGTCAGCCCCACCTGCCGCGTTTTTTCGTCCACCGAGAAATCGCCGGGGCCATCTTCCTCGGTTTGCCGCGTCAATGCGGGGACGATGGCGTCGAGCTTGCGGTAAAGATCGCTGTCGGTATCGGCCGCGCCGGAAATAATGAGCGGCGTGCGCGCTTCGTCGATCAAAATGGAATCCACCTCATCCACAATGGCGAAATTCAATTCGCGTTGCAGGCGATCCTCCGGGGCGAGCGCCATGTTGGAGCGCAGATAGTCAAAGCCGAATTCGTTGTTGGTACCGTAAGTAATATCGGCACGGTACGCCGCCTTTTTCGCCTCGGGATCCATGCCGGAAACGATAATGCCCGTCGTCATCCCGAGAAAAGCGTAAAGCTCGCCGAGTTCCGTGCCATCGCGGCGCGCGAGATAATCGTTCACCGTCACCACATGCACCCCGCGCCCGGACAGCGCATTCAGATAAACCGCGAGCGTCGCCACCAGCGTCTTGCCCTCGCCAGTGCGCATCTCGGCAATATCGCCCTGATGCAACACCATGCCGCCAATCATCTGCACATCATAATGGCGCATCCCGAGCACGCGCTTCGACGCCTCGCGCACCACGGCAAACGCCTCCGGCAGCAAATCATCCAGCGATTCCTTTGCAAGACGCGCGCGGAACTCCGCCGTCTTGCCCTGCAACGCCTCGTCCGACAGCGCCTCCATCTGCGCTTCCAAAGCATTGATGGCCTGCACGGTCTTGTTCATCTTCCTGATAAGACGGTCATTGCGCGAACCGAACAGTTTCGCGCCCAAATTGCTGAACATGGCGATATTCCCGAGATTGTGATACATCAAAAAACGGCGGGCATGATACCGTAAAATAGCGCCCCACCGCACAAACATGGCACGACATTGGGTCACATGAAACAAAAATCAAGCCCGCAGGCAACTCCCGCCCCGCGCAAAAAACGCCCCCTCCCCTACAACAGCGCCCTGCCCGTCGCCAACATCCTGCGCGACCTCTTCGCCAAAGGCCTGCTCCCCGAGCGCAACCCCAACCATATGCGCTACCACAACCTCCTCATGCAAGCCATCCCCGAACAATGGCACGCGCAAGTGCGCCCCGGCAAACTGGAATATCGCGGCTGGGAAATCTTCGCGCTTGACAGCGCCATCGCCTACCGCCTCAAATTCTTCATCCCGGAAATTGAGCGCCGCCTCGCGGAACACCTGCCGCATGTACCGCCCATCATCGTCAAAGTCGACCCGGCGATGAAAACGGCGTACAGCTTCCACCCGCCGAAAAGCCTGCCCGCCCCGCGCGAACGCCTCTCCGATCATGAAGCGAAAGACATCCTCGCCGCCTTCTTCGCCAAACACCGCAAGCGGTAAAGGCATCGTATTTTTTCTCACCAAAACCGTAGGGTGGGTGTCAACCCACCATTTACCCGCAGGGTAAAGCGTAGGCTGGGTTAGCGGCAACGCCGCGTAACCCAGCGCAATATTGGAATCTTTTGCTGGGTTACGCCCTACGGGCTAACCCAGCCTACAATCGCTCCGCGATGGTGGGCTAAAGCCCACCAAAAAGCCCCTCCCCCTCGAGGGGCGACTGGCTTTGCCAGCTCGTCCGCAGGACGAGAAAGGTTGGGGAGAGGGGGAATAGAAATCGCGCAGCGATGGTAGGTTGGCGGTGAGGC
>JAUNKJ010000187.1 GCA_030532785.1 Cardiobacteriaceae bacterium
AAACTGCTTTTTGAGTTCTTGCAAATTCCACTCATGAAATGTCAACAGCCCCTAGGGTGGGCTTCAGCCCACCATCGCGCAGCGACCGTAGGTTGGTGGTGACATGCAAGGTTGCTGAGCTTGTCGAAGCACCTTGCAAAATGAACCCCAACACAAAATCAACACCGCATGTTGGGGTTCACTACGTTCACCCCAACCTACAAAACCCTGCACCCGCAAGATTAAGTATCAACCCATGCGCTATCGCGAAGCGATAAATACAACAACCCAAAAAATCCACAAATATAGTCATTTTTTACCATCAAAAAGCGCTTATTGTGAGAAACAACTCACACAAGGCGCTTCAACATGAGAAAAAATCCCACCAGCCAAACCACCCTTGCCATCGCCCGCCGCACCGATACAATGACGCCCTTTGCCACCCCAGCCCGCCCCATGCGCCTTGCCCTACCCCTCCTCTGCCTGCTGCTCACCGCCTGCGCCGCGCGCTATTCCGCCGCCGACCTCCCCACGCTGGCCGCAGGCGACGTGCGCACCTTCCGCCTTGACCGCCTCCATGCCGACGGCAGCATCCTGCAAAGCAGCCTCCTCGTCGTCCACGGCGAAGCGGGCGGCCACAGCCGTTGGCTGCAAAGCGATGCCTTCGGCGCACCCCAGGCGCGCCTCCTCGCCACCGCCAACGGCTGGCAACGCGACGGCTTCGCCCCGCCCAACCGCGACGCCGAACGCCTCTTCATCCGCCTCTTCCCCCTCCTCGACAGCCGCGACACCCACCACATCGACGGCTGGCGCATCACCCCCCTCGCCCCATGACCGCCGTCCACCTCCACCCGCCCGCCCTCGTCTCCGCGCTCGGCAGCGGCATCGCCGCCCACACCGCAGCGCTCCTCGACCCGCCCGCCGCACCCCTCACCTACAGCGACACCTGGATACCCGGCAAACGCCGCGCCTTCGGTGCCATCCACCGCGCCCTGCGCCCCTTCCCGCCACACCTCGCTGCCATCCACCACAGCCGCAACAACCAACTCCTCTGGGACGCCCTCGCACAAATCGAACCACAAATCCACGCCGCCATCGCCCGCTACAGCGCACCACGCATCGGCATCGTCATCGGCACCTCCACCAGCGGCGTCGACGAAAACATCCCCATGTTCCAGCACGTCGCCCGTGGCGGCGCGTGGCGCGACATCCCCTTCCGCCAGCAACAACAAATCCACAGCGCCCCCGCCGACGCCATCGCCGCCCTCTATGGCCTCCAAGGCCCCTGCTACGGCGTCTCCACCGCCTGCACCTCCGGCGCACGCGCCCTCATCAGCGCCGCCCGCCTCCTCAAAAGCGGCCAATGCGACGCCGTCATCTGCGGCGGCGTCGACACCCTCTCGCCGCTTACCATCAACGGCTTCTCCGCCCTCGAAGTACTCTCCCCCGCCATCGCCAACCCCTTCTCGCGCCACCGCGACGGCATCAACATCGGCGAAGCCGCCGCCCTCTTCCTCATGACCCGCGAACCTGGCAGCGACACCCTCCCCCTCCTCGGCTACGGCGCGAGCAGCGACGCCTGGCACATGTCCAGCCCCCGCCCCGACGGCCAGGGTGCCATCAACGCCTTCACCGCCGCCCTCAACCACGCCCGCCTCGCCCCCGGCAACATCGGCTGGATCAACCTCCACGGCACCGGCACCCCCCACAACGACCACATGGAAAGCCACGCCATCGCCCGCCTCTTCGGCAACAACACCCCCGCCACCAGCACCAAACCCCTAACCGGCCACACCCTCGGTGCCGCCGGCGCACTCGAAGCCGCCTTCCTCTGGCTCATCACAAGCCGCCACCATAACCCCCAAGGCCGCCTCCCCGCCCACCGCTGGGACAACCAACCCGACCCCGAACTCCCCGCCATCGCCCTCACCCACAGCCAAAGCCACTGGCCACACCCGCGCCGCATCGCCGCCAGCGCCTCCTTCGCCTTCGGCGGCAACAACAGCGTCCTCATCATCGGCGAACCCCAACCCTGAAAAACCATGCCCCACACCCCCATCGACAACGTCGCCGCCCTCCTGCCCCACAGCGGCAACATGGTCCTCCTCGACACCATCCACCACTACGACGCGCAAAGCCTCCACGCCAGCGCCCGCCTGCGCCCCGGCTGCATCCTCCTCCCCTCCGGCCATAACGCCCTGCCCATCTGGATGGGCGGCGAAATCCTCGCCCAGGGCATCGGCGCATGGGCCGGCGCACACGCCCTCGACCGCGGCCAGCCCGTGCGCCTCGGCTTCCTCCTCGGCAGCCGCAAACTGCACTGCGACGTCGCCGCCATCCCCATCGGCACAGAACTCGACATCCACATCCGCCTCTCCCTGCAAGACGACACCGGCATGGGCGTCTTCGACTGCACCCTAAGCTGCCGCACCCCCGCCCCCGGCCACGAAGCACACATGCCCCCCGGCACCCGCCTCATGCACGGCGCAATGAACGTCTTCAGCCCCGCGAGCGACGCCATCCTCGAACAAACCCTCGGCAGACACCCCGACACCGCATGAGAAACTTTCTCTCGCTGCGCGAGCTGTTCCAGTTACCAAAAAGCGCTTATCGTGGGAAATTTTCTCACGATAAGCGCTTCATGATGGTAAAAAACTACTATTTTTGATCACTTTTTGAAGTTTGCCAACAAACAAAACGGATGGGCGTAAGCCCATGCGGATACGAAACATCGCAAACCGCATGGGCGAGGGTTCCCACGTCAAAACGCTTCGCGTTTTGCGT
>JAUNKJ010000188.1 GCA_030532785.1 Cardiobacteriaceae bacterium
AGGCTACGCCAGCGAACGCCCGCCGGGTCCCATCACGATGCTGCGCGGACTGGAAACCTTTGCCAAGATGGAGACCGGCTTCCGGCTTGCCCTGGGATGGATGATGGGGGTGGAAGGAGAAGATGTGTGCATACGCTAGCCCTCGAGGGGGAGGGGTTGGGGAGAGGGGATAATCACGCAGCGATTGCAATTACGAAAAATGTAAGTTTTACAATTGTTTATCGATGGTGGGTTGGCCCCTTGCAAACTCACCGCGCCCCAAGCGAAGATTGCCGCCAAGGGCGCATTTGCGCTAGGATTCTGCCCCTTTCTCCCACCGTGCAAGGAATTCCATGAATCCCCGTCGCATTACCCTGATCGGCACCTCCGGCGTCGGCAAAACCACTCTCGCCGAGCGTCTCGTGCGCGGCAACTGGTATCACTACAGCGGCGATTACCGCATCGCCACGCGTTATCTCAACGAGGCGATGGCCGACTGGCTTGAGGACGAGGCGCGTGCGCATCCGCTCTTTGCCCGCCTCATTCGCGACAACGCCTTGCGTTTGCAGGGAAAAGCAGCCTTTGACAACTTGCGTATTTTGTCTGCCTACATCGGCAAGCTGGGGCAGGGCGGCTATGATTATGCGACGTTTACCGCGCGGCAACGCGCCTTCACCCTGGCGGAAAAACAGGCGATGTACGACATTGGCGATTTCATCGCGCGCGCGGAAAAGCGCCACGGCAAGACGGCCTTTATCAACGACGCTGGCGGAAGCATCGGCGAATATATTGATGATGAAGCGCTTTTTGCCTATTTGAGCGAACACACCCTCATCGTCTACATCCACGCCGACGATGCCCTGAATGAAGAAATCCTGCGCCGCGCCATCGCCCATCCCAAGCCCATCTGCTATGCCCCGGATTTTCTTGAGGATGCGATACGCGCTTATGCCGAAATGAGCGGCGATGCCCACCCCGACCATTTCGACGCCGACGCCTTCCTGCGCTATGTCGCGCCGAAAATGCTCGCCCACCGTCGCGAACGCTTCAGCGAACTCGCCCGGCGCTACGGCGTCGTTCTCGACGCCCGCGCCGTCTGGCAATTGCAACGCCCTGAAGATTTTGAACAATTGCTTGCACAAGCCGTGCATGAACAAAGGGGATAACCATGCCACTCGTCGCCCACCGCCCGCTTGAATCGCTGGAGCGCATCCGCGCCGAAGGCCAGGAAGTCCTCGACGTCCATCGCGCCGAACACCAGGACATCCGCGAACTGCACATCGGCCTCTTGAACATGATGCCCGACGGCGCCCTGCACGCCACCGAGCGCCAATTTCTCCGCCTCATCGGCAACTCCAACCGCATCGCCCAGTTCTACGTCCACATCTTCACGGTGGACGGCGTACCGCGCAGCCGCGACATGAAGCGCTACATCGATGAACACTATGAAAAATTCCCCGACATCGCCGCACAAGGGCTTGACGGCCTCATCATCACCGGCACCAACCCCGTCCACGCCGACCTGCGCGACGAAGCCTACCTCCCCGGCATGATCGACGTCCTGCGCTGGGCAGATGGCAACGTCGCCTCCATCCTCTACTCCTGCCTCGCCTCGCACGTCGCCTTCCGCCACTTCTACGGCATTGAGCGTGAGCCGCTCGCGGAAAAACGCTTCGGCGTCTACCAGCACCGCGTCCTTGACCGCACACACCCGCTCCTCTCCAACATCAACACCCGCTTCGACATGCCGCACTCGCGCAAAAATGACGTCCCCCGGCACATCCTCGAAGCGCACGGCCTCCCCGTCCTCGTCGCTGGCCAAGACAGCGGCGCGGCGCTCGCCACCTCGCCCGACGGCTTCCGCCACATCTACCTGCAAGGCCACCCCGAATACGACCACTACAGCCTCCTCAAAGAATACCAGCGCGACCTCGAAGCCCACCGCGCGGGGAAACTGGCAACAGCGCCCAAGCCGCCCGCGCATTACTTCTCCCCGGAAGCGGAAGACATCCTGCAAGCCTATCTGCAAGACAGCGCCCGCCACGACTTCCCCTACGACGCCCTGCACGACAACATCGACAACACCTGGCGCGACACCGCCAAAGCCATCTTCGCCAACTGGCTGGGGCTTATCTACCAACTTACCCACTACGACCGCACCAAACAATACATGGACGGCATCAACCCCGCTGATCCCCTCGGCCTGCGCGGGAAAGAGTAGGGTGGGTGTCAACCCACCGTTGCCCACAGGGCAAAACGTAGGGTGGGCTTCAGCCCACCATCGCGCAGCGACAGTAGGTACGGTTAGGGCGTGTTGACAATTCAGATTTTTATACAATGAACTTCAAATAAAGCAACGATCTAAAGCCCCTCCCCCTCGAGGGGGAGGGGTTGGGGAGAGGGGGATGAAGAAAATCGCGCAGCGACAAAACCTTCAAGATTTCAAGCCGTCTTTCAAACACCCGTAAATTCCACTCACGAATTGTCAACACGCCCTAGGCGCGTAGCGCCGTAACCGTACATTTTCATGAAGAAGCATTTTGTACGGTTACGCGCCTGCGGCGCTAACCGTACCTGCGATGACAGTTGTTTTTTCTCATTGAGAAGCGCTTATGGTGAGAAATTTTTGCACGATAAGCGCTTTATGATAGTAAAAAATCACTATTTTTTTGGTGTTTGGTGTCAGAAATAAATGCCCGACCTGCGATAAAAAACAATATAGCGGGGCCCCCGAAAAATGGCATAGACAACCCTTTGAATAAAGCCCTT
>JAUNKJ010000011.1 GCA_030532785.1 Cardiobacteriaceae bacterium
ACGCCGACTGGGACGACCACTACGACCACGACTGGCAAGACCACCAACCCTACCAGGAAGAAACCCCCAACCTCGAACAATTCGTCAGCCACCACCCCCACCTCAGCGAATACCTCTGCGAACAAATCGCGCAAATGCCCGTCGACCCCGAACTCAAAACACACGCCGAAGCACTCGCCTACCTCCTCGACGACAACGGCTACCTCTACGACAACCTCAAAGACATCGCCGAACAACAACACACCAGCGAAACCACCCTGGAAAAAGCCCTCACCCTCGTGCAAAACTGCCTGCCCAGCGGCGTCGGCGCGCGCAACCTCGAAGAATGCCTCAACCTGCAAATCGCCGCCCTCCCCCACGACACCCCCTACCGCGACCTCCTCGAGCGCATCATGACGCGCTACTTCCCCTTCATCGCCAAAAACCCGAAAATGATCCGCCAGCGCCTTGGGATAAGCGAAGACGAATACCGCCACGCCATCGCGCTGCTCAAAAGCCTCGACCCCCTGCCCGGACAAAACTTCGGCCACAGCGCCCCGCAATACATCCAACCGGAAATCATCGTCCGCGAAAAAAACGGCATCAGCTACGTCGAAACCGGCGACACCCTCCGCCCCGACATCGAACTCAACGCCACCTACGCCAAACTCGCGGAAACCTGCAACGACAAAGACCGCACCCTCCTCTCCGCCCAACTCCAGGAAGCGCGCTGGTTCCTCTCCGCCATCGACAAACGCGCCGACACCGTCAAAAGAGTTGCCGGCGTCATCGTCGCCATCCAGCAAGAATTCTTCCAGGAAGGCGCCACCGCCATGCGCCCGCTCACCCGGCAAAAAGTCGCAGAAATGCTCGACATCCACGAATCCACCGTCTCCCGCGCCGTCAACGGCAAATACCTCACCTGCAAACGCGGCATCTACGAACTGCGCTACTTCTTCAGCAACCAACTCGAAAACAGCGACGGCGACGAACAATCCGCCATCGCCATCCGCGCCATCATCGAAAAAATCATCCAAAACGAAGACCCGTACAACCCCCTCTCCGACCAAGCCATCAGCGACCTCCTCGCCAAAGAAGGCCAACAAGTCGCGCGCCGCACCATCAGCAAATACCGCGAACTCATGAACATCCCCTCCACCACCCAGCGCCGCAAACGCTAAATGGTAAAATTTCTCACCATGAAGCGCTTATGATGAGAAAATTTCCCACGCAAAGCGCTTATTGATGAGAAAAAACACCATATTTACCCACTTCACAAATATTCTCATTCGTAGAATGAGTATCAACCCACCATCACGCTGCAATTCTCAGACATGCAACTTATAAAAAATCAAGTAAAAACATAAAATTAATTGGCCATCCCCAACCACACCCGCCATTGCCTTTTTACAAATATTTCAATATAGTAACGTTTGCAAACACATACATCGCTTTCGCCATGCACAACAAGGAAACAACATGAAAACAAAAATATACAAAAACTTTATTGCCGCATTTGGATTTACCCTGCTTGCCGCTTGCGGCGGTAGCGGTGGCGACAACAACGGCAGCAACAATGCCGTTGTAGACAACATCAAACCCTATGCTCCGAATGCACTGGAAAAACAGAAATTTGAAGCCGCAAAAACCGGCACGGAGCTTCTCAGCCAACGGGAAAGCCGCAATATTATCCTCGGCAACCACATCGTGCACAGCCATCTTGCCGAAGGCGACAAAACACGACGCCGCTACGATGCCCGCCCTTTCAGCCAGGGCTTCCACGAATACACCGTTAATATTGCCTATCCCGACGACAACAGTCAGGAAAAAGGCAAATTGCTGAGCTACCAGGGATTCCGTGGCGGTATCTTCAAAGTCTATTCCGGCCATGACGACATCGCCGGCTATGTGTACGGCTACGACACCCCGGTTGAGCAATGGCCAAACAGCGGCAAGGCAACCTATCAGGGTATTGCCTTTGATCAACACAACAAAGGAACTCTTACCTACCACATCGATTTCGCACGCAAAAGCGGGCACGGCACAGTAGAAGGCATCGGCAAATACGGCAACATCACCCTGCATTCAGCCATCTACGAAACGGAATATGACGAAGTTGCCAACCGCGACATCTACATCAACAAGGGTGATGCCACTGCCGCCAACGGAAACCAGATGCAATACCGCACCTTCCTTTTCGGCGCACAGGCAGAAGAAATCGGTGGCTATGTCGATACTGATGACGACAGCTCCATGGCAATCTACGGCACACGCGGCAACATTCAATAAGCCACCTCTGCTGCTTCAAACAAAAACGCCGGTCATCCGGCGTTTTTCATATTCCGCAGTCCGTCATTGCCGCCACCGCGCTTTTCCCGTACATTGCCTCTCCCCCAATCTCCGCGCTGCCCATGAACCTTCCCGCCGATTTGCTGCCCCCTTCCCTGCATGTCATCGCCTGGCTGTCGCTCTCTGCCCTGCTCGTGTGGCAAATCCTCGCCGTGCGTTGGTGCGTTCTCGCCCAACATCCGCAAACCCTGCACATTTTCTTTGCGAGCGTACTCTGCCTCGCCGTACTCGCCGCGCTGCGCATCGGCACGCAACCCGGCTTGTGGCTGCATCTCTCCGGGATGACTGCCGCCACGTTGATCATGGGACGCCGGTTGGCGCTCCTCGCCGGCACCCTCGCCCTGCTGTTGCTGGTGGCAATCGGCCGTGAAGCTTTTGTCACCCTTGGAGTAAGCGCCCTGCTGTTCGTCGCCCTGCCGGTCTATGTCAGCTACGGCTTTTGCCGTTTGCTGCAAAAAATCCTGCCGCACAATCCCTTCATTTTCACGCTCGGCGCAGGCTTTTTCGGCGGCATACTGGCGCTGACCGTGACCATGCTCGCCACGAGTTCACTCTTTGCCGCGAGCGGTGTCTACGGCTGGCCGCTGCTTTGGGACAAATACCTGAAATTCCTGCCAGTCATTATCTACCCCGAGGGATTTTTGAACGGGGTGCTGGTCACGGTAATGGTCGCCCTGCACCCGCATCTGCTCTCCTGCTTCAATCCGCAGAGTTATTTCCACACGCGGCGGCAGGATTGAGCGCCAGACGCGCTTGGGGATTTGCATGGCGGGCTGAAGCCACCCTACGGGATATGGTATTTTTTCTCACCAATAAGCGCTTTATGCGAGAAAATTTCTCAAACAAAGCGCTTTATTGTAGTAAAAAACATTCATAAAAGATGATTTTATGAAATCCAAGTCAATATTTGCCGCAGTCCTGCCTCCGGTGCAAACGGTTGCGGCAAAAGCGGGCGACGTATTTATTGCTGCGGCTTCACTTCCGCTTTCTTCACTTCAAAGTTGCCTTTTTCCACAGCTTCGACAAAGTCTTGCGCGCGGCTGTCTTCGGGAAAGGATTGGGCATATTCGCGCAGGTATTGCAGGGCTGCGTCTTTGTCACCACGACTCAACAGGAGCATAGCGAGCGGCAGTGCGCTTTCTTTTCTGCCTGCCTGGTAGGCGCTGCGCAGCAAAGGTTCGGCGCGTTCGCCTTGCGCCGAGGATGCCAAAAATCTACCGTAGTATTCCATGACTTCGGCTTTGTCTTTTTCTTCGGCGAGTTCCAGCCAGTCGGCGAAAGTGGTGTCGGCTTTTGCGGCAAAACCGGCCTGGTCGAGGTTGTGGCCGATCCAGTAAATCTGTGCGTTGAGTTTCAGGAGGGCGAGGTCTTTTTGCGCCACGGCATTTTCGCCGAACGCGTCGGCGAGTGCGCCCAAAAATTGCACGTCTTTGATGGCCTGGGCGCGGTCGGCGTCGTTATCAAAGCGGGTGGGATAATCGGCGGCATGGGGGATGAGGCGTTCGATGGCCTGGGCGTAAACGCCGATATTGACGGAGTGCTGCCCGCCCTGCTGTTCCATGATGCTGCCCATGGACAGTAGCTGGTAAGGAGCGGCGTGGAGGTTGCCGATGGCGAGCGCAACGGCGAGGATCAAGGCAGGGATTTTCATGGCGTACCCAATGTGATTTTTGCAAATTTTCATATTTTATGATGTATCTTTACCGCAATAATCGCTTCATGGTGGTAAAAAATCACTACACAAAGCACTTTGCATGATGATTTTTTATCATGCTATTGCAGCGATTCCAGTTGCAGGGGAACGGGGGTGACGGGGATGGGGTCGTCGGTCTGGCGCGGGACGACGACGGGTGCGGCGTCGATGTTTTCCACGCCGTCCACCGATTCAAGGCTCAGGGTGTTGGCGGGGAGGTGCATGGGTGCTTCGCGCATGGTGCTGCCGTTGTCCGCTTTGGCCAGCAGGCCTTCGACGGCGGGGATGCCGGCCAGTTCGCTTGCGGGCAGGACGAAGTAGGTTTCGTTTTTGCCGATCATGCCGTAGTCTTCGCGCGCTTTTTCTTCGTAGGAGTAGTGGGAGTCGGGCGAGCGCAGGTTTTCCACTTCGACGCGCAGGGCTTCGTTGCGGTCGGTGAGGCCGTGGTTTTCCCGCTGGTGCAGCGCGACCTGGGTTTGCAGCCCTTCGATGCGTTCTTTTTTGCTGGCTTGCACATGCCAGAGGCGGTAGTTGAGGAAGCCGAGCACGGCGACGATGATGACGAGTGCCAGATAGACGAGGCTTTTTTTCATTTGGGTGGTAGGGTCATGGGGCAATGGTCGGGGAGGTTGTCGATTTTCTAAAACGAACGGAAAATCCGCAGCTTTTGTCGTTGCTCGAGTTTTCTTATCCCCCTCTCCCCAACCCCTCCCCCTCAAGGGGGAGGGGCTTTGGTTCATGGCGTCAAAACATCAAGTGCCAACAGTCTTTTGGCTGGTGCGGCTTTTGAATGATGTTTTGACGATTGGCAAGCGCTTAGCGGATTTTGCCGAGCAGTGCCGCTTTGCCGCCGTAGACGGCTTTGTCGCCGAGTTCCGCTTCGATGGTGAGGAGGCGGTTGTATTTGGCCACACGATCAGAGCGGCAGAGGGAGCCGGTCTTGATTTGCGTGGCGGTGGTGGCAACGGCGATGTCGGCGATGGTGGTGTCTTCGGTCTCTCCCGAGCGGTGCGAGACGATGGCGGCATAACCGGCGTCGTGCGCCATTTTGATCGCTTCCAGGGTTTCGCTCAAAGAGCCGATCTGGTTGGGCTTGATAAGGATGGCGTTGGCGATGCCTTTATCGATGCCTTCCTTGAAGATGCGGGTGTTGGTGACGTAGAGGTCGTCGCCGACGAGCTGTACTTTGCCGCCCAGTTTGTCAGTGAGGATTTTCCAGCCGTCCCAGTCGCTCTCATCCAATCCGTCTTCAATGGAGACAATGGGATAGCGCTCGGCAAGGCCTGCGAGGTAGTCGACGAATTCGGCGGAGGTGAAGGTTTTGTTTTCGGATGCGAGGTGGTATTTGCCGTTTTCGTAGAGTTCGGAAGCGGCGACGTCAAGGGCGAGGTAGATTTGTTCGCCCGCTTTGTAGCCCGCCTTCTCAATGGCTTGCATGATGACTTGCAGCGCTTCTTCATTCGATGACAGGTTGGGGGCAAAACCGCCTTCATCACCCACGCCGGTGGAGAGGCCTTTGTCGGTCAACACTTTTTTCAGGGTGTGGAAGATTTCCGCCCCGGCACGCAGCGCTTCGCGGAAAGTGGGGAAGCCTGCGGGCATGATCATGAATTCCTGGATATCCACGGAGTTGTCCGCGTGTTCGCCGCCGTTGATGATGTTCATCATCGGCACCGGGAGGCTGTAACCCTGGCCGGTATGCAGCACTTCGTAGAGCGATTTTTTCTCGCTTGCCGCCTTGGCGTGGGCAAGGGCCAGCGATACGCCGAGGATGGCGTTGGCGCCGATGTTTTTCTTGAAGTCGTCGCCGTCAAGGTCGAGCATGATTTTGTCGAGCGTTTTCAGGCAGTCAACACTTTTGCCTTGCAGTGCAGGGGCAAGTTTGCCGTTGACGTTGGCCACCGCCTGGGTAACACCTTTGCCGAGGTAACGGGCTTTGTCGCCATCGCGCAGTTCCAGCGCTTCACGCGAGCCGGTGGAGGCGCCGGAGGGAACGCCGGCAAGGCCACGGCTGCCGTCGGACAACGTGGCGATGACTTGCACGGTGGGGTTGCCACGCGAGTCGAGGATTTCCAGCGCCTGGATGTGGGAAATGGTCGCGGTCATGGTTTTCTCCTGTTGGATTAAAGGGTTTTGCTGACGTGATCGAGCGCTTGCAGGCGCTTGAGCAATTCGGGCATGTCGGCCAGGCGCACGGCGTTGGGGCCGTCGGAAAGCGCCTGGTCGGGATCGGGATGGGTTTCCATGAAAAGTCCGGCAACGCCGACGGCAACGGCGGCGCGCGCCAGCACCGGCACGAATTCGCGCTGCCCGCCGGAAGATGCACCCTGCCCGCCCGGCAATTGCACGCTGTGGGTGGCGTCAAAGACGACGGGGCAGCCGGTTTCCGCCATGACGGCCAGCGAGCGCATGTCGGAGACGAGGTTGTTGTAGCCAAACGATACGCCGCGTTCGCAGAGCATGATCTGCGCGTTGCCGGTGGCCTTGGCCTTGTCGGCGACGTGTTTCATGTCCCACGGGGCGAGGAATTGTCCTTTCTTGATGTTCACCGGTTTGCCCTGGGCGCAGACGTTGCGGATGAAATTGGTCTGGCGGCAAAGGAAGGCCGGGGTTTGCAAAACATCCACCACATCCGCCACTTCGTCGAGCGGGGTGTCTTCATGCACGTCGGTCAGCACCGGCACGCCGGTTTCCGCCTTCACCTTGGCGAGGATGCGCAGGCCTTCAGCGATGCCGGGGCCACGGTAACTCGCGCCCGAGGAACGGTTGGCCTTGTCGAAGGAGGATTTGTAAATAAAGGGAATGCCGAGGGTTTCCGTGATTTTTTTCAGGGTTTCGGCGGTGTGCATGGCGAGCGCTTCCGATTCGATGACGCATGGCCCGGCAATCAGGAAAAAGGGCTGGTCGTTGCCCGCATCGAAGCCGCAAAGTTTCATGCCGCACCGCCGTCGTGATGCGCGCGCGCGGCGCGGACAAAGGATTCAAAAAGCGGATGCCCCTTGCGCGGGGTGGAGGTGAATTCCGGATGCGCCTGACAGGCGACAAACCACGGATGGTCTGGCAATTCAATGACTTCCACCAAACCGTTATCCTCCGAACGCCCGGAGATGACGAGTCCCGCGTCTTCGAGGCGTTTTTCGTAATGGGTGTTCACTTCATAACGGTGGCGGTGGCGCTCATTGATGATTTCCGCGCCGTAGATTTGCGCGATTTTGCTGCCGGATTTAAGACGCGCGGGGAGTGATCCGAGGCGCATGGTGCCGCCAAGATCGGCGTGCATATCGCGTTGCTCGGTCTCGCCGCGTTCGTTCACCCATTCGGTGACCAGCGCCACCACCGGGTCGGCCACTTTTTCATCCCATTCAGTGCTGCCCGCGCCAGCGATGCCCGCCACATGGCGCGCGTATTCGACCACGGCAATCTGCATCCCGAGACAAATGCCGAGATAGGGAATCCGTTTCTCGCGCGCGTATTGCACTGCCAAAATCTTGCCGTTGATGCCGCGATTGCCGAAGCCGCCGGGGACGACGATGCCGTCCACGCCTTCCAGCAGGCCAGTACCCTGGGTGGTGAGGTCTTCGGAATCGATATAGCGGATTTTCACCCCGTTGCCGCTGCGCAGCCCGGCGTGATACAGCGCTTCGTTAAGCGACTTGTAAGCGTCTGTCAAGTCGACATATTTGCCGACCATGGCGATGGTAATCTCGCGCTCGACATTGTTCTGCGCATCCACCACCGCCTGCCACGCGGACAAATCGGCAGGCTTGGCGTCGATGCCGAAATGGCGGATGACGAGTTCGTCCACGCCCTGCTTGTGATAAAGCAACGGAATTTCGTAAATACTCTTCACGTCCAACCCGGCAATCACCGCTTCGGCGGGAACGTTGGTAAAGAGCGCAATCTTGCGCCGCTCTTCTTCGGGAATATCGCGGTCGGCACGGCAAATCAGCATATCCGGCTGAATGCCAATCGAGCGCAATTCTTTCACGCTGTGCTGCGTCGGCTTGGTTTTCAACTCCCCGGCGGAGGGAATATAGGGCAGCAAAGTCAAATGGATATACATGCTGCGGCTGCGCCCAAGCTGGGTGCCGAGCTGACGGATCGCCTCCATGAACGGCAGCGATTCAATATCGCCCACCGTACCGCCCACTTCCACCATCGCCACATCCGCGCCTTCCGCCGCGCGCAGCACATAGGATTTGATCGCATCGGTGATATGCGGAATCACCTGCACCGTCGCGCCGAGATAATCGCCGCGCCGCTCCTTGCGGATCACCTCCGAATAAATGCGCCCGGTGGTGCAATTGTTGAACTGGGTCGCGCGCATATTGACAAAGCGCTCATAATGGCCGAGATCGAGGTCGGTTTCCGCGCCGTCGTGGGTCACGAACACCTCGCCATGCTGAAAGGGGCTCATCGTGCCCGGATCGACGTTGATATAGGGATCAAGCTTGATCATGGTCACGCGCAGGCCGCGCGACTCAAGAATCGCGCCCAGGGACGCGGCGGCGATGCCTTTTCCGAGAGAAGAAACGACACCGCCGGTTACGAAAACAAATTTGGTCATGACACAGATTCGCGCAGAAAAAATCAGCGGCGAATGCTAACAGACCAGGGCTTTTTTTGCCACTCGACCACAAGCCCGGCAACGCCCCGCGCACAGCCCAAACCGCCCGCCCACACGGCTTCGCCAGCCACCAGCAACACCGGCGTCCGCGCCCGTTCAAACCTTGGAATCCCCGCCTTCTGAAACGCATCCTTCAGCGTCTTGCCGTTAAAACGCATCCCGCCGCGCGCCAGCGCCCACTCGCCCTCATCCACCCCGCTCACGCGCAACTCGCCCACCCCCGCCCACAAAGTAAGCGGCGCAAACGCAGGCGCATCCCCCACCGCCACCTCGCGATAAAGAAACACCTCATCGCGGTAAAACACCAGCCGCCACTCGCCATAGGCCAAAAGCGGCTCGCCGCCGCCCATGCGCACCTGACGCAACCATTCTGCCAGCCTTTCCCCTGGCGGCATCGGCAAACCCGCGCGCTGCAAAAAACGGCGCACCACTGCCGCCTGCAACGCGGGCGGCTCCGCCACAAACGCCCGCCACGGCAAAGGATTTTCCAGCGCTTCGGGCAAAAGCCTATCCAGCAGCCACTGCTGCACCGCCAAATCCTCGCCCGCGCGCTGTGCGGAAAGCGCCAGCGCCCTCGCATCCAGCAGCGGCAACACCTGATGCCGCAGCGCATTGCGGCGAAAACGCATTTCCGCATTGCTCGGATCATCGAGGAAATCCAGATTCCTTTCCGCCACATAGGCATCAATCGCCGCACGCGGCACCGCGAGCCACGGCCGCCAATGCTCGCCCCGCGCAAACGCCTTGCGCCCCGGCATCGCCGCCAGCCCCTGCACCCCGCTACCGCGCAACGCCGCGAGCAAAAACGTCTCCGCCTGATCATCCTGATGATGCGCCGTCAACAACACCCCGCGCGGCGGCAAACGCGCCGCCAGCGCCTGATAACGCGCCGCGCGCGCCACCGCTTCCACACTCTCGCCGCGCGCGCCATGCGCCTCCACCCGCACCACCGCGCACGCCACGCCATAATCCGCCGCCTTCGCCACACACCAATCCGCCCAATCATCCGCCTCGGCGCGCCAACCGTGATGCACATGGCACAACGACAAAGGCGCAG
This sequence comes from Cardiobacteriaceae bacterium, assembly GCA_030532785.1. Taxonomy (GTDB): domain Bacteria; phylum Pseudomonadota; class Gammaproteobacteria; order Cardiobacteriales; family Cardiobacteriaceae; genus JAUMXB01. Next base: position 9,706 of record JAUNKJ010000011.1, read on the forward strand.
CCAAATCCATGCGCGAAAGCCAATCCAGCATCGCCACGGAATCGCGCCCGCCGCTGAAAGCAAGCAAAAACGCGGCGGGGCGGTAATCCACCTGCCAATGGAGGAATGGTTCGGAAAAATTCATAAAAACATCAAAAATAGTTATTTTTTACCATCATTAAGCGCTTTTCATGAGATATTTTCTCACAACAAGCGCTTAACTATGAGAAAAAATACCATCTACCGCCTCACCACCAGCAATAATCCCGCGCCGACCGGCAACGCTCGGCTTGTTTTTTCATATCATTATCTCCTCAAAAATGGTTATTTTTTACCATGACAAAGCGCTTATCGCGGTAAAAAACATGCATAAACTGCTTATTGATAAATATTATTGCGGCATGGGCAAGGCGGCAAATTCGGCAATCCGTGCCTCCAGATTGGCAGACGAAACCTTCCAGCGCTGCGGGTTGTCATATTCAAACGCGACATGAAACATCCCCGTCACCGCAATCACGAGTTGCAGCGCCAACCATGGCCGTTCCCCGCCCTGCGCCATCGCCTCATGCAACGCCTCGAGGCGATCCAGGGTATTGCCGCCGCGCGGCGAAGTCGCATGAAAATCCCCTGCTGCATCGAAGGCATAGCCAAACATCCCGGCAGAACCGCCCTCGACACTCCCGCAAAGCACCAGTTTTTGCCAATCATCCGGCAGAGCGCCGCCGCATTCGATCAGCGCGCTTTGGCAAAGCGCGACGAGCTGGGCATGTTGTTCTTCCTTGGTCATAGTTCCTCTCCTTTTGCAGGTTTTTTCTCACCATGAAGCGCTTATCTCGGTAAAAAAGCATCATAAATATCTTTCATAGCATTCAGTCTTCCCACCGCCCTTCTTCCGCGTTTTTGTCCTGACGATAGGTCGTGCGCAAGCCGTCGATATGTTCGAACAAATCGGCGGGGATGTCTTTTTTCATGGGATCCAGCACGAAATCAATCCCTTCACGACGCGCAAGTTTGGCAGCAGGCACAAAGTCGGAATCGCCGGAAAACAGCACGATGCGGTCGGCCTGTTTTTTGAAGGCGATAGCGGAAATATCGAGGGCGATGCGCATGTCCACCCCTTTTTGACGCACATTGATGATGAGGTCGTTTTCCTGCAAATCGTCCCACGCTTTTTTGCCCTTGAGCAAATCGCTGATGACGGCAGGTTTTATCGTCCATTGCGCGATGTCGGACAGCTTGCCCAGCCGCAGGGCAACCTTGCGCTTCTGAATCAGTTCGCGATGCAACTGGCGGCGGAAAACAGCCTCGTCGGAACGGGCGAAATCAAGACTCTTGCCGGTCAGCGGATGGTGCATTTTCTTTTCCAGCGGCGCGCAGTCGTAAAAGAAAATGCGATACAGATCATCAAGCTGTTGCTTGCCCTGAATCCGCTGGCGCAAATGGGCCAACGACAGGCTCATCGCAAGATCGGCCACACGCTTGGCGTTGAAGGCATTGTGCTGCTCAAAAACCCGAATGCGCTTGATAAAAAACGCCCCATCGATCAAAACCGCTGTTTTCATGATTTTTTCCATAAAAAAAGCCCCGTAGGCTCGGCACTTTCCGGATAGTTGGAAGGCGTACTGCTACAGGGCGGGATGCGCGCGATTCTACACAACCTTTTGGTGGTGCGCAAGCGGCGCTTCACGGTCATCCGGGGAAAATCGTCCTGAAAGTCAGGCTGATGCGCAGTTCCTGCACTTTGCGGCTTTTCATGATGGCGTGCTGCCAGTGGCGTTGCGTCGTGCCGTGCATCACGAGGAGCTGGCCGTGGGCGAGAAAGCATTCGCGTTTTTCCCCGTTCTCTTTGTGGCGAAAGGCGAATTTGCGCGTGGCGCCGAAGCTGAGCGAGGCGATGACGCTTTCTTCGCCGAGTTCGCGTTCGTCGTCGCTGTGCCAGCCCATGCCTTCGCTGCCGTCGCGGTAGCGGTTCAAAAGGCAGCTGTTGAAGCGCGCGGGGCTCGCAGCGGCGATGCGCGTTTCCACGGCGCTTTTCAGTTCGAGGAGCAGGGGGTGCCAGGGCAGGGCGTGGCGCGCGATGCCGGAGTAGCGATAGCGCAAACCCGGCTCGCCGTACCACGCGGTGTGGCGCGCGCTGGTGATGCGTTTGCCGTAGAGGATGATTTCATCCGCCTGCCACGCGATTTCGTCGCGCAAAATGCGCAGGTATTCATCGGCTTGCGTGGCGGGGAAGAGGATGCCGTAGTCGTTGACGATGCCGTCGCCGGGCAGCAGGTTTTCCGCTACCGCGAACAGTTCAAGATTATTTTGCATATTTTGTCCAAAAATGGTTGTTTTTTACCATCATTAAGCGCTTGTCGCGGTAAAAAATCATTATAAAAAGCCTTTTCATGATATACCCTTTATCCTGTCTATAATGCACGCTGCTGTTTTTGCCCATTGTCGCCCATGCCGTTGTCCCGCCGCCATTTTTTTTACGGTTCCGCCCTTGCCGCCGCTGCCGCTGCCTCCTGGCTGAGCCATCGTTCGCTTAACCGTATGCCGTCGCTCACGGTGAACCGCCCCGGTTTGGCGCTCGGCCATGCCTTGCGCGACGGGCGCTTGCCACTACTGCCTGCGCGCGAGTACCGTTGCCATACGCTGATTCTCGGCAGCGGCGTGGCGGCGCTGTCGGCAGCGTGGTTTCTCGATAAACACGGCCACCGCGATGTGCTGATTGCCGAGGGTTTCGAGGCGAATGGCAATGCCGCCGCCTTTCACCACCACGATTTGCGCGCGCCGACGGGGGCGCATTATCTCGCCCTGCCTTCGCGCGAGAGCCGCGAGGTGCGCCTGTTGCTCCACGATCTCGGCATTTTGCAGGGCGATATTGACGCGGAGCAGCCGCGATACCGCGAGGAAGCGCTGGTGCATGCGCCTGCCGAGCGTCTCCTTTATCAGGGGCGCTGGCAGGAGAGCCTGCTGCCCGAGGAAGATGCGGATGCGGCGCGGTTTTTTGCCCTGATTCGCGATCTGAAACGCGCGCGCGGCACGGACGGGCGCAAGATTTTCGCGATTCCGGTGGTGCTGTCGTCGCAGGATGAAACATGGCGCGCGCTGGATGCGTTGACGTTTGCGGCATGGCTTGATCGCGAGGGCTACCGTTCGCCGAGCCTGCGCTGGTATCTCGATTATTGCTGCCGCGACGATTACGGCCAGGGCATTGAGGCAGTTTCCGCCTTTGCCGGGCTTCACTATTTCGCGGCGCGCGGTCATGACGACGAAGCGGTGCTGACCTGGGCGGATGGCCTTGGCCATTTGCTGGAGGCGATGCGCGCGCATATCCATCTGCAAGCGCTCACCGCGTTGCCGCCAGAAGAAACGCTGCATTTCCGGCGCGTGGCGAGCCTTGCCGCTTCCGCCATCCGCATCCGCGAAGAAACTGATGCGGTGGACGTGCTGCTCTTCCACCACGCCACGCAGGACATCCTCCGCATCCGCGCGCAGCAGGTGATCAGCGCGATGCCGCTCGCCGTCGCCGCGCGGGTGGTGGAGACGCCTGCGCGCTACGGGCTGGATGGCGCACAGCTGCCCTCCGCGCCGTGGCTTATCGGCAATTTCGTACTCAAGCGCTTCCCGCGCGAATTGCGGGCGCAGGACGAACTCGCCTGGGACAACGTCATTCACGGGAGCGACGCGCTCGGCTATATCGTCGCCAGCCATCAGCTCATCCGCGTCGCCAAACCGGAAAAAACCATCTTCACCACCTACGCCGCGCTCAATCACGACGCGCCGCAAGCGGTGCGCGCCTGGCTGCTCGATGCCCGCGACGATGCCCTGCTGCGCTTCGCCGCGCGCGATGTGCTGCGCGCCTATGGCGATAATTTCTGGCGCAACGTGGAACACGTTGACCTCACCCTGCGCGGCCACGGCATGAGCGTCCCCCTGCCCGGCTATCTGCATCACCCCGTATTGCAGGCGGTGCAGGCGCACGATTCGCGCCTGCGCTTTGCCCACAGCGACATGAGCGGCTATTCCGTGTTTGAAGAAGCGCTCTACTGGGGGGTGGCGGCAGCGCGCAAGGTGCTGGCGGCAAGCGTTTCCTGAACGTTTCCCTTTTTTTAAGACAAAAGCGCTTTTCCTGCAAAAAATCTGATTGGCCTTTACCATGTCTCAATGTTAATGTGCCTCGTGTAAATACGCATCCAAGCCCAACTTGACTGCGTTGGCTCGCCTTGCCGTACAAAGGCGTACTGTCTGCGGCGAGCCGCCTTGTCATCTTGGCCTTGGCAGCGTATTCCGCGCATCGACACACAACAAAGGAACCCCCGTGACCCAGCCATCGTTTGCGGAGCGCGTCAAGGCGCTCGGAATAGAAACCGACTATTTCGCCCATGATGGCCGTCTGCTGCAAGTGCGCGAACCCGTCCTCGCCGCCTTGGCCGGCATCCTCTCCGCGCCGCTGCCCGAAGACGCGGGGCAGATCGCGCAAACCTTCGTCGTCGCCGCCGATAGCGCCGTGCCCCTGCCCCTGGCGCTTTCAGAACCCGTACTCTGCGACGAACGCGGCCAGGCAGTCGCCCTTGCCACGGACGCCATCGGCAACCCCTCCCTGCCGCCGCTGCCCATGGGCTATTACACCCTCTCGCAAACCAAAGGCGCGCATTACCTCATCATCAGCGCCCCGCCGCGCGTCTACGAATCCGCGCATCTCGCCGCAGGCGGCAAATGCACCGGCCTCAATATCCAGCTCTACAGCCTGCGCTCGGCACACAACTGGGGCATGGGTGATTTCGGCGACCTGCGCCGCCTCATCGACGATTTCGCCGACGACGGCATCGACTTCATCGGCCTCAACCCCTTGCACGCGCTCTTCATCGCCCGCCCGCAATGGGCAAGCCCCTACAGCCCCACCTCGCGCCGCTGGCTCAACGTCCTCTACCTCGACGTCGCCGCCGTGCCGGAATTCCAGCTTTCCGCCAACGCGCAGATGTGGTGGCAGGACGCGCGCACCCAGTCGCGCCTCAAGGCCGTGCGCGCGCTCGATGCCGTCGATTACCAGCGCGTTGCCGCCCTCAAACTCGAAGCGCTGCGCCTCGCGCACAGCACCTTCCGCCACGGCAAACAGCCGGAAACCCAGGCGCGACGCGATGCCTTTGCCCGCTTCGTCGCCGATGGCGGCGATGCCCTCTACTACCATGCCCTGTTTGAAGCGCTCGACGTCCATTTCGCGAGCCGCGCCGACGCCCTGCCCTTTGCCGAATCGCGCGTCGGCTGGCTGGGCTGGCCGCAGGAATATCACGAGCCGCACGGCGGCGCGGTGCAGACCTTTGCCGCACGCCACGCCGAAGACGTGCAGTTCTATCTGTGGCTGCAATGGCTGGCGCACGAGCAGCTCGACGCCCTGCGCGAACATTGCGCCGCGCGCGGCGTGCAACTCGGCCTCTATGGCGATTTGGCCGTCGGCGTCTCGCGCGGCGGCTCGGAAACCTGGATGAACCGCAAGGCCTTCTGCCTGCAAGCCTCCATCGGCGCACCGCCCGATGCCCTCGGCCCAGCCGGGCAAAACTGGAACCTCCCGCCGCTGCACCCGCACGCCCTGCGCAAAACCGCCTACGCGCCCTTCATCGCCGTGCTCCGCGCCAATATGCGCTACTGCGGCATTCTGCGCATTGATCACGTCATGGCGCTGTTCCGCCTGTGGTGGATTGCCTACGGCCACGAAGCGGGCGACGGCGCTTATGTGCGCTACCCGCTCGAGGATTTGATGGCGGTACTCGCCGTGGAAAGCCACCGCGCGCGCTGCGTCGTCGTCGGCGAAGACTTGGGGATCGTCCCCGACGAAGTGCGCCACGCCCTGCACCGCTACGGCGTCTATTCCTATGCCGTCGTCTATTTCATGCGCCACGGCGAAGACTATCTCCCGCCCGAGCAATACCGCGACAAAGCCATGGCGGTACTCAGCACCCACGATTTGCCCACGTTGAGCGCTTACTGGCAGGAAAAAGACCTCGACCTCTTGGCCGAACTCGCCGTACTGGAAACCCCGGCGCAATTCAACCAGCTCAAAAACGAGCGCGAATACCACAAAAAAGCGCTGCTGCGCGCGTTGCGCCGCCATTACTACCTCTCCCGCGCCCACGATGGCGCGCTCGACGACGATCTCGTCATGGCGCTGCATGCCTTTGCCGCCAACAGCCACAGCCAGCTTTTCGCCCTGCAACCGGAAAACCTGCTGCCGGTAGAAAAGCCCTTCAACGTGCCGGGGGTCGCCGACGGCTACCCCAACTGGCGGATGAAACTGCCGCTCGCCCTCGATGAGATGGCGCGCGACAGCCGCCTGCACGGCATGATCCGCGAGATGACCGCCTTTCGCCAACCCCAGGGGGAACCCGCCATGAAAAAGCCCGCCAGCCCGAAACCGCAAGCGCCAGCAACGCCCGCCACACCGGTTGACCCCGCCGCCTACGGCTCGCTCGACCAATACCTCGTCGGCCAGCTCTTCGCCGGAAAGGCGAACGACCCCTTCGCCTACCTCGGCGCGCACCAAAGCGCCTCCGGCACCGTCATCCGCGTCTTCATGCCCGACGCCGACGCCGTTACCCTCCTGGACGACAGCGGCAAACCACTCGCGAAAATGGACAAGGCCGACCCGCGCGGCTTCTTCGTCGCCGACCTTCCCAAGCGCACCCCCGGCTTCGCCTACCGTCTGCGCATCCGCTACGGCGAACACGACATCGACGCCGAAGACCCCTACCGCTTCCCGCCGGACTTGGGCGAACTCGACAACTGGCTCCTTGCCGAAGGCACGCACCTGCGCCCCTATGAAAAACTCGGCGCCCACCTGCTCACCCGCGACGGCGTCCCCGGCGTGCATTTCAGCGTCTGGGCACCCAACGCGCGCCGCGTCTCCGTCGTCGGCGACTTCAACCACTGGGACGGCCGCCGCCACCCCATGCGCCTGCATCCCGGCAGCGGCATCTGGGAAATCTTCCTCCCCGGCGTCGCCAAAGGCGCGCTCTACAAATTCGAGATACTGGATGCCGACGGCAACATCCACCTCAAAGCCGACCCCTACGCCTTCGCCGCCCAATTCCGCCCCGACACCGCCTCCAAAGTGCAGGGACTCCCGGCCAAAGTCGCGCGCGATCCCCGGCGCATCGCCGCCAACCACGCCGACCAGCCCGTCTCCATCTACGAAGTCCACCTCGGCTCGTGGCGGCGCAACCACGAAAACAACTACTGGCTCGACTACACACAAATCGCCGATGAACTCATCCCCTACGTCAAAGACATGGGCTTCACCCACATCGAACTCCTGCCCATCAGCGAATTCCCCTTCGACGGCTCCTGGGGCTACCAGCCCACCGGCCTCTACGCCCCCACCAGCCGCTTCGGCGCACCCGAAGGGCTGAAACACCTCATCGACAAAGCCCACGAAGCCGGCATCAACGTCCTCCTCGACTGGGTCGTCGGCCACTTCCCCAGCGACGAACACGGCCTCGCCCGCTTCGACGGCACCGCCCTCTACGAACACGCCGATCCGCGCGAAGGCTACCACCAGGACTGGAACACCCTCATCTTCAACTACGGCCGCCACGAAGTACGCAACTACCTCTCCGGCAACGCCCTCTACTGGATGGAACGCTACGGCATCGACGGCCTGCGCGTGGACGCCGTCGCCTCCATGATCTACCGCGACTACTCCCGCGCCGAAGGACAATGGATACCCAACCAATACGGCGGCCGGGAAAACCTCGAAGCCATCGAATTCCTGCGCCGCACCAACCACATGCTCGGCGAAGAAACACCGGGCGCCATGCGCGTCGCCGAAGAATCCACCGCCTTCCCCGGCGTCACCCACACCGACGGCCTCGCCTTCGACTACAAATGGAACATGGGCTGGATGAACGACACCCTCGCCTACATGGAAAAAGACCCGGTACATCGCAAATACCACCACAACCTCATGACCTTCGGCATGATGTACCACGCCAGCGAACGCTTCCTCCTCCCCCTCTCCCACGACGAAGTCGTCCACGGCAAAGGCTCGCTGCTTGCGAAAATGCCGGGCGACTGCTGGCAACAATTCGCGAACCTCCGTGCCTACTACGGCTACCTCTGGGGACACCCCGGCAAAAAACTCCTCTTCATGGGCGGCGAATTTGCCCAGGGCCGCGAATGGAACTACCAGGAAAGCCTCGACTGGTTCCTCCTCGAAGAAGGCTACGGCGGCTGGCACAACGGCGTGCAAAACTGGGTACGCGACTTGAACCACTTCTACCGCAACACCCCCGCCCTCTACGCCCGCGACTATCACGCCGACGGCTTTGAATGGCTCGTCGTCGACGACGCCGAACAATCCGTCCTCGCCTTCCTGCGCAAAGCCGACGACGGCCACGACGTCCTCGTCGTCTGCAACTTCACCCCCGTCCCGCGCCACAACTACCGCATCGGCGTCCACCAAAGCGGCGAATACACAGAAGCGCTCAACTCCGACGCCGCCGCCTACCTTGGCAGCAACATGGGCAACAGCGGCCGCGTCATCGCAGACGACATCCCCGCGCACGGCAAACCGCACTCCGTAAGCCTCACCCTCCCCCCCCTCGCCACAATATTTTTGGTGAAAGCATGACCGCACACCCCGCTACCGGCACCATCAAGCCCCTCTCCCGTGGGACTCGAAGAGCTCGCGCAGCGAGATTGGGGTTGGGGTGAGGGCAGAAACCAAACATCCCACAAAACCACAAATGAGAAATTTTCCCACCACAAAGCGCTTACCATGCAAAAATTTCTCACCACAAGCGCTTCATCGTGGTAAAAAACAACCATAAAAACACAAAACATGAAAAAAATCGCCATACAACCCGGTCAACCCCATCCCGAAGGCGCAACCCTTCTGGACAACGGCGTCAACTTCGCCCTCTACGCCCCGCAAGCCGAGCGCGTCGACCTCTGCCTCTTCATCAACGGCGACGAACAACGCCTGCCGCTCGCGCGCAGCGCTGACCACTGGCATGGCCTCATCCCCAACCTCCCCGCCGGCACGCGCTACGGCTACCGCGTCCACGGCCAAAGCCGCCCCGAACAAGGCATCCTCTTCAACCCGCAAAAACTCCTCCTCGACCCCTGCGCCAAAGCCATCGACGGCAAACCCGACTTCTCCACCCCGGAAAAAACCGCGCGCTTCCACTGGCAAAACCACGAAGACAACGCCGCCTTCGCCCCCAAATCCATCGTCCCCGCCGCCAGCCCCTTCGACTGGGGCGACGACCGCGCCCCGCGCACCCCGTGGGAAAAAACCATCCTCTACGAAACCCACGTCAAAGGCTTCTCCAAACAACACCCGCGCATCCCCGCCGACATCGCCGGCACCTTCGCCGGCATGGCGCACCCCGAATCCGTGCGCCACCTCAAAAAACTCGGCATCACCGCCATCGAACTCCTGCCCATCAACTACGCCATCGACGAAGCCCACCTGCAACAACGCAACCTCAAAAACTACTGGGGCTACAACACCCTAGCTCCCTTCGCCCTCAACCCCGACCTCGCCGCCGACCAAACCGCACCTTTGGAAGAATTCAAAACCCTCGTGCGCACCCTGCACCGCGTCGGCATCGAAATCATCCTCGACATCGTCTTCAACCACAGCGCCGAAGGCGAACGCAAAGACGCCATGCTCTGCCAGCGCGGCATCGCCAACGCCCACTACTACTGGCTAAACCACGACGGCCACGAAGAAAACTACTCAGGCTGCGGCAACGCCATCAACGCCAGCCACCCGCACACCCTCCAGTGGATCCTCGACTGCCTGCGCTACTGGGTCGAAGAATGCCACGTCGACGGCTTCCGCTTCGACCTCGCCAGCATCCTCGGCCGCACCCCCGGCTTCTCAAACACCGCCCCCTTCTTCACCGCCATCGCCCAAGACCCCGTCCTCTCGCGCGTCAAACTCATCGCCGAACCCTGGGACATCGGCTGGGGCGGCTACCAGCTCGGACAATTCCCGCAGCCCTTCGCCGAATGGAACGACCGCTTCCGCGACGACATCCGCCGCTACTTCCTCTGGCAAAGCGGCGAACGCAACACCCTCGCCCGCCGCCTCGCCGGCAGCGACGACTTCTTTGCCGAACCCGCACGCAGCATCAACCTCATCAGCGCCCACGACGGCTTCACCCTGCACGACCTCACAAGCCACAACCACAAACACAACGAAAACAACGGCGAACACAACCGCGACGGCCACAGCGAAAACTTCAGCTACAACCACGGCAGCGAAGGCGCAAGCAACGACCCTGCCATCCTCGCCGCGCGAAATGCCTCGCAACGCAACCTCCTCGCCGCCCTCCTCCTCTCGCACGGCACCCCCATGCTCCTTGCCGGCGACGAACTCGGCCACAGCCAGCACGGCAACAACAACGCCTACTGCCAGGACAACCCCACCACCTGGCTCGACTGGCAAAACGCCGACACCAACCTCCTGCGCCACACGGAAAAACTCATCGCCCTGCGCAAAACCATCCCCCTCTTCAACCAACCCCAACCGTGGACAGAAGCCGACGTACAATGGCTCACTGCCCAAGGCCACCCCATGCAACCCGGCGACTGGCACAACCACCACGAAAAAACCCTGCAAATCCGCCTGCAAACCCGCCACCTCATCCTCATCAACGGCGCCCACGCCGCCGCACACTTTACCCTCCCCCCCGGCCAATGGCGCGACTGCCTTGCCGGCAGCACCCACCAACACCAACTGGACACCACACAACACGACCTCCGCGTCCTGGAGCGCCTTGACCCCACAGACCCGTAACCCCTCCCTTACGGGGAGGGGACTCAACATATCCATCCAATCTTGATACATCGCAAAAATTGAAAATACGCACAAAATCACCCCTCTCCCTACGGGAGAGGGGCAGGGGAGAGGGGTTAGACAAACATCTCAATCTCACTTCAGCATTCGAAAAAATTGTTTGTTTGCTGCCCTCTCCCCCACCCCTCCCCCACAGGGGGAGGGGCTTAGGGTTCGAACTTCCAGAGAAGTGAAAATTTTTGTCGTGTAACAAGCATCCATACAACAACCACACCACATCATTCTTGGAGACAACCATGCCCAGCGAAAACAAACCCCTGTCCCTGCAAGACATCGCCGACAACACCCTCACCCTCATCCTCGCCGGTGGCCGCGGCTCGCGCCTCTACGAACTCACCGACCGCCGCGCCAAACCCGCCGTCTACTTCGGCGGCAGCCGCCGCATCATCGACTTTGCCCTGTCCAACTGCATCAACTCCAACCTCCTGAAAATCGGCGTCATTACCCAATACGCCGCCCACTCCCTCCTGCGCCACCTGCAACGCGGCTGGTCATTCCTCCCCTACGAACGCAACCAATACATCGACATGCTCCCCGCGCGCCAGCAACTCGACGACCAAACCTGGTACCGCGGCACCGCCGACGCCGTCTTCCAAAACATGGGCATGATGAAAACCCACTACCGCCCGAAATACGTCCTCATCCTCGCCGGCGACCACATCTACAAAATGAACTACATGCAAATGCTCCTCGACCACGTCAACGCCGGCGCGCGCTGCACCGTCGGCTGCATCGAAGTCCCGCGCGACCAGGCACGCGAATTCGGCGTCATGGCCGTCAATGAAAAACTCAAAGTCAAAGCCTTCGTCGAAAAACCCGCAGACCCGCCCGCCATGCCCGACAAACCCGGCTCCTCCCTCGCCTCCATGGGCATCTACGTCTTCGACGCCGACTACCTCTACGACATCCTCGACCGCGAAGTATCGAACCCCGACACCTCGCACGACTTCGGCAAAGACATCATCCCCAAAGCCGTCGAAGAAGGCACCCTCTACGCCCACCCCTTTGAAAGAAGCTGCATGGGCAGAAACCCCGAAGGCACCATCTACTGGCGCGACGTCGGCACCATCGACAGCTACTGGTCTGCCCACATGGACCTGGTCAGCGAAAACCCGCAACTCAACCTCTACGACGAATCCTGGCCCATCCACGGCCGCCCGCAACAAACCGCACCCGCGCGCTTCTTCTACAAAAAACCGCGCGAACGCACCCTCGACAACTCGCTCATCAGCGGCGGCTGCATCATCACCGACGCCGAAATCAGCAACTCCGTCCTCTTCAGCCGCTGCCGCGTCGGCGAAGACAGCATCGTCGAACACACCGTCCTCCTGCCGCAAGTCAGCATCGGCAAAAACTGCACCGTGCGCCGCGCCGTCATCGACCGCCACTGCAACATCCCCGACGGCATGCAAATCGGCGTCAACCCGGAAGAAGACCGCAAACGCTTCCGCGTCAGCGCAGGCGGCATCGTCCTCGTCAACCGCAAAATGCTCGACGCCCTCGACCCCGACACCCGCGACAACCCCTTCGACTCCGTCTATCACACCATCTGAACCACCAACCCACCCATACACCCCACACCGTAGGGTGGGTGTCACCCCCCCAAAAGCCCCTCCCCCTCCACCAGGAATGGCAACACGGCCAACGCATCGACACCCTCGGCCAACAACTCCAGCGCCACGCCCAACAAGCCCCCACCTGTCAACGCCTCATGACCATCCCCGGCATCGGCCCGGCCCCATTACCGCCACCACCCTTGCCGCCAAAAAACTCGACCCCAAACGCTTACAAAGCGCCAGTTCGGTATCGTTCCTGAACAACACAGCAGCGGCAACAAAACCCACCTTGGCCGCATGAACCGACGCGGCGCCCCCCACATCCGCAGTCTCCTCAGCGAAGGCGCGCACACCGTCCTGCGGCAAATCAAAAGCGCCAGCCCCGAACCCGACCAACAACGTCTGCAACGCTGGCAAAAACGCCACGGCAACAAAGGTGCCGCTATCCGCCTGGCCAACCACAACCTGCGCATCATCTGGCGCCTGCTCAATGACGACAGCGACTACCGTCGCAACCACCGCACCCTGCGCTCTATCGACGCGGCTGAACAAGAGGTCACCTAACAGTCAAACGGAGAAACCGGCAAACAAAACTCGCCTGACCAGCCTACAACGAACCCAGCCCAACACCTCCAAGCAACCCTAGAACCGATAACCCGCCTTGCCACTGGGGTGTGCACACTCCAGCCACTGCTTGAACCATTGATCCCAGGTCAGAGCGTCGCGGACAGAGTCCTGCCCCCTACCGGCACACAGAAGCCTGAACGTAATTGGCCGCCCGCGAACTCATACAATGGTGGCTCCAGGTACCAACACCTGAACAGAAGCCTGATACATAGATGCAACCGGCGTTCTTTAAGAAAGTAGTTGACAACGGGCTTTGGCCCACCGTTTGGTAGGGATAACCGCGTGGTACACCTCCCCCAACATGCAATGCTTACCCCCCTCCCCCGCAAACGGCGGAAGTGGCTTCTCCCTATTTTTCGTGCATGACCACCATCAACCCCGCTTTGATACAAATCCGCTAAAATACGCGCCCGCGCTCCCATCCCCACCGCCATGCTCGAACATTACTGGGTGATATTGCTCACCACCGTGCTTGTCAACAACTTCGTCCTCGCCCAATTCCTCGGGCTATGCCCCTTCATGGGCGTCTCGCGCAAAATCGACACCGCCCTTGGCATGGGCTTCGCCACCGCCTTTGTCTTGACGCTCGCCGCCGTCACCGCCTGGGCGCTTGACCGCTACCTCCTCGAACCCTTCGCCATCGAATTCCTGCGCACCATCGCCTTCATCGTCAGCATCGCCGTCATCGTGGGCTTAACCGAACTCTTCCTCGCCAAAACCAGCCCGCTGCTGCACCGCGTCCTTGGCGTCTATCTCCCGCTGATCACCACCAACTGCGCCGTCCTCGGCGTCGCCCTATTAAACAGCCGCCAGCAGCACAACCTCCTCGAATCCGCCGTCTACGGCCTCGGCGCAGCACTCGGCTTCACCCTCGTCCTCGTCATCTTCGCCGCCCTGCGCGAGCGGCTCGACGCTGCCGACGTCCCCGCGCCCTTCAAAGGCACGCCCATCGCGCTCATCACCGCCGGCATCCTCGCCATCGCCTTCACCGGATTCGGCGGCTGGACATGAACATCGCGCTTGCCATCCTTGCCCTCGTCGCCCTCATCGGCGTCGCTGGCTGGCTCCTCGGCTACTTCGCCCAACGCTTCAAAAGCGAAGGCGACTCCCTCGTCGAACAAATCAACGCCATCCTCCCGCAAACCCAATGCGGCCAATGCAGCTACCCCGGCTGCAAACCCTACGCCGAAGCCATCGCCCGTGGCGACGCCGACATCAACCAATGCCCCCCCGGCGGCCAGGAAGGCGTCGACAAACTCGCCGACCTTTTGGGCGTCGAAAGCAAACCCCTGGGCGACAACGCCCCCGCCGACCCCGAACCGCAAGTCGCCTACATCATCGAAGACTGGTGCATCGGCTGCACCCGCTGCATCAAAGCCTGCCCGGTAGACGCCATCCTCGGTGCCAACGGCAAAATGCACACCGTGATCAGCGACGAATGCACCGGCTGTCGTCTGTGCGTCGACCCCTGCCCCACCGACTGCATCATCATGAAACCCCGGGAAAAACCCCTCGGGCAATGGATACCGCCGAAACCGGAGGGCAAAGCATGAAGCGGAACATACACCCCTTCCCTCGCTTGCAGCCAAACAAAAAACGCCCGAAAATAATCGTTTTTTACCATCATGAAGCGCTTACCGTGATAAAAAATCACTATACAAAGCGCTTCGCATCGTCATTTTTTACCATCAAGGACACCCCATGAAACTCCTTGACTGGCTCCTGCCGCAACGCAAAGCGCACACCTTCCACGGCGGCCTCGCCATCCCCGGCCACAAAACCCTCTCCACCCAGGCGCCGAGCCGCGAACTGCCGCTGGCCGACACCTACTACCTCTCGCTGCGCCAGCGCAACGGCCTCCTGCAAACCCCCATCGTCAGCGTCGGCGAGCGCGTCCTGCGCGGTCAAACCCTCACCCGCGAAAACGGCGCAGGC
>JAUNKJ010000189.1 GCA_030532785.1 Cardiobacteriaceae bacterium
GATGCGGGTCAGCGTCACGGTAAATTGTTGATCCATTACCTTTTCCCCAATATGTCTTCGAGGCGGAACAGCAGATGGTCATCCACGGCGTGGCCATCGCGTTCGCTCAATGCAAAATGGCAAACGCTGCGTCCGCAGCGGTGCACGGTCTGTCTGTCGCCGCTTTCGAGATAATGCCAGCGGGGCAAGGGTTTGCCCTCGTGGCGCAGGCGATAGGCACAGCTTTCCGGCAACCAGCCAAACTGGTCGCGCGGCAAATCGCGCAGATTGATGCAATCTTCGATTTTTTGCCGGCGGCTAGGATAATCGCTACAGCGTGAGGCTTCAACATCGAGCAGGGCACACGCAACACGGGAGAAGTAAACTTCTCCCGTGTCGATGTCTTCCATTTTGTTGAGGCAGCAAAGCCCGCAACCATCGCAAAGCGCTTCCCACTCGGCGTCCGTCAGGTCATCGAGCGGCTTTTCCCACCAGTTCAATCAGTTGAGCCCCTGAATGTAGCGGGAGACGGCTTCGATCTGCTTCGGCGTCATCTTTTTCGCCACATCACGCATCATTTCGTTGGGATCGTTGGCGCGATGGACAATCGTCGCGGTATCCACATCGGAAGGCTGGTCGGCAAGGGTCGCTGCCGCCTGGAATTTTTGCAGTTGCGAGCGGGTGTAATCCCAATGCTGGCCGGAAAGCTGGGGGAAGGCTGCCGGTTCGATGCCGCTGCCGCCCGGGCCGTGGCACGCCGCGCAGGCCGGGATGGCATTGGCCATGTCGCCGCCGCGATAAAGCGCTTCGCCGAGTTTCAGCATCTCTTCGGGTTCGTTGCCCGCGCCGGTGGTGCTTGCCGGGGGCGGCGGGAAAGAGGCGTAATAGGCGGCGAGGTTGACCATGTCTTCATCGGTCAGCGCCATGACCTGCGCGCCCATGACGGCATCGGCACGCGCGCCGCTTTTGAAATCACGCAGTTGCTTCAAAAGATATTTCTGGCCTTGACCGGCAAGATTGGGGCCTACCGCGCCGGAGAGACTGATGCCTTCCTGTCCGTGACAGGCCGCGCATACCACTGCCTTTTCCTTTGCCGCTTCGAGGTCGGCGGCTTGCGCGAATGAAGCCATGCCCGCCAGTGCCAATGCCACAATGCCTTTTTTCATGTATTGCTCCGATAGGATACGTTGTTATCTTATCCGATATATAATGATCGGGAATTTATCCGAATTATTTTACAAAAAATGACGAACCGTTACCAGCATGCAATCTTCGCTTTTTCGGCGAACAGTGGCAAACAGCTTCCCGCCGACGCCGAGTGCGAAGTCGCCTTTGCCGGACGTTCCAACGCCGGAAAATCCAGCGCCCTCAACACCCTGACCCGGCAGAAAAGCCTCGCCCGCGTGTCAAAAACGCCGGGACGCACCCAGCTCATCAATTATTTTTCCCTGCCCGAAGCCGGGCATTATCTTGTTGATCTGCCGGGTTACGGTTATGCCGCCGTGCCCCCTGACATCCGCGCGCACTGGGAAAAACTGCTCGGCAATTATCTGATGACGCGCGAAGTGCTGCGCGGTGTGGTACTGATGATGGACATCCGCCACCCCCTGAAAGAACTCGACATCACCATGCTCGACTGCTGTGCCGCGCGCGGCCTGCCCGTGCATATCCTCCTCACCAAGGCCGACAAGCTGAAAAAGGGCGCGCAGCAACAGCAATTACACGCCGTTTCCCGCGAACTCGCCGATTTTCCCTCGCCGGTTACCGTGCAGACCTTCTCCAGCCTGAAAAACCAGGGCATTGACACCCTCTGCCACCGCCTTGACCAATGGCTTGGCATTCCGGCGGGAGAGTAGCGTGGACATCGCCCTCGAAATCCTCCTTGCGCTCTTTTCCGTTGGCGTCTTCGCCGGATTCATCGACACGATCGCCGGTGGCGGCGGTATGTTGACCATCCCCGCGCTTTTCATGAGCGGCCTGCCCCCGGAAGCAGCGCTTGCCACCAACAAATTGCAGGCGAGCTTTGGCACCACCTCCGCTGCCTTCTACTTCTGGCGCAAGGGAAAAATCCTGCTGCGCCCCATGCTCGGCGCGATTGCCACCACCGCTCTCGGCGCCGCCCTCGGCGTCTTTCTCTTGACGCAAATCCCCAACGCCTGGCTGCAAAAAGGCATCCCGGTGCTGCTCATCATCGTTGCCCTCATCTTTTTGAAAATGCCCGCGATTGGCAGCGTCAGCCGCGATGCGCGCCACTCGTTTGCCGCCTTTGCCCTTGGCGCGGCACTGCCCATCGGCTTTTACGACGGTTTTCTCGGCCCCGGCACCGGCAGCTTCTTCATCCTCGCCCTCATCGCCATGCGCGGCAAAAGCCTCACCGACGCGACGATGGAAGCCAAGGTCTACAACGCCACCAGCAACCTCGTCTCCCTCTTTGTTTTCATGCTCGGCGGCCATATTCACTGGATCGCCGGGCTGTGCATGGGCGGCGGACAAATCCTCGGCGCGAAACTCGCCTCCGGCGTGGTGATGACCCGCGGCAACCGCGTCATCCGCCCGATGGTGATTGCGATGTCGATCGTGATGAGTTTGGTGCTGATTTACAGATATTGGCTGTAATACCCTTTTCAAGGATATATAGTCGTTTTTTAACAATAATAAGCGCTTTTTATTATAAAATTTCTCACAAAAAGCGCTTTATTATAAATTTTTTATCATTTATA
>JAUNKJ010000190.1 GCA_030532785.1 Cardiobacteriaceae bacterium
TTTTGAAAAATCATTCAGGAATGACTTCACTCTTATCCCGAGCTGAGGTTGAATACAAAATGTTGGGGTTCGCCTGACGTCTCACCACCAACCTGCATTTTCGCGCTGTTTTTTATTGATTTGGCTATATATAGTCGTTTTTTACCATGATGAAGCGCTTGTTGCGGTAAATGTGTCGCATCAAGCGCTTTTTTGTGGGAAAAAAAGGTTATTCATGATACGGCTTTGTCGGCGGAGACGAGGGTGAGGGGGATTTTCAGGTAGCGCACGCCGTTGCTTTCGGCGGCGGGGAGTTGCCCGGCGCGGATGTTGACCTGGATGGAGGGTAGCAGGAGGACGGGGGCGGCCAGCGTTGCGTCGCGCGCTTCGCGCAGGGCGACGAAGTCGTTTTCGCTGACGCCTTCGCGCACGTGGACGTTGGCGCGGCGTTGTTCGCCGACGGTGGTTTCCCAGGCGTAGTGGTCGCGGCCGGGGGCTTTGTAGTCGTGGCACATGAAGAGGCGCGTATCGTCTGGGAGTTGCAGGAGTTTCTGGATGGATTGGTAGAGGGTTTTTGCGCTGCCGCCGGGGAAGTCGGCGCGGGCGGTGCCGTAGTCGGGCATGAAGAGGGTGTCGCCGACGAAGACGGCGTCGCCGATGCGGTAGGAGAGGCAGGCAGGGGTGTGGCCGGGGGTGTGGATGGCTTCGATGGTGAGGTTGCCGAGGGGGAGGGTATCGCCGTCGGCGAGGAGTTGGTCGAAGCCGCTGGCGTCGTTGTCGCTGAGGTTGAAGACGGGGCGGAAGATGCGTTGTACGTCGCGGATGTGTTCGCCGATGATGACGGCGGCACCGGTGCGTTCGCGCAGATAGGGGGCGGCGCTCAGGTGGTCGGCGTGGGCGTGGGTTTCGAGGATGTATGTTATTTCAAGGTGTTGTTCGGCGGCGGCGTGGAGGACGCGGTTGGCGGAGGCAACAGAGGCTTCGCCGCTGCGGTGGTCGTAATCGAGGACGGGGTCGATGATGGCGGCACGGCGGGTGGCGGGATCGGCGGCGAGATAGGTGACGGTGTGGGTGGCTTCGTCAAAAAATGCCTGAATGATTGCGGACATGGCGTTTCTCCCTGGGGTTGTGGCTGGTTTGTTGTTTAGACTATGCTAAATTAGCAAAAAAGCAACTGCGGAACATCATGCATCAGGATTGGTTTTACGCCCAGGGGGCAACGGAAGCGGCGAATCTTTTGCGCGCGCTCGGCAATGCGCACCGTTTGCTGGTGTTGTGTTTGCTGCTGGAGGCGGGGGAGATGACGGTTGGTGCGCTGTTGGCGCGCGTGGATATCAGCCAGTCGGCGCTGTCGCAGCATTTGGCGCGGATGCGTGAGGAGGGGCTGGTAACCTATCGCCGCGAAGCGCAAACTTTGTATTACCGCATTGATAATCCTGATGTTTCGACGCTGATCGCAACCCTGAAAACGATTTTTTGCCCGTCTGCGGGCGCAACCGAGGAGAACGCATGACCCTGAAATCCATTACCCCCGACGCCGCCCGCGATTTGCTCGCGCAAGGCGCTGTGCTTGTCGATATTCGCGGCGCAGATGAATATGCGCGCGAACGTATTGACGGCGCTCGCAATATTACCCCCGAACAATTGCAGCCCGGACAGTTTGCCGACACCGTCATTTTCCATTGCCGCCTTGGGCATCGCACACAAACCCAGGCGGCAAACCTTGCCCGCGCCGCGAGCGGCGACGCCTATGTTCTCGAGGGCGGTATCGACGCCTGGAAAAAGGCGGGATTGCCGGTCGTGCGCGATGACAAACAGCCGCTGGAAATGCAGCGTCAGGTGCAAATCGCAGCGGGGTCGTTGATATTGCTAGGCTTTATTCTCGGGCGCTGGGTCAACCCCGGCTTTTTGTGGCTCGCGGCATTCGTCGGTGCGGGGCTTGTCTTCGCCGGTGTCAGCGGCTTTTGCGGCATGGCATTGTTGCTTGCGAAAATGCCGTGGAATCAAAAGTCTATTCAGTAAAAATCTTTCACAACACGGAGAAACGTCATGAAAACCAACATTGGAACCATAGATCGCGGCCTGCGCATCGGCGTGGGCGCGCTGCTCATCGTCCTTGCGCTCATGGGCAAAATCGGCTGGTGGGGCTGGCTGGGGCTGATTCCGCTCGCGACCGGTTTTGTCCGCTTCTGTCCGCTGTATCCGCTGCTCGGCATCAATACCTGCAGCGTGAAACGCGACGGGGATGTGGAATAAACGGATAGTGGTTTTTTATCATGGATAAGCGCTTGGTATGGGAAAATTTCTCACGATAAGCGCTTCATGATGGTAAAAAATCACTATTTTGAGTGATTTTTGAATATGTAAACCGGGTTAATGGTAATGTTGTCAATCCGGTTTTTTGTTGGGGTTCGTGAGCTTGCCGAAATGCACCGTCAATCTACAATCGCTGCGCGATGGTGGGTTGACACCCACCCTGCGGGCTACGAAGTTTTTTGTAACCTGAGTTCGGGATAAGGAAAGCAGGGATATTTACTGATATAGCGTTGTTCCTCAATAAGTTCCTTCCCCCGCTTGCGGGGGACTCTCGCTGCGCGAGCTGTTCCAGTGGCTTGCCAGCTCGTCCGCAGGGACGAGATTGTTAGGAT
>JAUNKJ010000191.1 GCA_030532785.1 Cardiobacteriaceae bacterium
ACGAGCATGGCGAGGCGGTCGTGTTCGCCTTCGCCCATGCCGAGGATGCCGCCGGCGCAGATTTTCATGCCGGCGTTGCGCACGTTGTCGAGGGTTTGCAGGCGGTCGTCGTAGCAGCGGGTGGTGATGATTTTGTCGTAGTAGTCGCGGCTGGTGTCGAGGTTGTGGTTGTAGTAGTCGAGGCCGGCGTCGGCGAGCGCTTGCGCTTTGGGTTGGTCGAGCATGCCCAGCGTCATGCAGGTTTCAAGGCCGAGGGCTTTGACTTCGCGGATGATTTGCTGGAGGTAGGGGATGTCTTTTTCATGCGGATCGCGCCAGGCGGCACCCATGCAGAAGCGCGTGGCCCCTTGCGCTTTGGCGTTTTTGGCGTTGTCGAGGATGTCTTCGATTTTCATGAGGGTTTCGCGCTGGACGCCGGTTTGGTAGCGCGCGCTTTGCGGGCAGTATTTGCAGTCTTCGGGGCAGGCACCGGTTTTGATGGAGAGGAGGGTGCTGATTTGGATGGCGTTGGGGTCGTGGTGGGCGCGGTGGACGGTTTGCGCGCGGTAGAGGAGGTCGAAGAGGGGGAGGGCGTGGAGGTTTTGCGCTTGTTCGAGAGTCCAGCGGGTCATGGGGGTGTCCGAAAAAGGAGGAAGGATAGCGGCTTTGCGGGGTTTTGTCAGTGTCTTGGGACTTTGTGGTGATTTTTTCTGTAACTCATGATTTTATATGATATTATCCGCTGCCTTTTCCGTTTGTCCTTTTGCCCGGAGCTGTGTGCATGGATCTGAATGTGCTGTATTTCGTGATTGCGTTGCTGCTGTTTTTGAGCATTGTGGGGTCGACGTTGTCGGCGCGGATCGGGATGCCGTTGTTGCTGGGTTTTCTCGGGGTGGGGATGCTGGCGGGGGAGGAGGGGATTCTGAAGATTCCTTTCGAGGGGTTTTTTCTTGCCAATTTCATTGGGCAGGGGGCGCTGGCGGTGATTTTGCTGGATGGGGGGTTGCGGACGTCGGTGAAGAGTTTCCGCATTGCCTTGCGGCCGTCGGCGGTGCTGGCGAGTTGGGGGGTGCTGGCGACGGTGGTGTTGCTGGGGGTGTTTGCGACGTGGCTGCTGGAGGTGGATTGGCGGCTGGGGTTTTTGATGGCGGCGATTGTGGGGTCGACGGATGCGGGTGCGGTGTTTTCGTTGTTGCGCAATGGCGGGATTCGCCTGAATGAGCGGGTGCAGGCGACGCTGGAGATTGAGTCGGGCGCGAATGATCCGATGGCGATTTTGTTGGTGACGGGGTTTATTGCGCTCAATCTGGCACCGGAGGCGACGTCGGCGGCGGATTTTTTTGTGTTGCTGTGCAAACAGTTGGGCATTGGCGTGATTGCCGGTTTCTTTTTCGGGCGGGTGCTTTCGTGGATTTTGCCGAAGATTCATTTGGCGGAGGGGATGTATGCGCTGCTGATTGCCTCAGGGGCGATGCTGGGCTTTGCCTTGGTGAATATGGCGGGGGGCAGCGGTTTTCTCGCGATTTATATGGCGGGGGTGATTATCGGCAATCGCAGGACGCGGGCGACAGAGCATGTGTTGCGGGTGATGGACGGGATGGCGTGGCTGGCCCAGGCGACGCTTTTTGTGGTGCTGGGCTTGCTGGTAACGCCGAGCCGGGTGTTGCATTTGTGGCCGTATGCGCTGGCGCTGGCGGCGTTTTTGTTCCTGATTGCGCGGCCGCTGGCGGTGGCGAGCGGGCTTTTTCCCTTTCGTTTCAAATGGAATGAGGTGTCTTTCATTTCCTGGGTGGGGCTGCGCGGGGCGGTGCCGGTAACGCTCGCGATCATGCCGGTGATGCAGGAGGTGCAGGGCGCGGATATGTTGTTCAATCTGACGTTTGGCATTGTGATTTTGTCGCTTTTGATTCAGGGGACGACGCTGCCGATTACCTCGCGACTTTTTCATGTGCAGGTACCGACGACGGGCGAGCCGCATGATGATCATGAGATTTGGGTGGGCGACAAGGCGAGTATCCATTTGCTTGAATTTGTGGTGCAAAAAGGGTCGTTTGCGATTACCCGGCATCCGGATGAGATTGCCAAGCGTGTTGCTGAGGAGGAGGTGCGCTTTTTTGCCCTGGTGCGCGGCGGTGAGCTGATGGCGGATTCGCCCAATATTGCCCTGCGCGGCGGGGATCATGTGTGGTTCACGGTGCGCGGCGATCACGGGCAAACACTGGCGCGGATTTTCAACGATACCTATGTGACGCGGCGGGAAAAAACGGAGTTTTTCGGCGAGTGGGTCGTCTCGCCGCAAGTGCTGATCAGCGATCTGGCGCTGTTGGACGAAGTGCCGATGGACGATGCCGACCGCCAGAAAACCATCGCCGAGCTCTTTGCCGAGCGTTTGGGCGAGACGGTGGTCGGCGATGTGCTCGATGTCGGCGGCGACTGGGACCTCGTGGTGCGCGACATGAACGATCACGGCGCGATTACCGCCGTTGGCCTCAAGCTCGACCGCAAGCGTGGGGAAACGCCGGAGGGGATTTGAGAGTGGTTTTTTACCACGAGAAAGCGCTTGGTGCGGTAAAAAAACATTATCAACGTAGGGGCTGTTGACAATTCATGAGTGGAATTTGCAAGAACTCAAAAAGCAGTTT
>JAUNKJ010000192.1 GCA_030532785.1 Cardiobacteriaceae bacterium
CCCTCCCCCGCAGGCGGGGGAGGGTAATGGTTTGTCATTTCATAGAAAATTTTGATAAGCCATTCAAGAATGATCATCCTCTTATCCCGAGCTGAGGTTTTGTAGGTTGGGATGAACGTGGTGAACCCCAACATATGATGCTTGCGTTGTGTTGGGGTTCGCTTCGCGGTTATTGAGCTTGCCGAAATGCACCGCCAACCTACGTTATTGATTTATATTTGTTCAAACAACGCCTTGCCCAGATAATCCTCCGTATCACGCACGCCGGGGAAGCAGGCGAAGAGGCCGCTGCCGATGTGGGTGATGTATTCGTTCATTTTGTCGACGTTGCCGAAGGCGTTCTGGATGTCGATGAAGGCTTGCGGGTCTTTCTGGCAGGAAATGAAGAGGAGTCCGGCGTCAAATTGCCCTTTGTCATCAATGCCGCTGGCGTAGGAGAAGGAGCGGCGCAGGATGTTGTGTCCGGTTTTGTGGGCGAGGTGGACGTGCGAGTTTTCCGGGACGACGGGGTTGCCTTTGCCATCCTTGAGGCTCAAATCCACGGTGTCGAATTCTTTCTCTTGCCCGAGGGGCGCGCCGGTGTCGCGGGCGCGGCCGAAGGTTTCGTGCTGCGCGGCGAGGTTGGTGCGATCCCAGGTTTCGAGGAACATCTGGATGCGGCGGGCGACGAGGTAAGTGCCGCCGTTAAGCCAGTCGTCGCTTTTGACCCACACGACTTCATCAAGCGCGTCGCCGCTGAGGTTGGCGGTGCCGTCCTTGAAGGCGAAGAGGTTGCGCGGGGTGTCGGCGCGGTGGTCAAAGGAGTTGAATCCCGCCTGGCTCCAGCGCATGGTGATGTGCAGGCGCGCGGCGCGCACCAGATTGCGCACGGCATGAAAGGCGACTTGCGGATCATCGGCGCAGGCCTGGATGCAGATGTCGCCGCCGCTGTATTGCGCTTTCAGCTGGTCGCGTGGGAAATGCGGCAGCTCGCGCAGCAGGGCGGGGCGCAGGTGTTCGATGCCGAGTTTGGCGAAAAACGCGGGACTGACGCCGAAGGTGAGGGTGAGGTTGTGGGCGTGGAGGCTGTCGGCCTCGCCGGTGTCGGCGGGCGGGACGTAGGCGTTCGTGCCGTAGGGCTTGACGTTGTCGCCACGGGTGAGCTGGGCGCTGTAGGCCGTCCAGGTGCGGAAAATGTCGGCGATGGCGGCGGCGTCGGTGGTGTGCAAATCGGCGACGAGGAAATAGATGTGCTTTTGCACCGGGGTGGTGATGCCTGCCTGATGCGCGCCGAAAAAGGGCACGACGGCAGGGGCGGAGGCGGCGGCGTTTTGTCCGTAAGCGGCAGCGCCGGTCAAAAGACCGGCACTGGCAAGGCTCAGGGTTTTCAGGAAATCACGACGCCCGGCTGGGGTTGTGGCCATGACATGCTCCTGATTATTCGAGGATGACGCCCATCTGCGCGAGCGGCTCGCCCAGTTTGTTGACCGCCTCGGCAAGGGCTTTGATGTCGTCTTGGGAGAGGGTGTCGTAGCCGACGTAATCATAGCCGCCGTCTTTGGCTTTGTTGTGCGTTTCCAGCAAATCGTTCACCGCCTTGAACTGTGCGGCAATGGTGTCGGCGAGTTTGGCGTCTTTTGCTGCCACATGCGGGCGGAAGAGTTCGAAAATCTTCTCCGCGCCTTCGATATTGGCTTTGAAATCAAAGAGGTCAGTCTTGGAAAAAATGTCTTCCTCGCCGGTGATTTTCGTGGTGGAAACTTCGTTCAGCAAATCGACCGCGCCGGTAATCATCAGCTCGGGCGTCACGTCTGCCGTGGGAATTTTCGCGCGCAATTCCTTGACATCCTTCACCAATTGCTCGGCAGTCGCTTCCGTGCCCTTGGTGGTGTTTTCTTCCCACAGCACTTTCTCGATTTTGTGGAAACCGCTCCATGCGTCCATCACCTGCGCTTCCGCCTCGGCTTCGGTTTTGGCCTTGCCACCGCTGATCGCCTCTTCCGTCAAATCGGCGAGACGTGCGTCAATGCGCGGATCAAGATCGCCAAAACTCTCGGCAATCGGCTCGGAACGCTCGAAATACATGCGCGCCAGCGGATAGAGCTTCTTCGCATTGTCCACATCGCCCTTTTGCAGATAGTCGGCGAATTTTTCTGTATCCGCCAAAAGCATATCGATCTGCTCGACCACGAAAGCCTTGTAGGCCGCCGTTTCCTTCGACAAATCCGCCGCTGCCTGGGCATGGGCGGCAAACGCGGCGACAACGGCCAGCGCCAGTGATTTCATCTTCATATCCACTCCTTAAAAACAATGGTTTGACGACACAATCCGATGCCATGGCCCAATAGCGGCACAAATCGCAATAGGATTGATTCCCAACAAATCGTAAACCCTTTTGCCGTTATCCTCAATATTTTTATAAAAACAAATCTGTAAACCTTTTATGATTGAAAAAATATTTGCCCCTTGCGCGCGGCACAGAAAAAAAACTTGCCATCGCCTTGCCGATTCGTATAATGCGCAACTTCTCGCAGGGCAGGTCACTGCCAGCATCTCTAAAATGGGGTGTCGCCAAGTGGTTAAGGCACCGGGTTTTGATCCCGGCATTCGTAG
>JAUNKJ010000012.1 GCA_030532785.1 Cardiobacteriaceae bacterium
TTGTCGTCGCGGTCGTTATCGCGATCATCGCGATCATCGTCACGATCGTCAACGCGATCATCGTCGCGGTCATCATCATGATCACGGCGCGGCTGGCCGGGCGCGGCGCGGCGGTCGTCATCATCATCATCGCGATCCAGACGGCTGTCGATCACGCGGCCGCTGCGCGCATCGATGCGCACTTCATGGCGGCGGCCATCGGCAGCAATCACATCCACCTCATACTGGCCGCGCTTGGCGTAGTAATCCACATCGGCAACGCGGCCGGCAACATGCGCCTTGGCGGCATTGGCAGCCTGCGAGGCATTGATTTGCGCGTGAGAAGCGCCGACCGCCGCGATGGCCACGGCTACCGCGAGAAGATGCTTTTTGTTCAACATGATGGACTCCTTTGTCGAAATACAAAACGTGCTGGCCTTGCCATCACGCGGGAACACTCTAGCCAATTCCGCCGCCAATGGCTCATGACATAACGTTTACCTTGCGCTTATGTAACCTCATGTTTGCAAATTGGTTTTCCTGAATAATCCGTTTTTCTCGATTTTTATAAAAAAATAGTGGTTTTTTACCACGGGCAAGCGCTTGTCGCGGTAAAAAACGTTTATTTTTCATCCCGTAAAGCAATGCTTTCCTGAGCGGCACGGCAAGGGCGCTTCGCGCTACAATGCCGCCTCTTTTCCCTCGTCATTGCGCCATGTCCTCCCCGATCTCCCCCCTGATCACCAAATTTCTCGACGCGCTTGCCGCGCGCGGTTTTCGTGGCGATATTGCCGCCACCCCCGGCGAACGCGCGGTCTATGCCACCGACAATTCGATTTATTTCCGCCTGCCGCAGGCCGCCGTTTTCCCGCGCGATCATGCGGATGTGGTGTTGCTGATGACCCTGCTCGGCGAAGACGATTTTCGCGGCGTGCATATCGCCGCGCGCGGCGGCGGTACGGGAACGAATGGCCAATCGCTCACCGACGGCATCGTCGTCGATCTGTCGCGTTACATGCACCGCATTGTCGCCATCGACCCGGAAAAGCGCACCGCCACGGTAGAGGCGGGCGTGGTCAAGGATCAGCTGAACGCCGCACTCAAGGCGCACGGCCTCTTTTTCGCGCCCGAGCTGTCCACCTCGAACCGCGCCACCATCGGCGGCATGATCAACACCGACGCCAGCGGCCAGGGGAGCTGCACCTACGGCAAAACGCGGCATCATGTCCTCGCCCTGCACACGGTGCTCGCAGGCGGCGAGACGCTGGTTTCCGAAGCGCTTGCCCGCCACGATTGGCAGGAAAAAATCCGCGACAAACCCCCGGCGCAACAAGCGTTCTATCACGCGCTTTATCGCCTCGCCGATGAGCATCGCGAAGTCATCGCCAACGCCTTCCCGCCGCTCAACCGCTCGCTCACCGGCTACGATCTGCCCCATTTGCTCGATGAGAATACCTTCAATATCAACAGTGTCCTTTGCGGCGCGGAAGGCTCGCTCGGCATCGTCACCCAGGCGACGCTCAATCTCCTGCCCATTCCCAAGCATCGCGCGCTGGTCAATATCGGCTACGCCGATTTCATGGCGGCGCTCTCTGACGCGCGCACCCTGATGGCGCGCAAGCCGCTCTCCATCGAAACCGTGGATGCCACGGTACTCGCGCTCGCGCAAAACGACATCGTCTGGCAAAGCGTCGCCGACTATTTCCCGGCGGAAGTCGCGGGCATCAACCTCGTTGAATTCAATGCCGAGAGCGAAGCCGCGCTGCAAGATATTCTCGCTGCTTTTCGCGAACATCTGAAAAATGATCAAAGTGTTGCCCGGCTGTCGATGACCGAAGCGCATGGCGCACAAGCCATCAACGCGGTGTACAACATGCGCAAGCGCGCCGTGGGGCTTTTGGGCAACGTGCAGGGCGAAGCGCGGCCGCAGCCCTTTGTGGAAGACACCGCCGTACCGCCGGAACATCTCCCGGAATTTATTGCGGAATTTCGCGCCATTCTCGACCGGCGCGGGCTTGCCTACGGCATGTTCGGCCATGTCGACGCGGGCGTCTTGCATGTGCGCCCGACGCTGGACATGAAAGACCCGCAAAGCGCGGAAAAAGTCAAAGACATCAGCGACGAAGTCGCGGCGCTGACGCGGCGCTACGGCGGCGTGCTTTGGGGCGAACACGGCAAGGGACTCAGATCCGCCTACGCCCCCGATTTTTTCGGCGACGCCTACCCGCTCGCGCAACAGGTCAAAGCGCTCTTCGACCCGCACAACCAGTTGAATCCGGGGAAAATTGCCACCCCCGACGCCAGCGCTTTGACCGGCCTCACCGACGTCCATTTGCGCGGCAGCCGCGACCGCGCCATCGCCGCCCAAGACTGGCAAGCCTTCGGTGCCGCCATGCACTGCAACGGCAACGGTGCCTGTTTCAACTACGATTTTCTTGATCCCATGTGTCCCTCGTGGAAAGCCACCCGCGACCGCCGCCACTCGCCCAAAGGCCGCGCGACGCTGATCAAAGAATGGCTGATGCAACCCCCGCCCGCGCCGCGACTCTGGAAAGGCAAGGCGCAAGGCCTTGATTTGGAAGTCTATGAGGCGCTGCACGGCTGCCTCTCCTGCAAATCATGCAGCGGCCAATGCCCGGTGAAAGTCGACATCCCCGACAGCAAGGCGCGTTTCCTCGAACGCCACCACCACCGCTACCGCCGCCCCTTGCGCGACCATGTCATCGCCAACCTCGAACACCTCCTGCCGCGCCTCGCCTTCGCCGCGCCGCTCTACAACGCCATCCAGGGCAGCCGCCCCATGCGCGCCCTGCACCGCCGCCTCCTCGGACTCGTCGACGCCCCGCTCTTCGCCCGCAACGTCGAACTCCCCGCCGTCAACCTCCTGACAAGCCCGGCACAACTCGTTGACATCGAAAAGGAAAACAGCATCATCCTCGTGCAGGACGCCTTCACCCGCCACTTCGACACCGCCGTGTGGCGCGACTGGCTCCTCCTCCTGCAAGCGCTCGGCGTCAACGTCTGCGTCCTCCCCTACGTTCCCAGCGGCAAACCATTGCACGTCCACGGCTTCCTCAAACGCTTCGCCAAAACCGCCGAACGCAACCGCGCGCGCTTCGCCGAATACGCACAAAGCGGCATCGCGCTGGTCGGCCTCGACCCCGCCATCACATTGATATACCGCGACGAATACCGCAAAGACTACGGCCACGCGAAAAGCGACCGCGACGACTGGCACATCCTCCTGCCCCAGGAATGGCTCGCGCAATGGCTGGCAAAACAACCGCCCCGCCCCACAAGCAACACCGCGCCGTACTACCTTGCCGCGCACTGCATGGAAAAAACGCAAATGAACGGCAGCGCGAAAGCCTGGCAACGCATCTTCGCCCACTTCGGGCTGGAACTGCATGAAATCGCCAGCGGCTGCTGCGGCATGTCCGGCACCTACGGCCACGAAGCCGAACACCTCGGCCTCTCGAAAACCCTCTACGCGCAATCGTGGCAAACGCCCGTCGGCGAACACGGCGAGCGCCTCCTCGCCACCGGCTACTCCTGCCGCAGCCAGGCAAAACGCGTGGACGGGCAAACCCTCGCCCATCCCCTGCAAGCGTTATTGCAGGAAATATACAAAAATAGTGATTTTTTACCATCATGAAGCGCTTACCGTGAGAAATTTTCTCATTATAAGCGCTTAGTGATGAGAAAATTTCTCATCATGACCGAAGGATGGGCGTCAACCCACCTTTCGTAGGTTGGTGGTGCATCTCGACAGGCTCGATAACCATTGCAAGGTCGCTGCATTTCGACAGGCTCAATAACCACTTGTCGAAGCTCCTTGCAATGAACTCCAACATGTGACGGCAATAGAAGCCGTAGGCTGGGTTAGTTGCGCAGCAACGTAACCCAGCAGAAATGGTCAAATCGCGCTGGGTTACGGCTGCGCCTAACCCAGCCTACGGAAAATGTGCCACGGAAAACGTGCGGTGCGAATTGTCATGGTGGGCTGAAGCCCACCCTACCATGCTTATCCTTGCTCAACCCATTGGCAAAACAGCCATAAAAAAATTTCCCCATATCACATGTAATGCTCTTGCATTTTACATGTAACAAATCTACAGTAGCGCCCATGAACAAAAAGACTTCTGGAAAAACCGCCGCCAAGGCATCTGCCGCTAAAACTTCCGCCGACTATCAGCGCGCCTTTCGCCAGCGTTTGCGCGAACAGGGCTTGAAGAAGCGGGAGGTCTGGATTCGTCCCGAGCATGAAAAGCTTCTGGGCGAGATTGAAGAACGCCTGCGGCATCCCGCCGCAGGCACTACGGGAGCAACGCTGATGGATATCCGCAAAGACAGTTGGCATACTGAAGCGCTTTATCAGGCGCTGGCCGCCGAGCCTTTTTTCACTGACGGACGCGCGACGCTGGAGCTGATTGACGGCCTGCATCCTTCGTTGCTCGTAGTGCTGCATGATTACGGCGATTTGCCCGTGTATCTCGGGCTGTCCGGGGCGCAGATCGTGGTGGAAGCGGTGTTGTGGCAGGCGTCTTTGGTGCGCGACAGCGCCGCGTTTCACGAGGCGGTACTCGCCACGCACAAGTATTTTCCGCTGTCCACCATCAGTCTGGAGCAGACGGCGGACGGCGAGGCATATTACGGCATGTTCGGTGCGCTGTTGGCAGCGTCATCGCTTGCCGATATTCTGGTGGAGATTGAAACGCTGGCGGCAAACGTCATCGAGGCGGCGGCGGCGTACCGCGACTTTTTGCACACGGGAGAAGAGGCATGACCATGTGGGGAAAATTGATGACCGCGTTGCGCGGTGGGGTACACGAAACGGGCGAGGCGCTGATGGATAGCCAGGCGCTGCGCATTCTCGAGCAGGAAATCCGCGAGGCCACTGCGGAAGTGCAGCGTGCGAAGGACAGCCTGGTGGAAGTGATGGCGCAGCAGAAGCTTGCCGAGGGGCGCGCAGGGCAGGTTGCGGAAAAAATCATGGAATATGAGGGCTATGCCTTGCAGGCGCTCGACAAGGACGAGGAAACGCTGGCGCACGAAGTGGCGGCACGCATTGCCGCGCTGGAGGCGGAAAAGGGCGAGCATGACGCGCTTGCTGGGCAATACCGCCACGCCGTCCGTGCTTTGCAGGCCACGATTCAGGAGAGCGAGCAGCATTTGCGCCGCATCCGTCAACAGGCCGATACGGTGAAGGCCACGGCGCATGTGCAAAAGGCGCAGGCGGCGGTGGCGGAGCGCTTCGGTTCGTCGCAATCGAAGATGCACAATGCGATGGAATCGCTGGCGCGCATTAGGGAACGGCAGATGGAAGACGCGATGCGTCTCGAGGTTTCGGGGGAATTGGCGCGCGCCGGCAGCGATGCGGCGCTGGAGGCAAAATTGCGCGATGCCGGGATTGGTGGCAAGGGCAATACCGATACGCAAGCGATATTGGAACGATTGAAGGCAAAAAAATGAGAAATTTTTGCACACCAAGCGCTTTGTGAGGGTAAAAAATGATTATTTTGAGTGATAGTATGACTTCGTCGGTGTTGTCGTGATAACCCTATAAGATGAAAGGCTATTATCCTCCCCTGCTTGCGGGGGAGGGACAGGGTAGGGGGAAACGAGGTTTTCCACTTTATTGCCTCAAAAGAATGCTATGCGTTTGACACCCCCATCCCAACCTTTCCCCGTAAGCAGGGGAAGGAGTGGATTGAGGCAAAACGAAACATCAATGCCAATAGCTGTACTTCTCCTTCAATTGAGACTGGCAAAGGAACAACCATGGAAACCTTTTTCTACACGGCGTTTACCTTCCCCACGGCGGTGCCGACATTTTTGCTGATGCTCGCCGTACTCTTCTGGCTGGTGTCGCTTTTGGGTCTCATCGATGCCGACAGTCTGCTCGATGGCCTTGACGGCGGCGACGGCAACTTTGCCGAAAGCGGCGGGCTGCCCGCAGCACTCCTCTGGCGCTTCCGCCTGATCGGCTATCCGATCACGCTGACCCTGACCGTGGTGGCGCTCTTTGCCTGGTGGCTGTGCTATTACGCGATGTTTTTCCTCACGCCGCTGTTGCCGTGGCCATGGCTGCGTTATCCCGTGGGCATCGCCCTGTTGCCGCTCGCGTTTTACGCCGCCGCGTGGCTCGCGGGCAAGGCGCTGCTGCCGCTGCGGCCGCTCTTTGTGCAAAAGGAAACGCGGGCGCAGGGTTTTGTCGGGAAAACGGCAGTGGTGCGCACCTCTGCCGTCGACGAGCATTTCGGCGAGGCGACGCTTGACGACGGCGGCGCGGGGCTGATTGTCCAGGTGCGCAGCCGCACGCCGCTCGATGCCGGGACGCGTGTGGTGCTGCTCGAATTCGATGCCCAGGATCATGTGTATTATGTGATGGCAGAACAGGAATTTTTTGCAAAGGAGTAACACGATGATGGAAATGATATTACCGGTCGCGACCGGCGCGGCGATTGTGCTGGCAGTGCTGATTTGCGTGGCGCTGCTGTTCAAGGCCTTCTATTACAAAGTCAATCAGGGCACCGCCCTGATCGTCAATGATCTCAGCCGCACGCCCAAGGTGCATTTCACCGGCGCATTTGTCTACCCGGTGATCTACCGCAAGGAATTGATGAATATCTCATTGATTACCATGGAAATCGACCGGCGCGGCAAGGACGGCCTCATCTGCGCCGACAATATGCGCGCCGATATTACCGTCGCCTTCTATCTGCGCGTCAACGAAACCGCCGAAGATGTGCTGAAAGTCGCCAAATCCGTGGGCGCGGGGCGCGCCTCCGACAAAGACGCCGTCAACGACCTCTTCAACGCCAAATTCTCCGAAGCGCTGAAAACCGTGGGCAAACAGATTGAATTCGTCAAACTCTTTGAAAACCGGCAGGATTTCCGCGACAAAATCATCCGCGTCATCGGCAATGATCTGAACGGCTACATCTTGGAAGACGTCGCCATCGACTACCTCGAACAAACGCCGAAAAGCTCGCTCGACCCCAACAACATCCTCGACGCCGAAGGCATCCGCAAAATCACCGAACTCACCGCGCAGCAAAACATCCGCACCAATATGCTCGCCCGCGATGAAGAACTCGCCATCACCAAGAAAAACGTGGAAACGCGCGAAGCCATGCTCGAACTCGAACGCCAGCAAGCCGACGCCGAAGCCAAACAGCAGCGCGAAATCGCGAGCATCCGCGCCCGCGAAGAAGCCGAAGCACGCAAAGTGCAGGAAGAAGAACGCAAAAAAGGGGAAATGGCGCACATCCTCGCCGAGCAGGAACTCGCCGTCATGCGCGAAAACCAGCAGCGCGAAGTAGACGTCGCCGCGCAAAACCGCGAACGCGCCGTCGCCGTGGAAATCGAAAAAGTCAACCGCGCAAGGGCGCTGGAAATCGTCTCGCGCGAACGCGAAGTGGAACTGCACCGCATCGAAGCGGAAAAAGCCGTGGAAGTGCAGAAACAGGAAATCGCCAACGTCATCCGCGAGCGCATCAGCGTCGACAAAACCGTCGCCATCGAAGAAGAACGCATCAAGGAAGTGCGCGAAGTGGCGGAAGCCGACCGCGCCAAACAAGTGCGCATCCTCGAAGCCGAAGCGCGCGCCGAAGAAGAAAAAGTCCGCGCCATCAAAGCCGCCGAAGCCGAAGAACAAAGCGCCAAACACCGCGCGGTGGAAATCACCACCATCGCCCAGGCGCGCCTCGACGCCGCCGCCAAAGACGCCGACGCCAAGAAAAAACTCGCCGAAGGCACCCAGGCCGAACAGGCCGCCTTTGGCCTCGCCGCCGCCCGCGTCCAGGAAGCGCAAGCCATTGCCAGCGAAAAACAGGGCATGGCGGAAGCGAACATCATCCGCGCCAAAGGCGAAGCACAGGCGCAGGCCGAGCGCGACATCGGCATGGCACAAGCCGAGATCACCCGTGAACAATTCCGCGCCGAAGCCGATGGTTTGACAGAAAAATTCGGCGCGATGGACACCATGAGCGCGGAATCCCGCGCGCACGAGGAATACCGCATGCGCCTCGACAACGCGCTGAAAGAAAGCCTCGCCGCCATCGCCGCCGGACAGGAAATCGCCCAGGAAAACGCGCGCATCCTCGCGATAGCACTCGAAAAAGCGAAAATCGACATCGTCGGCGGCGAACAGCACTTCTTCGACACCTTCGCCAAATCACTCTCGCTCGGCAAATCCATCGACGGCCTCATCGGCAAAAGCGACATCGCCAGCAGCGTCATCCAGCAATTGCTGGGCAGGGACGCGCTGCCGGAGCGGCATGACGAACAAAACAGTGGGGGATAAGCCATGGATATCACGACCATTGATTTGCACGATGCAGAAAAACAGCTCGTGCAATTGGTGCAGAAAGTCAGCCGTTCGGGCAAACCAATCGTGATTGCCGAAGATGGCAAATCTTTGGTGCAGATCGCGCCGCTTGCGGAAAAAAACCGCAAACCGATTTGGGGCTTTATGCAAGGGCAAATCACCGTGCCGGATGATTTTGATGACATGGAAGCGGAGACGATCGCGGCCATGTTTGCCGGAGAGGATGATGAAGATTCTCTTTGATACCCATGTCCTTTTATGGATTGCGCTGGATCAGAAAGAAAAATTTTCCCGGAAAAGCCTGGCCTTGCTTGAAAACGCAGATCAGGATTTTTATGTGAGCGTGGCGAGTATTTGGGAAATTGCGATCAAGGCATCGTTGCAGAAAACGGATTTCCAGATTGACCCTCGGCAGATGGTATTCCAGATGCAGGAGGCGGGAATCCATTTGCTGCCCATTGCATGCGAGCATATTTTTCATCTTGCGCAATTGCCATCCATTCATCGCGATCCTTTTGACCGCCTGCTGCTGGCGCAAGCGGAAACGGAAAAGATGTATTTGATGACCGCCGACAGTAAATTGTTGCAGTACGCAAGCGCTTGGGTCATCGCGGCGGGATAGAATGAACCAGGTATATGTACCGTTCTTTTTTTGGTGAGAAAATTTCTCATGTATAAGCGCTTTGCGCGAGAAAATTTCTCACCATAAGCGCTTAATGATGGTAAAAAAACCACTATTTCAAGGATAAATATGAAAAAATATACAAAAACCGGCAAAGCCCTGTGGTTATCCCTGCTCTGCGCGCTGAACCTCGCCCACGCCACGGACGATGCGCAGGCGGAAAAACTGCACGAGATGTCGCGTGCGGCGAAGGCGGGCGATGTGGCAGCGTTGCAGACGCTCGCGGGCACGCCGCCGGATCAGGCACTTTATGCGCGTCTCTTGTGCCGCAGCATCGCCGCGGACAATTTCCGCGCGTTTGTCGCCCTGCTCGATGCCGGTGCCGATGCCGGCTATGGCGAGCGCGGCGTGCGTGATCCCGGGATACACTGCGCCGTGTTGCCGCCCGCGCTTCGAGCGCGCTATCTCGAAGAACTGTTGCGGCGTGGCGTGGACGTGAACACGCGCAATACCCTGGGGGAAACCCCGCTGCACAGCGCGCTGGGGCTGACGAAAAAGCCGTTCGTCCAGATCGAGATGGTCGACATGCTGCTCGCGGCAGGCGCGGACATCCACGCCCGCGACAAATACGGCAAGACCGTGCTGTTCAAGGCCATCGTCGGCGGCAATCCGCACCGCGACTGGGTGATGTATTTTCTCGAAAAAGGCGTGGACCCGCAGGCGAGAAGCGATATGGGTTACACCTTCCAGTTCAACTATCTCTACAGCACCCGCGAAATGAAAGGCGAGGGGAAACGCCGCCGCGACAAAGTCAGACAATGGCTTAGCGAACGCGGCATACCGCTGGAAAGTGATGCAAAAAAATAACCATTTATAGTGATTTTTTACCACCACAAGCGCTTCACGATGGTAAAAACATACTATATTTAAGCAAAGGATGAAAAAATGACCGATCTGCACAGCGAAACCCTGGTCAATCAGGCGGTGGCCGAAGGCAGCGCCTACGCCATCATCCGCAAGCGTCTGGAGGAACAGGGCGCGCGCTTGCAGACCCTGACCCGTGCCTTGAACGAGGCGCGTACCGCGCATTTCGGCAGCACCGAGATGCGCGTCGTCGCCCGCATCCGCGTGCGCACCGAACACAATTGCATCGCCCGCGACATGGTGCAGCTCGGCGACACACTCCTCTTCGGCTACAACGTTTTCATGGGACTCAAGCCGGAAACGCATGTGGCAGACGTCTTCGCCCTGTTTGCGCTGGAGGTGGCGGACGGGCAAACCACCATCCGCGAAGTGCCGCTCGCGGGCAGCTTCCTGCAAGACAGCCGCTTCACCAGCGATTTCGACGAACTCTACCGCTATTACAAGCACACCCGGCTCACCGAACTCACCGTGCGCGACGGCAAACTTCTGGCCGCCTTCCAGATCGGCGAACGCGCCGAAGACCGCCGCGTCTTCCGCTGGCAATTGCGCCCCGACGGCACGCCGGATTACATCGACAACCGTGGCGAACGCGACATCGCGCTCCCCGAACCCTATGATTTCCTGTGGCATAGCGCCGGGCGCGAGCGCCTGAGCGAAGACGGCAGCCACCTCAACATCGCCGACACCCTGTTTGTCGCCACACGCGACGGCACCCTCACCCTGCGCATGGAAGACAACACCCAAGGCGGGCAAACCCTGCTTGCGGAAACGCTTGCCGACCGCACCCAATCGCTCGCCGATCTCGACGCCGCATGGGCGGATGTCGACGGCCTGCTGCTCCTGCGCCTCACCCCCTACCGCGAAGCGCCGCGCCACTACATTTTCAACCGCCTCACCCAAGCGCTCACGCGCGAAGACAGCCTCGGCGACTCCTGCGTGCAGCTCCCGGAAGGCCACGGCATCCTCTACCCCGGCGGTTATGCCCTTGCAAGTGGCGAGATCAAAAACTACGACGAACCGCAGGGCATGACCTTCAAGCGCAAAATCCGCGCCCCCAACGGCGAAGACATGCTCTTCGTCTTCTACGCCCCGGCGCGCGGCGAATTTGCCCTCTACTCCTACAACCTCATCAGCAAAAGCCTGCAAAATCCGGTGTATGGCCACGGCTATGCGCTCTCGCCTTCCGGCGCGCTCACCATCTTCAGCGCCGAAGGCGAGCCGACGCGGGTGCATCCCATGCAAATCTGGCAAACGCCCTATTGCAGCGACGAACACGCCGCCAACCAGCCGCAGGACGACGCCCCCTTCTCGCGCATCGGCAACCCCGATCTGGTGCGCGGCATCTCCGACCTCTACAGCGTCGCCCGCCTCATCGGCGAACAGCAGGCCAGCCAGGCCGTCTACGAACGCCTGCAAAAACAGATACAAAAACTCTTTGACGACTACTACTGGCTTGATGACGCCAGCCTCGCCGCCGAAGCAACGCTTGCGCCCTTTGCCGCCCTGCTGCGCGACATGGACGCCACCGCCGACAACGTCATCGACGAATTTGAAAAAGCCGAAGCCATCCGCCGCGACGCCGCCCACGCGCTCGAACAGGCGCGCGAGGCGCAGCGCCAGTTGCAGCGCGACCTGCAACACGGGCAATGGGCAACCGTGGGCGAACACGCCCAGGCGCTCGCCCGCATCGGTGAAGCGCGCGGGCAGCTCGTCATGCTCGGCGAACGGCGCGGCATGGATACGGCAGCGCTTGGCGAACTGCAACAGGCGCTCGACGCCCTGCAGGCGCAGACCGGCGAGCGCACCGTCGCCTTCTTGCGCGACGCCAACGCCTTTGCCGCCTACCACGACGCGCTGGCGCAACTGGCGGCGCAAATCGATGCCGCCGCCAAACGCAGCGATCTCGACGCCATCCTCGCCGACATCCAGCACAGCGCCGCCGGGCTGGATGAACTCTCGGCGCTGATGAACACGCTGGAGATTGAAGACGCCACCCTGCGCACCCGCATCATTGACGACATCTCCGCCGTCTACGCCCGCCTCAACCAGGAGCGCGCCCGCGCGCGCCACAAGGGGCAAGGCCTCGGCAGCGAAGAAGCCGCCGCGCAATTCGCCGCGCAAATGAAGCTGCTCACGCAAAGCCTCGGCAATGCGCTCGCCGACGTGCAAACCCCGGAGGACTGCGACGATGCGCTCGCGCGTCTCCTCGTGCAACTGGAAAATCTGGAAAGCCGCTTTGCTGACGACGAACGCTTCCTTGCCGACCTCGCCGACAAGCGCGACGACCTGCACAGCGCGCTCACCGAACGCAAGCAGCAACTGCTCGAAGCGCGCGAACGCAAGGGGCAGCAACTCGCCGACGCCGGCTCGCGCATCCTCGACAACCTCGCGCGCCGCGCCCAGACCTTCAGCGACGTCGCCGCCTTCAACACCTGGCTTGCCAGCGATGCACTGGTGCAGAAAATCGCCCAACTCGGCAAAACCCTGCGCGAACAGGGCGACACCGTGCGCGCCGACGACCTCGACGCCCGCTTCAAGGCCATCCGCGACCAGGCTATCCGCACCTTGCGCGACAAAAGCGAACTCTTTGACGGCGAACATCTCATCCGCTTCGGCCAATACCGCTTTTCCGTCAACAGCACAGCGCTCGACCTCGTCCTCCTGCCGCGCGAGGGCAAACTCTGCGCCCACCTCGCCGGTACCCAATATTTCCAGCCCATCGAACACCCCGAACTCGACGCCCTGCGCGACTACTGGGACATCAGCGTCCTCTCCGAAAGCGCCGCGCTCTACCGCAGCGAATATCTCGCGGCCGAAATGCTGCGCGCCGCCGTGCGCCGCGAACAGGGCCTGACCCTCGAAGCGCTGGGGCAGGCGGTGCAAAGCCTGCCCGACTTGCAGGCGCTGGCAGCCGCCTTTGCCGCGCCGCGCTATCAGGAAGGCTATGAAAAAGGCATTCACGACCACGACGCCGCGCGCATCCTGCAAGCCGTCTTTCCCCTTTGGCAACACGCGGGCAGCCTGCGCTACCCGCCGAACGCGCGCGCCCTTGCCCAGCTTTACTGGGCAGAACACGCAGCGGATCATCCCGCGCTGGCCGTCGAAGCGCAGGCAGCGGCGCAGATGGCAGCGCGCTTTGCCCACAGCGCCGCCAGCGATGCCCTCGTGGCCGAACTCGCGCCCGCGCTGCGTGCCTTTGCCGAGGGCGCACGCCTCGACAGCGCCGCAGCCGACGTGGCCGCCGCCTATCTCGTCGCCGAATGTGCGGCGGCGCAGCCCGCGTTTGTGGTGAGCCGTGCCGCGCGCGCGGCGCTTGAGCGCCTGCAACAGGCGCTGGGCGATGCCGACTGGCGCGCAGGGCAGGCGAACCTCGCCACCCTGGAAAGGCTTGCGCGTTACCGCCTCGCGCGCCATTGGCTCGCGAGCGTGCATGAAGCAGACAGCGCCTTTCTCGACGAAGCCGCCGCCGTGCTGGCGCTTGAGGGCGAGCTTGTGCATCAGGACAGCGCCGCCGACCTTGATTACCGCGTGGAAGGGCTGCTTGGCAGCCATCCGCGCCTCGACGGGCAAGCGCTGGCGGGCAGCGTCGACGATTTCCTCGCGCGCAGCCGGCATCACCGCGAGGTCGTCATTCCGGCAGTCGCGCGCTACCACGCCCTGCGCCAGCAAGTGGCGGCCGCAGAACGGCAGGCGCTCGATCTTGACAACCTCGTCGCGAGACCGCTCACGAGTTTCGTGCGCAACCGCCTCATTCACGAACATTATCTGCCGCTGATCGGCGCCAACCTCGCCA
The DNA here is from genome assembly GCA_030532785.1 of Cardiobacteriaceae bacterium. Taxonomy (GTDB): domain Bacteria; phylum Pseudomonadota; class Gammaproteobacteria; order Cardiobacteriales; family Cardiobacteriaceae; genus JAUMXB01. Next base: position 13,651 of record JAUNKJ010000012.1, read on the forward strand.
AGCAGATGGGCGCGGCGGGCGAGGGCAAGCGCAGCGACCTCATGGGCTTGCTGCTGATGATCTCCCCGCCCGGCTACGGCAAAACCACGCTGATGGAATATGTCGCCAACCGCCTCGGTCTCGTCTTCATCAAAATCAACGGCCCCTCCCTCGGCCATGCGGTCACCGGCATCGACCCGGCGCAAGCGCCGGATGCCGCCGCGCGCGCCGAACTGGAGCGCCTGAACCTCGCGCTGGAAATGGGCGACAACGTCATGCTCTATATCGACGACATCCAGCACACCCATCCCGCCTTCCTGCAGAAATTCATCCCGCTCTGCGACGCCACGCGGCGCATGGACGGCGTGTGGCGTGGCGAAGCGAAAACCTACGACCTGCGCGGGCGCAAATTCGCCGTGGTCATGGCGGGCAACCCCTACACCGAAAGCGGCGAAGCCTTCAACGTCCCCGACATGCTTGCCAACCGCGCCGACATCTACAACCTCGGCGACATCATCGGCGACAGCGGCGAAGCGTTTGCACAAAGCTATCTGGAAAACGCGCTCACCTCGAACCCGGTACTCGCGCCGCTCGCGCTGCGCGACCCTGAAGACATCCGCCGCTTCATCCGCCTGGCGCAGGGGGAAACCGTCGCTGCCAGCGATTTTGTCCACCCCTACAGCGGCGCGGAAAGCGGGGAAATCGCCGCCGTCCTTGCGCGCATGATGCGCGTGCGCGATGTGGTGCTTGCCGTCAACCGCGCCTACATCGCCTCCGCCGCACAGGAAGACCGCTACCGCAGCGAGCCGCCCTTCCGCCTGCAAGGCAGCTACCGCAACATGAACAAAATGAGCGAAAAAATCTCCGCCGTCATGAACGACGCCGAACTGGAACAGCTCATCATCGACCACTACCAGGGCGAAGCGCAGCTCCTGAAAGACGGCGGCGAAGCCAACCTCCTCAAATTCGGCGAACTGCGCGGCACCTTGAGCGACGAAGAAAAAACGCGCTGGGACGACATCAAAACCGCCTTCCGCCGCCTGCAGGCGCTCGGCGGCAGCGACAGCGCCCAGGAAAAAATCGTCATCCAATTAAAAGGTTTGCACGACACCCTGCAACAAACCTTCGCGCAAATGGATCAAACGCTCGCCACCTTGGCACCGGCGCAAAGCGCGGCGCAGCAGCAAACGCTTGACGCCATCCGCCGCCTTACCGCAAGCATCGCCGCCATCGCCCCCAAAGAACTGCACATGCAGCAGGAAAACCTCGCCGCGATACGGCAACTGGCGGAAGGCGTACAGGCGATCAAGCCCACGGTCAACATCGCCGCGCCGCAGGAAGACGCATGGCTCGCGCGTTTCTCGGAAATGGTCAGCCGGCTGGAAGCGGGGCTGCAACCGGTGCTGGAACAACTGGGACGCAACCTCGACATGAACTACGTCTCCATCTACAAAATCAACCGCCTCGCCAAACAGGTGGACAAACTCGCCGAACAGGAAGCAAAAGGCAATATTTCACAAAAACCGAAAAAATAGTGATTTTTTACCACCATGAAGCGCTTATCGCGAGAAAATTTTGCACGATAAGCGCTTCATGGTGAGAGAATTTACCAAATAACCACGCAGGATGCGCGACGGTGGGCTGAAGCCCAGCCTACAAATCGCTGCGCGATTCCCCCACCCCCGCAAGTGGGGGAGGGCGTTTCATTTAATGCGCTTCATCCCAGTTTTGTCCGCTGCCGGCGTCGACGATGAGGGGGACGGCGAGGGCGAAGGCGTTTTCCATGCGTTTGATGATGTCTTCGCGGTAGTGGTCGAGGCGCGTGGCGTCGATTTCAAAGACGAGTTCGTCGTGGACTTGCATGATGAGTTGGCAGGCGGGGTCGTTGCCGTGGGCGCGCTCGATGTCGAGCATGGCGCGTTTGATGATGTCGGCGGCGCTGCCTTGCATGGGGGCGTTGATGGCAAGTCTTTCCGCGGCCTGGCGGCGCTGCATGTTTTTGCTGCCGATATCGGGCAGATAGAGGCGGCGGCCAAGGAGGGTTTCCACATAGCCCTGGCGGCGCGCGGTTTGTCTGGCGCTTTCCATGTAGGCGTGGACTTTGGGGTAGCGCGCGAAGTAGGTGTCGATGTAGTCGGCGGCTTGTCCGCGCGGGATGCCGAGTTGCCGCGAGAGGCCGAAGGCGCTCATGCCGTAGATGAGGCCGAAGTTGATGGCTTTGGCGTCGCGGCGTTGTTCGCGGCTGACTTGCTCAAGCGGGACGTTGAAGATTTCCGAGGCGGTGGCGCGGTGGATGTCTTGTCCTTCGGCGAAGGCGCGGATGAGGCCGGGGTCGCCGGACAGATGCGCCATGATGCGCAGCTCGATTTGCGAGTAGTCGGCGGCGAGCAGTACTTTGCCGGGCGCGGCGATGAAGGCTTGGCGGATGCGCCGCCCTTCGGCGGTGCGGATGGGGATGTTTTGCAAATTGGGGTCGGAGGAGGAGAGGCGGCCGGTGCTGGTGACGGCTTGGTGGTAGCTGGTGTGGATGCGGCCGGTGCGGGCGTCGATGAGTTCGGGGAGGCGGTCGGTGTAGGTGGATTTGAGTTTGGCGAGGCTTCGGTGTTCGAGGATGAGGCGCGGCAGTTCGGCGTTGTGGAGGTCGACGAGTTCTTGCAGGGCGTCTTCGTTGGTGCTGGGTTGGCCTTTGGGGGTTTTGCGCACCACGGGGAGTTGCAGGCGCTCGAAGAGGATTTCCTGGAGTTGTTTGGGCGAGGCGAGGTTGAAGGTGTCGCCGACCATGTCGTGCGCCTGTTTTTCAAGGTTTGCGAGGGTTTGCGCGATTTCCTGCGATTGCGCTTTGAGCAGTGCGGCGTCGATGGCGACACCTCTGGCTTCCATGCGGTAGAGCACTTGCGACAGCGGCCGTTCGAGGTCGCGGTAAAGCGCTTCGAGGCGCGGTTCGGATGCGAGTTTGCCCGCGAGGAAGTGGTAGAGGCGCAGGGTGATGTCGGCGTCTTCGCAGGCGTAGTGGCCGGCGGTGTCGAGGGGGATTTGGTCGAAGGTGAGTTGTTTTGCGCCTTTGCCGGCGATGTCTTCGAAGGTGGTGGTCTGGATGTTGAGGTAGTGGTCGGCGAGGTCGTCCATGTTGTGGCGGGTGGCGGTGGCGTTGTGGCAGTAGGACATGAGCATGGTGTCGTCGCATTCGCCGCGTAGCGCAATGCCGTAGCGCGCGAGGATGTGGCGGTCGTATTTGAGGTGTTGCCCGGTTTTGTTGAGGCGTTCGTTTTCGAGGAGGGGTTTCAGCGCTTGCAGCGTGTCGTCGAAGGGGAGGTTGGGGGCGAGTTGGTGCGCGAGCGGCAAATAATAGGCTTCGCCGGGTTCGAGGGCGACGCTGATGCCCACGAGTTTTGCCTGCATGTAATCGAGGGCATCGGTTTCGGTGTCGAAGGCAAAGCGCTCGGCGCTGGCCAGGCGGGCAATGAGGGCGTCGCGCGCGGCGGTGTCGGTGACGATGTGGTAGTCGCGTGCCACCGGGGCGGGCGCGGCGTCGGCGACGGGCTGACCGAGGTGGCGCGCCTTGATGCTGTTCAGTTCGTAGGTGTCGCAGAGTTGTTCGAGTTTGTCCGGGTTTTGCGCTTGCAGGGCGAGGTCGGCAATGGTGGTGTCGAGATCGAGGTCGCAGTTGATGGTGGCGAGTTCGTAAGAGAGCGGCAGGGTGGCAAGGCTGGTGCGGAGGTTGTCGCCGATTTTGCCTTTGATTTTCGGGGCGTTGGCGATGATGCCGTCAAGGCTGCCGTATTCTTCCAGCCATTTGGCGGCGGTTTTCGGCCCGACCTTGTCAACGCCGGGGATGTTGTCGGCCTTGTCGCCAACCAGCGCCAAAAAGTCCACGACCTGTTCGGCGGTGAGCGCATCGACTTTGAAACGGCGCGCCACGTCTTCGCGGGTGGTGACTTCGTTTTTCATGGTGTCGAGGAGGGTGATGCCGGGGTGGGTGAGGAGTTGCACCATGTCCTTGTCGCCGGAGGAGATGACGACGTGGTAGTTGTCGGCCAAGGCGCGTTTGGCGAGCGTTCCAATCACGTCGTCGGCTTCGACGCCGCTTTCAATAATGAGGGGAAAGCCGAGGGCGGCGACGAGTTGGTGCAGCGGTTCGATTTGCGCTTTCAAATCAGGCGGGGTCGGCGGGCGGTTGGCCTTGTAGTCGGGGTAGAGGTCGTGGCGGAAGGTTTTGCCTTTGGCATCAAAGACGACGCCGAAGTAGGCGGGGCGGTAGTCGTCGTAGAGCTTGGCGAGCATTTTGATGACGCCGTGCAGGGCGCCGGTGGGGTGGCCGGCGCGGTTGGTGAGCGGGGGCAGGGCATGAAAGGCGCGGAAAAGGTAGGACGAGCCGTCAACGAGGACGACGAGGTGGTTGGAATCGATCATGGGGCTGCTCCCGGCCGGGGTAAAAGGTTTGCGAAGGTGTCGGGAAATGCGGCAGAATGGCGCGTTTTCCCCGAACGGCGGGCATTTTTAAGAATGCCCTTCCGCTTGTCAAATGCAGGACACCGCCCATGAACGACAACGACCAGAGCCAGTGCTACAAACGCAATCCGCCAAAGCTGATCCGCCTGAAAGATACCGATACCTTGCAGAAGGAATCGTGGAAAGTCTTTCAAATCATGAGCGAATTTGTGGAAGGCTTTGAGCGGCTGGCGGTGATCGAGCCGTCGGTGAGCATTTTCGGCTCCGCCCGCATCAAGGAAGATCATCCCTATTACCAGCTCACCATGCAGGTGGCGAAGCGCTTGTCGGACGAGGGGTTTTCCGTGGTCTCCGGCGGCGGCCCCGGTTTGATGGAGGCGGCCAATCGCGGCGCATACGCGGGCGAGAAGGGGCTTTCCATCGGCCTCAACATTCAGTTGCCGCACGAGCAGAGCGGCAATCCCTATCAGGATATTTCCATTGATTTCCGCCACTTTTTCTCGCGCAAGGTGATGTTTGTCAAATACGCGAATGCCTATGTGGTGATGCCCGGCGGCTTCGGTACGCTGGATGAACTGGCGGAGATTCTGACACTCATCCAGACCGGCAAGAGCCGCCGCTTCCCGGTGGTGCTGGTTGGCAGCGAGTTCTGGGCAGGGCTGATTGCCTGGTGCAAGAACACCCTCGTCACCGAGGGCATGATTGCCGCCGAAGACCTGGATTTGGTGACGATGGTGGACGATGTCGACAGCGTGCTCGAGGTGATTCATGCCTTCTATGAAGACCGCCCCTACGCCCCCGTCGGCGATGAAGTGAAACGGCAAAGGGAGTTGTGATGGACGCGATGGTGCGGATGATCGATGCCTTGTCGGCCTTTGTCGGCAAGGCGGCGGCGTGGTTGACGCTGGCGATGGTGCTGCTCACCACTTATCTCGTGATTGGCCGTTATGTATTGCGCCAGAATTCCATCGCCTTGCAGGAGCTGGTGGTGTATATGCACGCGGCGGTGTTCATGCTCGGCGCGGCATGGGCGTTGCAGCGCGATGAACATGTGCGCGTGGATGTGTTCTACCGCAAGGCGTCGCCGCGCCGCAAGGCCATCATCAATATCTTCGGCACCGCATTGTTCCTGCTGCCTTTTGCGGCGACGGTGCTTTATTTCTCCTGGGGCTATGCGGCCAACGCCTGGCGTTACCATGAGGGTTCGATGCAGGCGGGCGGCCTGCCCTATGTGTATGTCCTGAAAACGCTGATTCCGCTTTTTGCCGGTTTGCTGGTGATACAGGGCATCGCCGAACTGTTGCGCAATGTGCTGATTCTGCAAGGCAGAATCGTTGTGGCGCGGGAGGACTGACATGGAATGGCTGTCGCTCGTGATGTTTGCCGTGCTTTGCGTCGTGCTGATGCTGGGCTATCCCGTGTCCATGTCGCTCGCGGGCGTGGCGCTGCTCTTTGCCGGGCTGGGCATCGGCGTGGAAGCGTTTGATGCCACCTTCCTGCAAGCCATCAGCAGCCGCATGTACGGCATCATGACCAACGAAACCCTGATCGCCGTGCCCACTTTCGTTTTCATGGGCATTACCCTGCAAAAGGCGAAAATCGCGGAAGATTTGCTCGACACCATGACGCTGCTTTTCGGCGGCATTCGCGGGGGGATGGCCTTTTCCGTGGCGGTGGTGGGCATGCTGCTCGCCGCGTCCACCGGGATTGTCGGCGCGACGGTCGTCACCATGAGCTTGCTCTCCCTGCCGGTGATGCTGAAGCGCGGCTACGACCCGGCGCTCTCCTGCGGCATCATCTGCGCCTCGGGAACGCTTGGGCAAATCATTCCGCCGTCCATCGTCCTGATTCTTCTCGGGGATGTGATCGGCAATGCCTACGGCGAAGCACAACGCGACATGGGCAATTTCGCCCCCGATACCGTGTCGGTGAGCGACCTTTTCATCGCCGCCATCATCCCCGGCACGCTGCTCGTCGGCCTCTATATCCTGTATCTCATTGCCCGCGCAATCTTTACTCCGCAAGCGCTGCCCTTGCTCAGCAAGGAAGAACGCGCCGCGCAACGCGGCGAGCGCTTCTATTTGCGCCTCGTTTTCGTGCTGCTGCCACCGCTCACCCTGATCGTCTGCGTTCTCGGCTCCATCACCATGGGGCTGGCGACGCCGACTGAAGCGGCAAGCATTGGCGCATTCGGCGCGCTCATCCTCGCCTTCATCCGCTATGCCGTGGACAAAAGCAAAGGCAAAGCGGCCAGCCTGCGCTGGCTCATCGACGTGCCACGCGAAACGCTGATCCTCACCAGCATGGTGTTCTTCATCCTCATGGGCGCGTCGCTGTTCTCCCTCGTCTTCCGCGCCTACGGCGGCGATCATCTTATCGAAACCGCGCTCACCAACCTCCCTGGCGGCGTCATCGGCGCGATGCTCGTGGTCATGCTCGTCATGTTCCTCTTGGGCTTCGTCCTTGATTTCCTCGAAATCGTCTTCGTCGTCGTCCCCATCGTCGCTCCCATCCTCTTCAAGATGGATGTCGACCCGGTGTGGTTCGCGATCATGGTGGCGATGAATCTGCAAACCAGCTTCCTCACCCCGCCCTTCGGCTTTGCGCTTTTCTTCCTGCGCGGCGTGGCCCCAGCGAGCGTGCCGACCAGCGCCATCTACCGGGGCGTCATCCCCTTTATCATCATCCAGATGCTGATGCTCCTCATCCTCGCGCTGGTGCCGGGTATGGTGCATTGGTTGTAATTTTTCATAAAAACAGTAAAAATAGTCGATTTTTACCACCATGAAGCGCTTATTGTGAGAAATTTTTGCACAGTAAGCGCTTTGCGGTGGGAAAATTTCCCATTGCAACAAAAAATCCACCGCGCGCTTGCACAAAGCGCAGGTCACGCGTAAAATCGCGCGCTTTCGCCTTGAGCCACAGCCATCGGTCCATGCGCAAAAACCGGAGTTAAAAATGTTAACCGTTGAACAAAAGCAAGAAATCATCAAAAAATACCAGCGCGCCGAAGGCGACACCGGCTCTGCGGAAGTTCAGATCGCGCTTCTGACCGCCCGCATTCTCGACCTGCAAAACCACTTCGCGAGCCACAAAAAAGACTTTCACTCGCGCCGTGGCCTGCTGAAAATGGTCAGCAGCCGTCGTCGTCTCCTCGACTACCTCAAGCGCACCAATTTCGAATCCTACCGCAGCCTCATCGCTGACCTCGGCCTGCGCCGCTAATCATTTTCGGGAAAACAGACGTGAAACACACGAGCACTTTCGCTTACGGGCCGCATCAGGTCACACTGGAAAGCGGCGAGATCGCCCGTCAGGCCGACGGTGCCGTGATCGTCAACATGGACGACACGGTGGTCATGGTGACTGCCGTGGCGCGCCGCGAGGTTGCCGACGGCCAGGACTTCTTCCCCCTCACCGTCGATTACCAGGAAAAAGGCTACGCCGCAGGCAAGATTCCCGGCGGCTACTTCAAGCGCGAAGGGCGTCCCAGCGAAGCGGAAATCCTCGTCTCGCGCCTGATTGACCGCCCCATCCGCCCGCTCTTCCCCGAAGGTTTCTTCAACGAAATCCAGATTATCGCCACCGTTATCTCGCACAACCCGGCAGTCAGCGCCGACATCCCGGCGATGATTGGTGCCTCTGCCGCCCTGAAACTGGCAGGCGTACCCTTTGCCGGCCCCATCGGTGCGGCGCGTGTCGGTTACATCAATGGCGAATATGTGCTGAATCCCTCGGAAAAAGCGCTCAAGAAATCCAAACTCGACCTCGTCGTCGCCGGTACGGAACAGGCAGTGCTGATGGTCGAATCGCAAGCCGACGAATTGCCGGAAGACGTCATGCTCGGTGCTGTCATGTTCGGCCATGCGCAAATGCAGACCGTGATTGCCGCCATCAACGACTTTGCCGCCAAGGCTGGCAAGCCCGCGTGGAACTGGCAGGCTCCGGCACGCGATGGCGCGCTTGACGACAAAATCCACGCCCTCTACGGCGCGCGTCTTTCTGCCGCCTATCAAATCGCCGACAAGCAGGATCGCCAACAGGCCGTTGGCGACATCCGCCGCGAAGCGGAAGAAACGCTCGCCAGCGATGACGGCTGGAGCGCCAAACTCGTCGGACAATATGTGCACGACCTCGAATACCGCACCGTGCGCGACCGCATCCTCGCCAACGAACCGCGCATCGACGGCCGCGACACCACCACGGTGCGCCCGATCAGCGTGCGCACCGGCGTATTGCCGCGCGCCCACGGTTCAGCGCTCTTTACCCGTGGCGAAACCCAGGCGCTGGTGGTTACCACCCTCGGCACCGGGCGCGACGCGCAACTGCTCGACACCCTGAACGGCGAAGTCAAAGACGGCTTCATGTTCCACTACAATTTCCCGCCGTTTTCCGTCGGCGAAACCGGGCGCTTCGGCTCGCCCAAGCGTCGCGAAATCGGCCACGGCCGCCTGGCGCGTCGCGGGGTTGAAGCCGTCCTGCCTGCTGAAAAAGACTTCCCCTACATCCTGCGCGTGGTCAGCGAAATCACCGAATCCAACGGCTCCAGCTCGATGGCTTCCGTGTGCGGCAGCAGTCTGGCGCTGATGGACGCGGGCGTGCCGGTCAAGGCACCCGTTGCCGGTATCGCCATGGGACTCATCAAGGAAGGCGAGCGCTTCGCAGTACTCACCGACATCCTTGGTGACGAAGACCACCTCGGCGACATGGACTTCAAGGTCGCAGGCACCGCCAACGGCGTTACCGCCCTGCAAATGGACATCAAAATCGACGGCATCACCCGCGACATCATGGAACAGGCGCTCAAGCAAGCCAATGCCGGCCGTCTGCACATCCTCGCGGTGATGAACGAGGCGATTGCCGCGCCGCGCGCTGAACTCTCGGAATACGCGCCGCGCTTCTCCACCATCCGCATCCATCCTGACAAAATCAAGGATGTCATCGGCAAGGGCGGGGCAACCATCCGTCAGATCACCGAAGAAAGCGGCGCGACTATCGACATCGCCGATGACGGCACTATCAAGATTGCCGCCGTGGACAAGGACGCTGCCGACAACGCGCGCCGCATGATCGAAGAAATCACCATGGAGCCGGAAGTCGGCCGCATCTACAGCGGCAAGGTGACGAAAATCACCGACTTCGGTGCCTTCGTCAACTTCCTCCCCGGCAAAGAAGGCCTGGTGCACATTTCGCAAATCGCCGACTACCGCGTCGCCGACGTGCGTGACGAACTGAGCGAAGGCCAGGAAGTGAAAGTCAAACTGATTGAAGTCGACCGCCAGGGGCGTGTGCGCCTGTCGATCAAGGATGCGAGATAACAGACAGCAATAAACCGGTTTTACCCAAGTTTTTACACTTTCGGAGAGATGGCAGAGTGGTCGAATGCGCACGCCTGGAAAGTGTGTATACGT
>JAUNKJ010000193.1 GCA_030532785.1 Cardiobacteriaceae bacterium
CCGCGCTTTGCCCGCATCGTCTACGCCGCCGAGAAAAACGGCTGCTTGCAGGAAGCGCTCATCCTCCTCGCCGCGCTCTCCATCGCCGACCCGCGCGAACGCCCCTTCGGTAAGGAACAACATGCCGACCAGCAGCACCGTCTCTTTGCCGACAAAGACTCCGATTTCATTTCCTTGTTAAACCTTTACACCGCGTGGCAACAAACGCGCGACACGATGAGCAACCGCGAGCGCCGCGCCTGGGCAAAAACGCATTTTTTGAACGCGCAACGCCTGCGCGAATGGCGCGAACTCGCCGAACAACTTGCCCGCGAATGCCGCGCGCAGAAATTGCGCTTCAATCAGGAAGCGGCGACGCCCGACGCGATTCACCGCGCCATGCTCGCCGGCTTCCTCGACCAGGTCGGCCTCTGGGATGAACAACACCAGGATTACCTCGGCCCGCGCGGACGCCGTTTCCTCATCATGCCCGGCTCGGCGCTCGGCAAAAAACGCCCGCAGGCGATCATGGCGGCGAGCATCGTCGAAGTCTCGCGCACCTTTGCCCGCACCTGCGCCCCCATCGAGCTGCACGAACTGGAAGCGCTCACCAAACATCTCGTCAAAATCACCATGAGCGCGCCGCACTGGAGCAAAAAAGCGGGCAACGTGATGGCGGACGAAAGCGTGCTGCTTTATGGGCTACCCATCGTCGCCGGGCGCAAAAAGCCCTTCGCCGCCTTTGATCCGGCGCTCGCCCACGAAATCTTCGTGCAGGAAGCGCTCGTTCCCGGCGAACTCAACACCCGCCTCAAAGTGATTGCCGACAACCAACACTTGCGCGCCAAACTCGAAGCGCTGGAAGACAAAACGCGCAGCGTCCTCGTTGATGAACAGGCCATCGCCGCCTTTTATTTCAGGGTATTGCCGGAAAGCGTGCATTCCGTGGTCAGCCTTGAGCAATGGGCAAAACCGCACGGCGAAAACGCCTTGCGCATGACGGAAGCCGACATGCTCCTCGGCGACGCCGCAGTGGACAAGGACGACTACCCGGAAACCATGACCGTGCGCGGCCACCGTCTTGCCCTCGAATACGCCTTCGACCCCGGCGGCCATGCCGATGGCGTCACCGTCCTCATGCCGCTCACCGCGCTCAACGCCTTCGCCGCCGAAGACTTCGAGCGCCTCGTCCCCGCCCTCTTCGCCGAAAAAATCGAAGCCTTATTAAGAAGACTGCCGAAAGTGTGGCGCCGCCAACTCGTGCCCATTCCTGACTTCGCCCGCGCCCTGCACGAACGCCTTGTCGATGACGAACGCCCGCTCGTCGTCGCCATCGTGCAAGACATTGAAAAAATGAAAGGCATCCGCATCCCCGAAGCCGACTTCGACGCCGGGAAAATCGACGACCACTACCGCATGAACTTCCGCCTCATTGACGCGAAAAAACGCACCATCGCCGAGAGCCGCGACCTCGCCGCCCTGCAAGCGCAATACGGCGCGGACGCCGCCGAGCAATTCCAGAAACGCAGCCAAAGCCAACTCGCGAGCGACGACGCCGTCACAGAATGGCTATGGGAAAAACTCCCCGAACGCGAACAAATGAAAGGCGGCATCGTCGGCTACCCGGCGCTCACCCTTGAAAACGAAAAAGTTTACCTGCGCCTGCACGACGAAGCCGCACGCGCGGAAAAAGCGCACCGCGACGGCGTGCGCGCCCTGCTTGCCCACAAACTCGCAAGCCAAATCAAATACCTCAAGAAAAACCTGCCGCAGATGACCACCATGAGCCTGCACTACCGCAAAATCAGCGGCGACCTGCACCTCATCGACGACATCCTCGCAGCGCTGATCGAGCGCGTGTGTTTGGCAGACGGCGTCCCGCGCACAAAAGCGCAATTTGCCAAAGCCCTTGAAAAAGGGGAAAAGGAACTCGTCGCCAGCGGCAATGCCTTGGCGCAACTCCTCGTCGGCGTCCTCGGCGAATACAGCGCCATCAACGAACGCCTGCGCAGCGTGAAAGCCAAAAGCGCCAAAGCCGACATCGACGCGCAACTCGCGCGCCTCATCTTCGCAGGCTTCATCCGCATCCACGCCGAACACCTCCCCGACATCCTGCGCTACCTCAAAGGCATCAGCGCACGGCTCGACAAACTCGCACGCGACCCGCTGAAAGACCTGCAACGCCAGCAACAACTTGCCCCCTGGCAGGAAAAAGCGGGCGAGGCGTTTGACGCCTACTTCTGGTTACTCCAGGAATACCGCCTGCAACTCTTCGCCCAGGAAATCGGCGTCAAAGGCAAAGTCTCGGAAAAGCGCTTGCAGGAATTGCTGCAATAAGCATCGCAGGGTGGATCAACCACCATGCCCCGTAGGGTGGGTGTCAACCCACCGTCGCGAAGCGATCGTAGGCTGGGTTAGCGGCAACGCCGCGTAACCCAGCAAATATTTGCAGCATCGCTGCCGAGTTACGGCTAGGGCGTGTTGACAATTCAGATTCTTGTGCGATGAATTTCAAATAAAGCAACG
>JAUNKJ010000194.1 GCA_030532785.1 Cardiobacteriaceae bacterium
CCCGCAAGCGGGGGAGGGAAAATGAAGACCCAGCATACTTTTCAGGACACCACCAGAAAATCATGTAGCGATGAAATTTTAGATATTTCAAAAGTTTTTATTATCGACACGCCCTAAACACACCCCATCGTCATTCACATCCCCACAAAAAAAGCGCTCATGATGCTTTTTTCTCATCATAAGCGCTTGTCAGTGGTAAAAAACCACTATTTTTTGTATTTTTATATCAAACCTTCGCCAATTCCGCCCGCATCTTTGCGATCACATCCGCATAATCCGGCGCGTTGAAAATCGCGGAACCGGCAACGAAAGTATCCGCGCCCGCCTCGGCAATGGCGCGGATATTGTCCACCTTCACCCCGCCATCCACTTCGAGGCGAATCTCGCGGCCGCTGTTGTCGATGATCGCGCGCGCCGCGCGCAATTTGTCGAGCGCCGCCGGAATAAACGCCTGTCCGCCAAAGCCGGGATTTACCGACATCACCAGAATCATGTCCACTTTATCAATGACATACTCCAGCCAATGCAGCGGCGTCGCCGGATTGAACACCAGCCCCGCCTTGAGACCACGGCTCTTGATGAGCTGCAGGGAGCGGTCAACATGAGCGCTCGCCTCGGGGTGGAAAGTGATGATATCCGCCCCGGCATCGGCGAACTGCACGATGAGATCATCCACCGGCGACGCCATCAAATGCACATCGATCGGCGCGGTAATCCCGTATTGTTTCAACGCGCTGCACACCATCGGCCCGATCGTCAGATTGGGCACATAATGATTGTCCATCACATCGAAATGCACCATGTCCGCGCCCGCAGCAAGCACCTTTTCCACTTCCTCGCCGAGGCGGGCAAAATCGGCAGACAGAATCGACGGCGCAATCCGGAAATCCATTGGTATCACTCCCCTGTTTCAGTAAAATTGCCGCAGTTTACCAACCCCACAGGCTTTACACGAGTGCAAACCTTCCCCGGCCACCGCTATTTCTTCGCCCACCTCGACTCCACCCAACGCTATCTCCTTGAACATCCGGCCTCTCTCCTGCCGCTGCTCTGCGTCGCCCGCGAACAAAGCGCCGGTGTCGGCCAGCGCGGCCGCGTGTGGCAATCGCCCCCCGGCCACCTCTACATGAGCCTCGCCGTCAACCTCCCCGGCAGCCCCGCGCTCCATCAGGGGCTGGCACAAGCCATTGCCCTCTGTCTTGCGGAAACCCTTGATCCCAAAGCACAACGCATCCGCCTCAAATGGCCGAACGACCTCTTCCTTGACGAACGCAAACTCGGCGGCATCCTCGTCGACACCCTGCCGCGCGGCGAAAACCTCTGCGCCGTCATCGGCATCGGCATCAACCTCTCCCCCCGCGACGATGCAGCGGGCTACCACAGCCTCGACGAAAACGCCTGCGCCGACACCCTCCTCGACAAAATCCTCCCCGTCCTCATGCAACACCTTGAAACATGGCAAGAAAAACCCTACCTCCCCATCAACCACCGCTGGGCAGAATACGACCGCTTCCACGGCAAAACCGCCATCCTCGACGGCATCGCCACCCCGCAACAACTCCTCGGCATCGACCAAAAAGGCCGCCTCATCGCCAAAGACACCCACGGCAAACTGCAATTCCTCACCCACACCCGCATCCACCCATGACCTACCTCCTCATCGACGCCGGAAACTCCCGCATCAAATGGCTCTACGGCAACGCCGTCCCCGGCATCGTCGAAGCCGCCTCCTACAAAAGCGACTGGAAAACCCGGCTCTACCGCGCCTGGCACCTCCTCCCCGAACCGGAAATCGTCGCCCTTTCCAGCGTCAACCACCCCGAAATCGAAGAACACGTCATCCAGCAAGTCGCAGAACTCTGGGCGAAACCCGTGAAAATCTTCACCGCGCAAAAACGCACCAACGGCGCGCTCACCGTCGCCTACAGCGAACCGGAAAAACTCGGCACCGACCGCTACCTCGCCATGCTCGGCGCGCGCAGCCTCACCCGCGACCCGCTCTGCGTCGTCGGCTGCGGCACCGCGCTCACACTGGACGCCGTCGATGGCGACGGCAACCACCTGGGCGGCCTCATCCTCCCCGGTATACGTCTCGCGGAAAACGCCCTGTTGCAAAACACGCAAAAACTCATCCCCATGCGCTGGACGCCGCACCCCCTTGGCACCGACACCGCCAGCTGCATCGGCGCGGGCATCCACCACGCCCTGCCCGCCGGCATCGACCACATCATCGACGAACTCGAAACCACCCACGGCTACTACTTCAAACGCTTCGCCTTCGGCGGCGACGCACAAATCCTCTTCGGCAACCGCCCCACCTACCGCATCGAACCCGACCTCATGTTCGGCGGCATGATCGCCCACCTGCGCCCGCCCTGCGGGTAGGGTGGGCTTTATTAGTTCGGGATAAGAGAACGGGTGGTGTCCTGAAAAGTATGCTGGGTCTTCATTTTCCCTCCCCCGCTTGCGGG
>JAUNKJ010000013.1 GCA_030532785.1 Cardiobacteriaceae bacterium
GCGAAGCCCATTTCGTGGGTGACGCAGAGCATGGTGATGTTGGCTTCTTCGGCGAGTTCGACCATGACATCCAGCACTTCTTTGATCATTTCCGGGTCGAGGGCGGAGGTGGGTTCGTCGAAGAGCAGGATGTCGCTGTCCATGCAGAGCGCACGGGCAATCGCCACGCGTTGCTGTTGCCCGCCGGAGAGTTGGCCGGGGTATTTGTGCGCCTGTTCGCCGATGCCGACGCGGGCAAGGTAGCGCATGGCTTTTTCTTCGGCGGCTTTGGCGCTGAGTTTGTTTACCCAGGTGGGGCCGAGGGTCAGGTTTTGCAGGATGGTCAAATGCGGGAAGAGGTTGAATTGCTGGAAGACCATGCCGACTTTGCGCCTGAGTTCCCGGGTTTGTTTGACGCCGCCGGTGAGGATTTCGCCGTGGACGGTGATCGTGCCTTCCTGGTAGGTTTCGAGGTGGTTGATGCAGCGGATGAGGGTGGATTTGCCGGAGCCGGAGGGGCCTGCGATGACGAGGCGTTCACCTTGGGGGACGTCGAGGTTGATGTCTTTGAGCGCATGGAAGCGTCCGTACCATTTGTTCAAGTGTTTGATGCTGATGACGGTTTCTGTGGGGTTCATCGTTTCTCCGGGGCGAGGATTTTTTCCAGGCGGTAGCTGGTGCTGCTCATGCCGTAGCAGAGGAGGAAGTAGACGGCGGCGCAGAAGGCGTAGCCTTCGAGGGTGAAGCCCAGCCACTGCGGGTCTTGCGCGGCGGAGTGGACTATTCCCAGGAAGTCGTAGAGGCCGATGATGGAGACGAGGGTGGTGTCTTTCAAAAGGCCGACGTAGGTGTTGGTGATGGCGGGGATGACGGCGGTGAGCGCTTGCGGGAGGATGACGAGGCGCATTTTTTGATAATAATTCAATCCGATGCTGTCGGCGGCTTCGTATTGCCCTTTGGCGACCGACAATAATCCGCCGCGCACGACTTCCGCCATGTAGGCAGAGGCGAAGAGTGCCACGCCGATGAGCGCGCGCATGAGGTTATCGATGTGGACGCCGGTGGGCAGGAAGAGCGGCAGCATGACGTTGGCCATGAAGAGGACGGTGATCAGCGGCACGCCGCGCCACAGTTCGATGAAGAGGATGCAGAGGGTGCGCACCACGGGCATGGTGGAGGTGCGCCCCAGCGCCAACAGGATGCCGAAGGGCAGGGAGAAGAGGATGCCGGCGGAGGAGACGACCAGCGTCAGCATCATCCCGCCCCATTTGTCGGTGGCGACGGGCGTGAGGCCGAACACGCCGCCGCGCAGCATGTACCACGACAAAAACGGCAGGATCAGCATGTTGGCGAGGATGAGGTAGAAGCGCGTGTTGCCCCGGCTTTTCCAGATGAGCAGCGCGGCTGCGGGGAGGATGAGGAAGAAGAGGGTGTTGACGCGCCAGCGTTCGTCTGCGGGATAAAAGCCGTAGAGGAATTGGGCGAAGCGCGCGCGGATGAACGCCCAGCAAGCGCCCTCGCGCGAACAATCGGCGGCGCTTTGTCCTGCCCAGTCGGCGTGAATGAATGCCCAGGAAACGACGGGCGGCACGGTGAGCCACAGCAGCGCGAGGGCGATGATGCTCAGCGCGGCATTGGCGGGCGAGGAGAAAAGATGGCGGCGCAGCCAGGCGAAGAGGCCGGTTTCGCCGCGCGGCGGGGGACGGTCGGGGAGGTAAGTATTCATTTTTCCACCAGACGGATGCGGTGATGATAGAGGTTCATCAGGAGCGAGATGACGAGGCTGATGAAGAGATATACGGCCATGGTGAGCGTGATGATTTCAATGGCGCGCCCGGTTTGGTTCAGCGATGTGCCGGTAAACACCGAGACCAGATCGGGGTAGGCGATGGCGGTCGCCAACGAGGAGTTCTTGACGATATTGAGATATTGATTGGTGAGCGGCGGCACGATGACGCGCAGCGCCTGCGGCAGGATGACCAGGCGCATCACCTGCGCCGACGACAGCCCTACCGACGCCGCCGCCTCGTATTGCCCGCGCGGCACCGACTGAATCCCGGCGCGTACATATTCGGCAATATAGGCGGCGCTGTAGAGAGTGAGCGCCAGCCACAGCGCCGCCAGTTCGGGCAGCGCTGTGATCCCGCCCTGATAATTGAAGCCCTTGAGCGTCGGCAAATGATAGTTTTCCGGCGTCATGCGCAGCAGATAAAAGGCAAGCGGCAACGCGACAATCAGTAGCGGATAGAGCCAACCAAGCGTCCAGCGCTGCCCGGTGCGCAACTGGCGTGCGCGGTTGAGGCGGGCGAGGATAAGGCTTGCGACGATGCCTGCGGCGGCAAGCGCGAGCGTCGTATACCACAGCGCATCACCATGCGGTGCCGCCACGGACAGCCCGCGATTGTTGAGCACGGCAAGACAGGATTTCGCTGCATCACAACCGATCACCCAGGTACTCACGCGCGGCGGCGGCAGTACCGCCAGCACCGCGAAATACCAGAAAAACAATTGCAGCAACAACGGAATATTGCGGAATACTTCGACAAATACCGCCATCATCTTCTGTACCAGCCAGTTCGGCGACAGGCGCAAAATGCCGACCAGCGTGCCAATTGCCGTCGCACTCACAACCGCGAGCGCCGAGACCAGGAGCGTATTCAAAATCCCCACCCAGAACACCCGCCAATAGGAATCGCCCTGATCGTAGGCAATCAGCGCCTGATCAATGGGAAAACCGGCAGGGTTGGCGAGGAAGGCAAAATCAATGCCCTGACCGAGGCGGTCGAGATTGTTCGCGGTATTGCGCCAGAAAAAGGCGGCGAGCAGCGCCACCACCGCGAGCAGGGCGATCTGAAAGAGCAGACGGCGGGTTTTGGGGTGGTTGAACATCGGTTATCGGTATCGCAAACGGGCGGCTATTTAAGCACGGGGCAGGGCGTGCGGCAAATCACGGCGGGTTATGAGGGTGTGGTGGTTTGGTGATGGGTGTTTTTTATCATTATAAAGCGCTTTGATGGTGATTTTTTATCGGGATAAGCGCTTCATGATGGTAAAAAATGATTATTTTTTGGGTTTTTGTGGTGTATGTGAATGGCGCGGAAGATCAGGGGGTAGGGACGCAGGCGTAGCTGGTTGAGGCTGCCGGTGATGATGGTGTCTTTTTCCGGGCAATAAAAGGCAAAGCTGCCGCTGATGCCGCTGTGGCCGCGAATCTCGCGCGCACCGCCGAAGAACCAGGAGACGGGTTTGGCGAGGGTGAGTTGCATCATGCCGTTGCCGTAGCGCAGCGGGTAGTGCTGCATCGGGCGGAAGGGGGAAACGTGCAGGTGTTCCGTGCGGAAGAGCTGGCCTGCGAAAAAGGCGCGGGCAAAGCGCATGAGTTCGCGGTTGGGGGCGATGATGCCGCCGGGGTAGCCTTGCGATGCGAGGTATTGTCGGCAGGCGATGATGGCGTCGCCGTTATGGATGGGGGCTGCGGTGTCATCTTCGCGCGCCCAGCGGGTGTGGACGAGGGCGAGCGGCTGGCAGATGTGTTCATGGAGGAGGGCGTCCGCGTCTTTGCCGCTGACGTTTTCTGCCATTTTGCCGAGGAGGAGGGTGTTCAGATCGGCGTAATGCGCTTTGTGTCCGCCGGGGATGCGTGCAGGCAATTGTGCCTGACGCGCGAGAATGTCCGCGAATTCGATGCGGCGGTCGCGGCGCAGGAGTTCGTCGAGGAGGGTGTGGCCAGCGCTGTCGCGGTCGGTTTCGTGGTTGGGCAGTCCGCTGGTGTGGTCGAGGAGATGGCGCACGGTGATGTGCGCGGCGTGGGGGAAGTGGCGGGTGATGTCGGGCGCGAGGATGTCGGTGAGGCAGGTGTCGAGGTGCAGTTGCCCGGTGTCGAGGAGGCGGAAAAGGATGGCGTGGGTGTAGAGTTTGGAGACGCTCGCGAGGTAGAACGGGGTGTCGGCGGTCATGCCGCCTGCTGCGGCTTCGCGGCAGGGGTGGCCGTTGCGCTGGATGAGGAGAGTGGCGGTGTGGATGCGGCGGTGGATGAGGATTTTGTTCATATTTTTCTTGTTTATAGTTATTTTTTACCGGGATAAGCGCTTCATGGTGGTAAAAAATGATTATTTTTGATGCTTTTATGGGTGCGTTGATGTTATGGGGAAAACCGCTGCAAATAACGGGCAAAGAGGGCGCGGATCGCGGGGATTTGCGCGTTGAGCAGATGGTCGCCGGGCAGCAGGTGCAGCGGCGCGTTCGATTCGCGGGCGAAGCGCAGCGAGTGTTCGTAGAGCACGACGTCATCGTCCCAGCCGTGGACGATTTCGAGGTTGGGCAAATCGGTGCGGTAACGGCTTTGCTGGTAGCGCGGCAGATAGAGGCCGGGGGCGATGAGGAAGAGACCGTGGACATTGGCGCAGCGCTCGGCGGCAAGCACGGAGCTGTAGCCGCCCATACTGAAGCCGACGAGGACGTGCGGCGCGGGGTTTTCCTGCAAATAGGCGATGAGGCGGGCGGCGCGGGTGTCGGGGTTGTGGGTGTCCTGGTCGTCGACGCGGTGGGTGGCAAAGCCGTGCGCTTCCGCTTCGCGGGCGAGGTGGGCGATGAGTTTGTCGTTGGGCGTGCCGCCACGCCCGTGGGAGAGGATGATGTTCATGATGATGCACCCTCGGGGCGTACTTCGATGATGATTTTGCCTTTGGCACGTCCGCTTTCGGCGTAATCGAGCGCGGCTTGCGCGTCGGCGAGCGGGAAGACGCGGTCTATCACCGGCACGATGCTGCCTGCTTCTATCAGGCGGCTGATGTCGGCAAGCTGTTTGCCGCTTGCGCGCATGAATAAAAAGTCGTAGCGCACGCGGTAGCGTTTTTCCAGCCGCCGGAGCGGCAGGGTGGCGGCGGCGAACAGCCATTGTTTCCACAAGGGTAAGCGCCACTCGCGGGCAAAGCGGGCGGTGGGCAGGGCGGAAACGGAGACGATGTGGCCGCCCGCTTTGAGTATGCGGAAGGATTGTTTGAGCGCGTCGCCGCCCAAGGTGTCGAACACGGCATCGTAGCCGTGCAGCACGTCGGCGAAGTTTTCTTCACGGTAGTTGATGATGCGGTCGGCACCCATGCGCTGCACCAAGTCATGCCCGGCAGGGCTGGCGGTGGTCGCCACATACGCGCCCGTCTGTTTGGCAAGCTGTATGGCAAACGTGCCCAGGCCGCCCGCACCGGCGTGAATCAGGATTTTGTCGCCCGCTTTCAGGCGCAGGACTTCGTGAAACGCCTGATAGGCGGTCAACCCCACCAGCGGAATGGAGGCGGCTTGGGCAAAGCTCAAATTTTCGGGTTTGGCGGCGATGTCGTCTTCATGCACGGCGATGTATTCGGCGAATGTGCCGATGCGCGATTTGGCAGGGCGACCGTACACCGCGTCGCCCGCTTTGAAACGGCGCACCGCCTTGCCGGTTTGCACCACCACGCCGGCAAAATCGTTGCCCAAAATCAGCGGCATATCGTAATGCAGCAGGATTTTCACTTTGCCGTCGCGGATTTTGAAATCAATCGGGTTGACGCTCGCGGCGTGTATTGCCACCAGCACATCGTGATCGCCCACGTCGGGGCGCGGAACGCTGCGCGCTTGCAGCGGCACTTTGCCGTAGTGGGGGATGGTCATGGCTTGCATGTGTTTGGAGGTGTTCATGTTTTTTTTTGAAAAAATAAAAATTACAATGATTTTTTATCACACAAAGCGTTCAAGGGCGTTAAAAAATATGGTTTTGGATGAATTTTTGTTATGCCGTTGCTGTGGTTTCCTGCTGTTCGGCGATATTGTAACGTTCCAGCTGAAACATGACGCGGTCGCCACGATGCCAAGTTGAAAAGACTTCGACCGGGAAGTTGTCGGCGTCATAGGTAGTGCCGGACAGGAGAAGCAACGGGGCGCCGGGTGATACGCCAAGCAGGCCAGCTACGGGATCGGCGGCTGGCACGGCATACACATTGCGTATTGATCGTGAGAGCGTTATTCCTGCGCGTATTTTCATCAGCTCGTGCAAAGAGGCATTGTCCAGTGTTTCGGGAGACAGGGATTCGGACAAATGCGGTGGCAGCCATGTTTCAATGACGGCAAGCGGGTAGCCATAGCCGCTGCGCAGGCGTTGCAGGCGCAAGGCTTTGCCAGCCCATTCTGTTGGGGCGTCTTTGTAATTCACCATTTCCCAGGCGAGTAGGCGTGTTTCCACGGTTGCGCCAGTTTCGGCCACCTGAAATCCCAAGCCATTCAGGGATTGCACCAGACGGCGGATGCGATGCACCGGCAAGACGAAGCTGCCTTTGCCGCGTACTTTTTGTACCAGCCCCTCAGCTTCAAGGGTTGCCAGCGCCTGACGTACTACGGAACGCGATACACCAAAGCGTTTTTGCAATTCAGCCTCGGATGGCAAGGGGCCATGCAGCAGCTCGGAGTGGATTTCGCGGCGCAGACTGTCAGAAACCGTGGCGTGCAAGGGCGGACTGGACATGTTTTCTATCCTGAAATATCAGCAAAAGTACGCATTGTAACGTTGTCGCAGGCAACAAGCAGCTTTCTGAGCATGTTGTCTGTCGTTGGCAAGATGAATAGTCTTTTTGAATGTTTAAGATTATAAAAAATTTTTATGTGAATATTTTTTCTCAATATAACTCAATTCATGTAAAAAAATTATCAAAAAATATTTATTTATGAGAATATTTATCATGAGAGTTGTTGTGTTGTTTTATTTGCAGTTTAAACGATATTGTTTTGAATAACTGTACGAAAATATTTTTAGTTCATTGTTTTTTTATTAATTTTATTTTGTTGTCTGTCAGGAGAGTTTATTGGTTCGTATTTGTTGCCGCTTTTGGCGATTGACTTTTATTCGGATCAAGAGTAATTTCAATTTGTCCGTACAAGTTGTTATTCCTTACCCGGAGGTTGTCATGACTGTTCATTCGGATGTGCCGCGCACGATTGTGCCGCTCCATGATCTGATGAATCGTTTGCCCGGCGGTACCATGCTTATTCCGCTGATTCTCGGTTCGATTGTTGGCACTTTTGCTCCCGAAGCACTGGGGATCGGTTCTTTTACGACTGCCTTGTTTAAAAATTCTGCCGCTCCGCTGATTGCGTTGCTGATTTTTGCAACAGGGATGCAGATTACACTGAAAAATTCCGGCCCGGTATTGGCGCATGCCGGTGTGGTGTTGTTGTGCAAGACAATTTTGCCTGCCTTGCTTGTTACCCTGTTGGGACTTGCTACCAGCAAGGATGGCATTGCCGGTGTATCGTTGCTGGCGCTGCTGACCATGGTTGCCAATTCCAATGGCGGCATTTGGCTTGCCTTCACCGGCAAATACGGCGATTACCGCGATCGCGGCGCCTATATCGCCTCTGCAATCAATGATGGACCTTTTTTTGTACTGCTGTTTCTGGGTGTATCAGGGCTTGCCGATATTCCTGTCATGCTGATGGTGGCAGCTATTGTGCCGTTACTTGCCGGCATGGTAGTGGGCAATCTTGACCCGAAATGGACGCAGCTGATGAAACCTACTGGCGCTATCGTGATTCCCTTTTTCGCTTTTGCCCTTGGTACGGGGATCAATCTCAAATCCATCGTTACCGGCGGCGCGGTCGGGCTGGCGATCGGGGTGCTTTGCTGTCTGATCACCGGCATCATGGTTTATGCAGGATACAAAATAGTTTTGCGTCGCGGCAAACAGTCCGGCATCGGTTTCGCTGCGGGAACTACGGCCGGCAATGCCGTGATTACGCCGGAAATTGTCGCCCAGGCGGATCCCTCCATGTTGCCTTATGTGCAAAGCGCTACCGCACAGGTGGCTGCGGCTGTGCTGGTATCTGCCATGTTGGCGCCATTGGTTGCCGCATGGGTACTTAAACGTGAAGGCGGCATGATTCAGGAACAGGAGTAAATGATGGACGCTTCCCTTTTGGTTGTTGCTGATGATTTGACTGGCGCCAACGATACCAGCGTGACTTTCGCCGAGGCCGGCTTCGCTACGGTGCTTGCGCTTTCTGCCGATACCTTGCCTGATGCCTTGCAGGCGGAAGCGGAAGTATTTGCCGTATCTACTGATTGCCGTCCTTTGCCCGACAGTGCAGCGGCGGAAACGGCGCGTGTCATTGCCTTGGCGCGAGAAAAAGGGCTGGCAAGGCTTTATCTCAAAATCGATTCCACCATGCGTGGTTCGGTGGCTGAACAAATTGCCGGTGCACTCAAGGCATGGCATGCCGTTTATCCTGATGCACAAGCAATTGTCTGCCCTGCTTACCCGGCCATGGGGCGCACTATCGAAAACGGACGTTTGCTCGTAAACGGCGTGCCGGTCAACGATACCCCCTCAGGCAGGGATGCCATTTGCCCTGTGCCCACTGCACAGATGGCGGAATTGTTGCCCGATGCAGTGATGATGCCTTGCCAGGAAGCGCACGTCTTGGCGGATGCCATTCGTCAGAGCGGTGCTGCGCAGATCGTGGTGGATGGCAAAAATGATGGAGATTTGCAGTGCATTGCCGAAGCCGTTGCCTTGCTTGGGCATAGCGCCATTCCGGTTGGTTCGGCAGGACTTGCCCGTGCCGTGGCCAGTACCTTGCCGCCCGCAAAAGGACAAAACCTTGTCACTCCCTTGCCGCTCAATGCCCCCGCACTACTGCTGGTGACCTCTATTCATGACACCAGCCAGCAGCAAGTAGATGCCTATATCGGTTCGGTAGCAGGTGAAGATGCCATTGTATTCAGCCCGCATCCTGCACAACTGTTGGCTTCGGGATCCCTGCCCGCACTTATGAGGCAGTTGCAGGCATTGCTGGTATCTGGCGATGGTACCGTGATCATCCGTGCCAATCCGGCACGCATCGCTAGCGGAACGGCTGCGGAAACGCTGGCCAGGCATTTCGCACAGAAACTTGCCGCACTCGGGCAGCTCTGTCTGCAAAAACGCCGCTTCGGTGCGCTGGTGATGTTCGGAGGTGATGGATCGGCTGCGTTGCTGCACGCTCTGAATGTCAAGGCGTTGCAAGTTTTGCGTCCGCTCGCTGAAGGCGTGCCGCTCGCCACGGTTCACGGCGGTAACTATGATGGATTGACGGTCATCACCAAATCCGGCGGCTTTGGCAGCCCAGATCTGCTTTGCCAAATGATGGGAAAACTCAAGGAAAAATCATGATATTACCTGTATTGGCCATCACTTTGGGCGATGTTGCTGGTATCGGCCCGGAAATCACAGCCAAAACTCTGCTCAACCATCCTGAGCTGCGTAACGTGGCGCGGCTGTTCGTGATCGGCGATGCTGCTGCCATGCGCAGGGGGTGTACGCTGGCAGGGCTTGATCCGGACAGCGTGCGGCTTATCAGGGATGTTGCCGATGTCAACAACGACCCTGCGTGCATCGATATCCTGCAAGTAGGTGAAGCGCTGGACGATGTGCCGCTCGGTGAAATTTCGGCACGCGCAGGGAACGGGGCTTATCGTTATGTGGTGGAAGCCTGTCGCCTCGGACGTGAAGGAAAAATCGACGGCATTGTCACCGCCCCGCTCAACAAGGCGGCCATGTTTGCCGGTGGCCACCATTATCCCGGTCACACTGAAATCCTCGCCCACGAATTCGGGGTGAAAGACTACTCGATGATTCTCTCATCCGGCGATTTTTATCTGTTTCATCTCACGACCCACCAATCATTGCACAGCGCCATCAACGACTGCACCCCCGAGCGCACCCGAACGGTCATCAAGCTTGCTCATTCGCTCGCACAGGCCATGGGCAGACCGGATAGCAAAATCGGCGTCTGCGGCATTAATCCGCATGCTGGTGAGGAGCGCCTTTTTGGCGATGAAGATGCCGATCAACTGGCTCCTGCCATTGCCAAAGCACAGCAAGAGGGCATCAACGTTCACGGTCCGTTGCCTGCCGATGCCCTGATTCCCCAAGCAGTGCGTGGCAAATGGCCGATGGTCATTGCCTGTTATCACGATCAGGGGCATGCCCCCTTCAAGGCGGTGTACGGAGATGACGGGGTAAATATCACTGCCGGATTGCCGGTGGTACGCGTCTCCGTGGATCACGGCACTGCCTTTGACATTGCAGCCCAGGGCATTGCCCGCGAAGGTTCGCTGGTACTCGCCTGCCAGCGCGCTGCCGAACTGTCGCAAGGCTGGGGAAAGGTTTGGCAGAGCGCGCAGGAACAACAAGCCTGAGGACAATTTTCAAGGAGAATAGCCATGTTTCACCCCCGCGAAGCCTACGTTGCCCTTGTCACCTGTTTCAACGCAGATGAAACGATTGACTTTGAGGCTACCCGTCGCCAGGTACAGCGTCAGATCAAGGCTGGCAACAACATCATGTGTTGTGGCACCAATGGCGATTTCACCGCGCTGACCTTCGAGGAAAAAGTACGCCTGACCGCAGCAGTCGTCGAAGAGGTGGCGGGCAAAGTCAAAGTCATTGCCAATGCCGGCATGCCGGCCACCTTTGAGACACTGAAACTCGCCCGCGAATTCAACAGACTCAAAGTTGACGGCATTGCCGTCATTACACCGTTTTTCATCGAGTGTACACAGGATGGACTCTTGCGACATTTCTCCACCATTGCCGATGGTGTTGAGACTCCGGTGTATCTCTATGACATTCCGGCGCGCACGCAAAACCATATTGAACCCGAAACTGCACGGCGGCTGGCTGCGCACGGCAATATCAAAGGCATCAAGGATTCCGGCGGCGTCAGGGAGACGCTGGAAGCCTATATGCAGATCGGTCGCGACATATCTGGATTTGACGTCTACTCCGGACCGGATCATCTGGTGCACTGGGCGTTGCAAAATGGTGCGCACGGCTGCATTTCCGGATTGGGCAATGTCATGCCCGAGACGCTCGCTGACATCATCGCCAGCTTTAATCGCGGTGATGAAACGGGCGCAGCAGCAGCACAGGAAAGATACGCCGCATTGCGCAGCGATCTCTACCGGCTTGGTTATCCGCCTGCGATGGTCAAACGTGCCCTGTGGATGATGGACAGCAGCGTCGGCGCATCGCGCCAGCCTGCATTGTTGCCTGATGAAGCACAGGATCAGGCCATCGCCAATATTCTCAAACAACACAGACTGCTCTGATTCCGGAGGAAATGATGTTGACAATTGATACTCCCATTGTTCTCGAGCGTCCGCCGACCATCTACTTCGGCGCAGGTGCGATCGGCAAACTGGGCGAATGGATCGCCAAACATGCGTATCGTCATCCATGTGTCATCGCCGATCCATTCTTGCAAGCGCAGCTGGACAGCTTGGGGCTTGGTGTCGTGCAAAGTTTTACTGGCATTCGTGGTGAACCCGACATTCCCATGCTGCAAGCGGCAGTGGCGGCGGCCAGAGGTTGTGATGTCATCATCGGCTATGGTGGCGGATCAGTGATGGATGTGGCGAAACTCGTTGCCGTGATGCAAAACGGCTTCCCCGATCTTGCCGACATCAGTGGACTGAACCGCGCACCCAAACGTACCGTCGGACTGGTACAAATTCCTACTACAGCCGGTACAGGCTCGGAAGCAGGGACGCGCGCCCTGATTACCGACCCGGAGAGTCTGGGCAAAATTGCCACGGAAAGCCCACAGATGCTGGCGGATCTCGCCATTATCGATCCGCAAGTCATGTTGAGCGTGCCATCTGCAGTGACCGTTGCCACAGGAGTTGATGCCATGGCGCACTGCGTGGAAGCCTACACCTCCAGGCGTGCCCATCCGCTGATCGACGACTATGCCGTGCGCGGCATTGAGCTGGTGGGCAAATATCTGCAACGTGCGGTGGAAAATGGTGGCGATGCAGAGGCACGCAGTGGCATGGCGCTTGCCGCCTTCTATGGCGGATTGTGTCTTGGTCCTGTCAATACCACAGCCGGACATGCGCTGAGTTATCCCCTGGGAACACGTTGCAAAATACCGCACGGACTGGCCAATGCGCTGATTTTTCCGCATACCCTCGCCATCAACCAGGCAGCACAGGCAACAAAAACTGCCCGCATCGGCAAGGCGTTGGGCTTTGAGGCGCATGATCACGACAGCACGTTCAATGGTGCATATGCCTTTTGTGCAAACCTTGGCCTGCAAATGCGCCTGCGAGATCACGGCGTGGAAGAAAACGCCCTGGCGGCAATGGCTGCAGAAGCCCATGCCATCCGTCGCCTGCTTGACTGGAATCCGGTGGAACTCAGTGAAGCAGACATTCTCGGCATTTATGGCAATGCCTTTTGACCAGTCATCAACCTAGAGGAAAACGTCATGTTCAAGCGCACTTATCTGAAAACCCTGATTGCTGCCAGCATCCTGACCGCAGGCATTGCCCATGCTGCGGTGGAAAGCAGCCTGATCAGCCAGCCGCCCGGCAACAGCTGGTACACCTACGCCACCACTTTCAATACGCTGGTGCCCGAAAAAACCGACAACGCATACAAGCTCAAGGTTGTCCCCAGAGGGGGCGGCATGACCAACCCGGTCGTGGTCAGCGAGGGCAAGGCAGATTTTGGCTTTGCCACTTTGAATGCCATTGTCTGGGCACGCGACGGCGTGAGTGAAGCCTATGCTGGCAAGAAAAACGAAAACATCCGCCTGGTGGCCGACGGTTTGCAGGAAGCCTACACCATCGTCATTGCTCGCAAGGCGTGGGTGGATGCCACCGGCAACGATACCCTGGAAAAGGTGATCAAGGCCGACAAGGTAATCATTGCTACCAAGCCCACTGGGTCACAAGTGCCCATCATTGCCGATTTTTTGTTCCGCGAGTTTGGCACGGATTTCGAAACCATGAAAAAACAGGGCAAGGTTTTGCAGATCAGCAGCGGCCAGGCGAGCCAGATGTTGCGCGACAACAATATTGATGTCTATATCGACAACGTCCCGGCGATGCACCCCAATCTCACGGAAATTACGCTCACCAACGATGTTGTCTATATACCCTTTGCCCCGGAAACGCTGGATGCGATGACGCGTCTGGGGTTGCCTGCCGGCGTCATGCCCGCCAACACTTACAAGGGGCAAGGTGAGGATTATCGCAATCCGGTCAGTGCCACCAGTTTTATTGTTGGCGCCAATGTGGATGACGACACGGTTTATCACGTCACCAAGGCGCTGGTGGAAGGACAGGCGCAGCTCAAGGAAGCGCATCCGCCGCTTGCAGCCTGGAAACCGGAGGCCATTGGTGATTCTGCCAAGTTGTTTGAGCTGCATCCCGGCGCGGCCAAATACTTCCGTGAACGGGGCTGGATCGAATAATACCCATCCTCAAAATCATCCAATCGCGCTGGCTCGCCTTGCCGTTTGCAGCGAGCCGGCTCGCCATCTTCTGGGGACTGGCAAGGAGATGGTAGCGGCGCTTGCCGCTACTTGTCGCTGGCATCATTACCATCGGAGGCGCCATGAATTACACGACCGCGATGAGGATTTTCACTTCCGGATTGGCAATCGCCTATATCGTTTTTTTGCTCCGGCAATTTTTTGCGCCGCTATCGCCGCTGATGGCTGCAAGTGTCCACGTTTATGCGGCAACGGCGCTGGTGTTCTGTTTCATGCCCCTGCACTTCGGAAACGGACGCTGGCAAGCGCTTGCGCGCTGTATCGATGTTGCGCTGATCACTGCCGCACTCTCTATTTGCTGGCATTACTACAGCGCCACGCCGCGTCTGGAATCACGCCTGGAGATGATTGACGAAGTGCTGTTTGCCGACAAACTCGCGTTTGTTGCCGGTCTGGCGCTGCTCTTTGAAGCTGTGCGGCGTTCGGTCGGCTTTTCCCTGCTGTCGGTGGTCATTCTTTTTATGCTTTATGCTTGGTTTGGCCCCTATTTTCCCGGTTGGACAAAGTTTGAAGGATTTTCGCTCGATACCATGGCAGAGCTCATCACCATGCAGACCGAGGGCATTTTCGGGATTACGGCAAGTACCGCAGTGAACTTCGTTTTTTATTTCGTGATGTTCGGTTGCGTGTTCACCGCCACCGGCGGCGGCAGCGTATTCATCGATCTGGCCATGAAAGCGACGGCGTCGCTGACCGGCGGCGCGGCGAAAATGTCTTTGCTGGGATCGGCACTGTTTGGCATGGTCAGCGGCTCGGCCGTTGCCAATACGACATCTACTGGCGTACTCACCATTCCCATCATGAACCGTTCGGGCTACAGCAAGGAGCAGGCCGCAGCAACCGAGGCCATTGCCTCGACTGGCGGACAGCTGATGCCACCGATCATGGGTATTGCCGCCTTCGTCATGGCCGACATGCTCGGCATTCCCTATGTGGAAATTGCCGCCGCCGGCATCATTCCTGCCATTGCCTTTTATTTTGCGCTGTTTGTCATAGTCGATCTGCGCGCGAGAAAAACCGGCGTGGGCAATATATCCGTGAAGGACCTGGCGATTGAACCTCTGATGCCCCGCCTGCATTTGCTGATTTCACCGTTGCTGCTGGTCGTCTCGCTGCTTGCCGATTATTCCCCGCCCTTTGCCGCCTTTGTCGGCTCGGTGACTGCCCTGATCGTGCCCATGCTGCGCAAGAATACACGTTACCTCCCGAAAGACATGTATGCGATTGTCATGGATACCGCCAAGCAAATGTCGTGGGTATCCGTGCCGCTGGCATCCGTGGGTATCATCATGGTGGTGGCTACCCAGTCCAACCTTGCCTTCAAATTTGTCGCCCTGCTGAGCGAAATGGGCGGCAGCAATCTTTATCTTTCGCTGGTGATGGTCATCTTTGGCTGCATCATCATGGGAATGGGGTTGCCGACCGTGGCGGCGTACATCATCGGATCCATTATTTTTGCACCGGCGCTGGTCGGCATGGGCGTTGATCGCCTGGCAGCCAATATGTTCATCATGTATTACTGTGTACTCTCCATGGTCACGCCGCCGGTAGCACTATGTTCCTATGCCGCCGCCGCGATCGCGCATAGCAACGCTTCGCGCACGGGCATGATTGCCTTCTCCTACGCCCTGGTGATTTTCCTCATTCCCTTTGGCTTCATTGCTGATCCGGTTGTGCTGTGGAAAGGCAGCATTTGGCTCATCCTTTTCGCCTTTTTCGGCATGATGGTGGCCACTTTCTGCTGGGCAGTGTTTTTGCAGGGTTGGTTGAAGAAAAACCTGAACTGGGTGGAGCGTTTTGTGTTTTTTGCCATCAGCCTCGGCATCATCGTGGAAAAATCGGGAAACTGGCGCTGGTATCTGTGTATTGCGCTGGCGTTTGTGATGATCGGATGGTGTGTGAAGAGCGCGCAATGGCAAAAAGCCGCCCCCGCAAACCAAGGAGAAAGTATATGACGATGAATGCAGAAGCCGTGGTTGCCGACGGTATCCTCAAAAAAGAGCGCGCGGCAATTGTTGCAATGATTCCCTCGCCCTGTCCGCAAAACCATGCCTCCAATCTGCTTGAATTGCCGGATGGCACGCTGTTGTGTGCATGGTTTGGCGGTACCCAGGAAGGGATTGCCGATATATCCATTTATCTTGCCCGTCTGGAAAAGGGGGCGGATTGCTGGGGTGAACCGGAGAAACTATCGGACGATTCCACGCATTCCGAGCAGAATCCGGTACTCTTTCTGGCACCGGACAATACCTTGTGGCTTTTGTGGACAGCACAAATCTCCGGCAATCAGGATACTGCCATCGTGCGCTGCCGCCAGTCGCAAGATCAGGGCAAAACCTGGGGCGACGTTCGCACATTGCTGGAACAACCCGGCACCTTCATCCGTCAGCCGCCGGTCATCGCGAGCAATGGAGACTGGTTATTGCCCGTGTTTTACTGTGTTGCCGCGCCCGGGGAAAAATGGGTGGGCAACAATGACTACAGTGCGGTGAAAATCTCTGTTGACCAGGGAAAAAGCTGGCGTGACAGTGTCGTGCCGGACAGCATCGGTTGCGTGCACATGAATATTGTGCCGCTGGCGGATGGTCGTCTGGTGGCTTTTTACCGCAGCCGCTGGGCAGATAACATCTACCGCAGTATTTCCCTCGACAACGGGCAGAGTTGGTCGAAGCCCCAGGCACTGGAGTTGCCCAACAACAACTCCTCCATTCAGGTTGCGTCTCTCGCTGGCGGGAGGCTTGCCTTGGTGTACAACCACGCGAGCGCGGCCAACGCAGGCGAACGGCGGACATCACTTTACGATGAAATTGAAGACGGGGATGACGGTAAAGTCGTAGTGAATACGACATCCCATGGAAAAACCGCTTTTTGGGGCGCTCCGCGCGCGCCGATGACGCTCGCCCTTTCCGATGATGGTGGTGAAAGCTGGCAGATTGTCTGTCATCTCGATGAAGGCGATGGCTATTGCATGACCAACAACTCGCTCGACAAGCGCAATCGGGAATTTTCCTACCCGAGCATCATTCAGGGGCATGACGGAGCGTTGCATATCAGCTACACCTATTTTCGGCAAGCCATCAAGTATGTGCGGCTGCACCTCACAGCCGCTGCACCATGAAGCGGCATGCCATCCTCACCGGCAGCAGTGGCGGTATTGGCGAAAACATTGCCTGTCATCTGCTTGAGCTGGGTTGGGCAGTCAGCGGTATCAGTCGTGGCAAGCCCGGGATTGATCATCCGCATTTCACTCATCTGGCCTGGGATCTTGCCGACAGCGCTATGCTGATCAAACGGTTGCACACCTTGCCGCGCAGCCATGCCTTCATTCATGCCGCCGGTGTCATGATTGCGGGGCGGCTGGGGGAGCTGCAGCACGCGCAAAGCGATCATCTTTGGCAACTGCATGTGCACAGCGTGGAAATACTCGCCAATCATTTGGTCAAAAGCATGCAGCATGGCGATCGCATCATCCTGATTGGCAGCCGAACCGCGCGCGGCATGGCGGAACGTTCGCAATACACTGCCTGCAAGGCGGCACAATTGGCGATGACCCGCAGCTGGGCTGCGGAATTGGCGGCTTGCGGCATCACCGTGAACCTGATTGCTCCCGGTGCAACCCGTACCGCCATGCTCGATGCTCCGGACAGGCGAGCTTCGCCACCCAGACTGCCACCCATCGGTCGTTACATTGAACCCCATGAAATTTCGGAATGTGTTGCCTATCTGCTTTCCCCAGCGGCTGCCGCGATAACCGGCCAGGAAATATGTCTTTGCGGCGGTGCTTCCCTGCTGTGAGGCAAGTGGGTATGGCCGCTTTCCCAAAAAAATGGCATAGAGTCCTTTTCGCAAGCCTTTGAACAAAGGGTTGTCTGTGTTGTTTTTGGAGAATGATATTTTTTCTCATGATAAAGCGCTTATCGTGATAATAATCTCGCGATAAGCGCTTAATGGTGGTAAAAAATCGCTATTTTGCCTAGTTTTCGAAAACGACGATGTCGCGGAAGGCGCTGCGCATTTCCATGTCGAAGTTGCCGCCTTGAACAGGGATGTAGCCGGTTTCGACGTAGCGGGTGATGTAGCCGTTGCTGTCGGTGATGAAGGAGATTTTGCCTCTGTTGTAGATGTGCTGCTGGTCGATGATGGCACCGTAGTAGTTGTAGGTGTTGATGGTGTGCGAGTATTCGTTGTGGGTGCTGAGGAAGTATTCGCGGCCGCCGAGGAATTTTTCGTCGGAGACTTGCACGCCGTCGAGGCGCGAGGTGACGATGCTGATGTGCTGGCCGACGAGTTGGCGCAGGTAGGGGAAGCGGTAGCCGCTGATGTCGCGCAGGGCGGTGCAGGCGGTGAGCAGGGTGGCGAGGAGGATGAGCAGGGCGTGGCGTTTCATGGGGGTTCCTTATTGGCTGAGCTGTTCGCGGGCGCGTTTATGTCCCTGGGCGGCGGCTTTTTCCAGCCAGCGTCGTGCTTCCGCCGGGTTGTGTGGCACGGCCCAGCTGTTCAGGTAGTGCAGGGCGAGGAGGTATTGGCCGTGGGCGTCGTTCTGGTTGGCGGATTGTTGCGCGAGAGCGAAGGATTTGCGGAAGTCGCGTTTGACGTCGAGGCCGTTCAGGTAGTAGTCGGCGAGTGCGTTTTGTCCGCAGGGTAGTCCGGCAGCGGCGGCTTGTTCGTAGTGGCGGCGGGCGCTTTTGTAGCTGTTGATGTTGTCCTGGATGTTGCCGAGGGTGCAGTGTGCGTCTTTGTCGCCGAGTTGTGCGGCGCGTTGCAGCAGGGGGATGGCGGCGCCGTCGTTGTTGAGGCGGCGGTAGGTGACGCCGGCGTTGTAGAGGGCGTCGCGCTCGCCTTTTTCCGCCAGCGGGAGGAAGATGGCGAGCGCTTCCTGATATCGGCCGTTTTCAAAGTGTTGCACGCCACGGTCGAATTGCTTGAGTTCGGCGTCGTTCATGGTGTAGCTGCCGGGCGTGGGCGCGGCGGTGTGCGGTGCGCCGGAGCAGGCGGTGAGAGCCAAGGTGATGCATGTCAGGGCAAGGGTTTTGCGCATGGTTATCTCCTTTGGGGTTTTATGGTGGTTTTTTTACCACGATAAGCGCTTAATGGTGGTAAAAAATCGCTATTTTTGTTTATTTGATGGATTTTGCGAGTTTGTCGAGGGTGCCGTTGATGAATTTGTAGCTGTCGTCCGCGCCGAATTGTTTGGCCATTTCGATGGCTTCGTTGAGGGTGACGGTGGGGTGGATGTCGGGGCGGTTGGCGAGTTCCCATGCGCCGACCCAGAGGATGGCGCGTTCCACCGGGTCGAGGCGTTCGGCTTTGCGGCTCATGTAGGGCTGGTATTTTTCTTCAAGCGCTTGCGGGTTGGCGGTGATGCCGTGCCAGGCGGCGGCGAAGTAGTCTTCGTCGAGGTCGGGGTGGTGCTGGAAGCGGCGTGCGAGGGTGTTGGCGGCGCTGTCGCCGGTGATTTGCCATTGGTAGAGGAGTTGCATGAGTTCGCGGCGGGCGCGAGCGCGGGCTTCGATGGCCTGGCGTTTGAGGTTGGGGGTTTTCATGTGGGGTCTTTATGGGCTGTGGTAGACGCTGCCGGTTCGGGCGCGGTGGAAGAGGTATTCGAGGAGGGCGGGATGGTAGGGGATAAATTGTCCGGCGGCAAGGAGGCTGTGGATGGCGGCGAGGTTTGCCCAGCGCACGGCGGCGACTTCTTCTGTTTGCAGGGTGAGTTCGGCGAGGTTGGGCGCGGCGTGGAGGAGATAGTAGTCGTCGAAGCAGGACATGTCGTCATCGTGGGTGAGGGTGAGGACGGGGGCGGTTTGGCTGAAGTCGTGGTGGATGCCGAGTTCTTCGTGCAGTTCGCGTGTGGCGGTTTGCTGGCTGGTTTCGCCGGGTTGGGCGAGGCCGCTGACGCTGATGTCCCAGCGCCCCGGCCAGTCGGTTTTGCCGCTGTGGCGTTGTTGGATGAGCATTTCATCGTGCGGGTTGAAGAGGCAGATGCAGGCACCGATGCGATAGGTGTGCGGCGGTTGCGGGGCGTCGCGGGCGATGGTTTGCCCGAGTGGGGTGCGGTTGGGGTGGTAAAGATCGTTGTGTTCGGACATGGGGTGGTGGGAAATTTTCTCATCAAGAAGCGCTTGTTGTGAGATATTTTCTCACGATAAGCGCTTATTCGTGGTAAAAAAATGATGGTTTTTGGGGTTTTTTTGGGTTTTTACGGACGTTGCAGGCAACGTCCCTACGGTGGTGGGCTGAAGCCCACCCTACAGGCCGTGAGAAATTTTCTCATCAATAAGCGCTTATGATGAGAATTTTTATCACATTAAGCGCTTTGGTGTGGTAAAAAATGATGGTTTTGGGTGTTTTTGTGGTTTTGTTTGTACGGTTACGCGCCTGCGGCGCTAACCGTACCTACGTTTTTACCGCATGGGTTTACACCCACCCTACGGTTTATCAGGTGGGCTGAAGCCCACCCTGCGAGGTGGCGGGGTTAGCCGATTTGTTTGAGGAGGCTGACCATTTCGATGGCGGCAAGGGCGGCTTCGCTGCCTTTGTTGCCGGCTTTGGTGCCAGCGCGTTCCACGGCTTGTTCGATGTTGTTGGTGGTCAGCACTCCTGTGATGACGGGGATGTCGTATTTGAGGGCGACTGCGCCCAAGCCTTTGGCCTGTTCGTTGACGACGACGTCGAAGTGCGCGGTGCCGCCTTTGATGACGGCACCGAGGGCGATGATGGCGTCGTATTTTTTCGTGGCGGCGAGGCGTTGCGCGGCGAGCGGGAGTTCGTGCGCGCCGGGGACGTAGGCGATGGTGATGTTTTCCGCTGGGATGCCGTGACGGATGAGGGTGTCGAGCGCGCCGCTTTCCAGTTTGCTGACGATGAAGTCGTTGAAGCGGGAGCAGACGATGGCGATTCGGGCGTCATCGGCGCGGTATTGGCCTTCGAGGCGGGTGATGTTTTGCTTCATGGGGTTTCCTTGTGATCAATAAATTCAATGACGTCAAGTTGGTAGCCGGAGATGCCGGTGAATTTGTAGGGGGCGGAGAGGAGGCGCATTTTGCGCACGCCCTGGTCGATGAGGATTTGTGCGCCGATGCCGTAGGTGCGCAGGTCTTGTTCGGCGGCGCGGCGCGGCGGGGCGTGGTTGTGGGTGAAGGCGTGCATGCGCGCGATGATGTCGGCGGCGTTTTGCGTTTCGTTCAAGAAGACGATGATGCCGTTGTCTTCTTGCGCGAGGCGTTCGAGGGCTTCGTGGATGGTGTAGGTGCGTTCGGAGAGGCGGGCGTGGAAGAGGTCGGAGAGTTCGCTGCCGACGTGGACGCGGACGAAGGTGGGTTGTTCGCTGCGGATTTGCCCTTTGACGAGGGCGTAGTGCAGGGTTTTGTCGAAGATGCTTTGGTAGGCGGCGAGTTTGAAGTGGCCGTAGTCGGTGGGCAGTTCGCATTCGGCAACTTGCGCCACGGTGGGTTCGCGCGCGAGGCGGTAGGCGATGAGGTCGGCGATGGTGCCGATTTTGAGGCCGTGTTCTTGCGCGAAGATTTCGAGGTCGGGGCGGCGTGCCATGGTGCCGTCTTCCTTGAGGATTTCGACGATGACGGCGGCGGGTTCGCAACCGGCCAGGCGCGCGAAGTCGCAGCCCGCTTCGGTGTGGCCGGCGCGGGTGAGGACGCCGCCTTCGCGCGCGACGATGGGGAAGATGTGGCCGGGGCGCACGATGTCTTCGGGGCGCGCGTCTTTGGCGATGGCGGCCTGGATGGTACGCGCGCGGTCGTGCGCGGAGATACCGGTGGTGACGCCAACGGCGGCTTCGATGGAGACGGTGAAGTTGGTGTGGAAGGGGGTGCCGTTGTTGCCGGCCTGCGGCCAGAGCTTGAGCTGGTCGTTGCGCGCCTGGGTGATGGTCAGACATATCAACCCGCGCCCGTATTTGGCCATGAAGTTGATGGCTTCGGGGGTGACGTGCTCGGCGAGCAGCATGATGTCGCCTTCGTTTTCGCGGTCTTCGTCGTCCATGATGATGACCATTTTCCCGGCTTTGAGGTCGGCAAGGATTTCTTCGGTGCTGTTGAGCTGCATGTCAGTACCCCAGTTGTTGCAGACGTTCGAGGGTGAGGCCGCCTTCGGCGCGGCCTTCGATGAGGCGTTCAAGGTAGCGGGCGATGAGGTCGGCTTCGAGATTGATGGCGTCGCCTTCGCGGATGGTGCCGAGGGTGGTGCGCTCCAGTGTGTGGGGGACGATGTTGACGGCGAAGGTGTCGCCCGCGACGTCGTTGACGGTGAGCGAGATGCCGTTCACGGTAATCGAGCCTTTTTTCGCGATGTAGCGCGAGAGCTCGGGCGGGGCGCGAAAGACCATGCGCGTGCTGCGCGCGTCGGTTTGCCGCGAAATCAGTTCGCCAATGCCGTCCACATGGCCGCTCACCAGATGGCCGCCGAGCGGCGTCGCCGGAGTGAGCGCGCGTTCGAGGTTGACGGCGCTGCCGCTTTGCAATGCGCCCAGCGTGGTGAGCGAGAGGGTTTCCACGGAAACGTCGGCGGTGAAATAGTCGCGCCCGAGTTCGACGGCGGTGAGACAGACGCCGTTGACGGCAATGCTGTCGCCGAGTTGGCAGGTGGAGAAATCGAAGGTGTCGGACTGGATGTGCAGGGTGAGGTCGTCGCCGTGCGGCACAAGGCGCGCGACAGTGCCCGTGGTTTCGATGATGCCGGTAAACATAATGCTGCGGGATGAGGAAAATGGCGCGCATTCTAGCAGATTGGCCGGGGGAAAACGGCAGTGATAGAGGTCTGGACGAAGGGATGCTAAAATTTCCGTCATCTTTGCTATCGGCATGAAGACATAAGGAATTGCACATGGCCATTACGCTTACTATCACCAATCTGCACGGACAAACGCTTGCCAGCTACGCGCTTGGCGATACGCTGCTTACCATTCGCGCCGAGAATCAGGTGCAATATCTGCTTGCCGACGAGCGCGGCCTTGCCCCGGATGCGATGGCGAGCCGCGCTGGCGATGATTTGCTCGTACATATTGAAGGCGACGCGGCTTTGCGCATTGAAGACTATTTCCTCGGCGATGACAGCGGGCTTGCCAATCCGCTCCTCGGGCAAAACGCAAGCGGGCAATATGTGGCCTACCCCATCAGCGAAACACTTTCCGCTGAACATTTGCTCGCCGGGGAAATTGCAGGTGCATCTGGCGGCATCAGCCCCGTCGCAGCTTTGGCTGCGGTGGGCGGCGTGGCGCTTGCCGGGGCGGCGATTGCCGGTAGCGGCAAGGGCGGCAACGCGGCAGATATTCAGCAGGAACAGCCGCAAACCCCGTTTGACCCCAACCAACCGCCGCCTGCGGACAATGGCAATATCACGCCCCCGCCTGCTGGGGGTGGCAATCCCAACCCGCCGCCCTCTGGCGGCGGTAATATCACCCCGCCGCCCGTCAATCCGCCGCCTACCCCTGCACCCAATAACGCGCCCGCCGGTGAAGTGAAAATCGCAGGCGAGGCCGAAGTCGGCAAAACCTTGAGCGCTTCCCACACCCTGAAAGACGATGACGGCCTCGGACAAATCACCTACAAATGGTT
>JAUNKJ010000014.1 GCA_030532785.1 Cardiobacteriaceae bacterium
CATCTGGCAAAAAGAAACGCCTGCATTGCCGGGAAATGGAAGAAATCGCACGACTGGCGACGCGCGAGGCACTGAAAGAATACCTGTGGCCACTAACAGCGGAAGATGAAAAAAATCTGACATTGGGGACATTTATCGAACATCCTGACAAAGACCATCAGGTATGCGAGCTGTATATTTGCGCCGAACGCCCCCAAGACGCCATCGTCCTGACCCAGGCCAAGGTCAATGCGCTCACGGGCGAGGTCACGGTCAAGATTTTTCTCCCGCGCCGGCCGGATGCACCCCCGCTTGCAGACCCTTCGATGCAGCAACTGGAACCGGGCGATGACAGCAAGACGTGGCTGAGCGAAAGGGGCGACAAGGCATGATGCCTTTTTTGACGGGCAACGCTGGTAGGGACGTTGCCTGCAACGTCTGTGCACGGAATCCTCAAAAAACCCAAGCGATTATCGCGAGATTTTTATGATGTGTTTTGTACGGTTACGCGCTAACTGTACCTACATTGACGGTGGGCTAAAGCCCACCCTACGCAAGGCACAAAAAATAAATCTCAAAAAATCATCAAAAATAGTGATTTTTTACAATCATAAGCGAATTTTATGAGAGGTTTTCTCATACAAAGCGCATGCGGATATGAAAT
Source organism: Cardiobacteriaceae bacterium (assembly GCA_030532785.1). Lineage (GTDB taxonomy): Bacteria > Pseudomonadota > Gammaproteobacteria > Cardiobacteriales > Cardiobacteriaceae > JAUMXB01. The sequence goes on from JAUNKJ010000014.1 coordinate 644, forward strand.
ATCGCAAACCGCATGGGCTTACGCCTATCTACGAATTCAGCGCCCGTACATTTTCACCATGGTTTATGTTGCACGGTTACGCGCCTGCGGCGCTAACCGTACCTACAATCGCTTCGCGATGGTGGGCTAAAGCCCACCCTACGGTGTGATGAGAAAATTTCTCATTATGAAGCGCTTATCGTGAGAAATTTTCTCATGATAAGCGCTTGATAGTGGTAAAAACACACTATTTTTCTCAAATATTGATAAGGTCTTGAACATGTTCCGCGAAGCTGATTTCGGCGGCAGCGAGGTTTTCGTGGTCGAAATAGTCATACCAGCCGCTGGCGGCGATGCCTTGCAAGAGCGCTGCGCGTGCCTGTTCGTTGCCGAAGCGCCAGATGCCGAGGAAGCGGTGTGCGCTTTGCCGCTCGATGCCGGAGGTGGTGGGCGCAAGGGTGAGGATGTCCACGGGCAGTTCCGCCAGCGCGGCCATGCCGTGTTCTATCTGTTGCAGAAAGGCGTGGCGTTCGTCGGGCGAGAGCGCCAGCCAGCGGGCGTTTGGGGTATAGCATTCAACGAGATAACAAGTCATAAAGTTCTCCTTGGGTGATGGAAAGATTGCGCAGGGCACGGCGGCAGATGTAGCGGGTGGCGGGAGATGCGCTGTCGCGCAACCAGTCGCGGCAGACGTCCTGCACCCATTGCGGCTGGCTTTTCGCTGCATCATTCAGCCAGTTGGCGACGCTGTCCTGCACATAGCGTTCCGGGTCGGCGCGCAAGGCGTCGAGCAGGGGCAGGGCGCGTTGCGGCGCGTCTTTGAGGGCGGCGATGTGCGCGCTCCACACACCGCGCGGGCGCAGCGCTTCGCAGGCAAAACGGCGCAGATACGCTGCTTCCGCCTGAGTCCACGGGGTCAGCAAGGCGATGGCATGGTCAAGTTCGGCGGCGAGATGGGGACGCACAGCCATCCACGCCCATTCGCGCACGCCGAAATGGGCGTCATCGGCAAAGGGGCGGATGGCGGCAAGGCGCGCTTCCAGTGTCATCGTTTGTGCGCCGATGATGAAGCACCCCCAGCCGCGCACGGTGTCGGAAGGGTGTGTTTGGCAGCGGAGAATCTCTTGCGCTGACAATTTGTTAAGCAGAATCGCGGCAATGCCCTGCATCCGTTTCAGGATGCCGAGGCGGCAGGCGTCGGCGATGGCGTCATGCGCATCGGCGGGCAGATTGGGGAAGACATGACGGGCGAGTTGCGCCTGATCGAGCGCGGTAATTTCGGCCAAGGTGCGGCTGGCGCATTCGCCACGGACAAGGGCGGGATTCATGGCATCACCTTAGTGAGCAGGGTGGCGAGTTGTTGACGTTCGTCGTCGTCCAGGTTTTTGAACAGGCTGGCAATCCATGCCGTATGTTCGAGGACGAGCGTGCGCGCAAGCGCTTGCCCGGCAGCGGTCAGATGGATGCGCAGGGCGCGGCGGTCATGGGGATCGCTGTCGCGCACGATGAGGCCATTGCGGGCGAGACCATCGAGCAGACCGGTAATCGTGGCACGCGTTACCCCGGCGCGGTCGGCCAGTTCGTGTGGCGACAACGGCGTATCCGCGCCATCCAGCAAGAAAAGCAAAACGAAACGCCCCTCGGACAGCCCGTGCGGCGCCAGGCGGGCGGCACAATCGCGATCAATGGCGGCAGTGCAGGAGAGCAATTGGAAGCAGAGGCGAATGCCGTCGACATCAGCCACGCCACGGCGTGCGGCGTCATCGAGCAGCGCTTGATATTTTTGTGCGAGCATCATCGCATTCCTTGAAAATAAGGTGGCTGATTATAAGTTATGTGAAGTGGGTGGCAAGTAAAGAAAGCAGGAATTTGGATTTTGATGAGGCATTTTTATGATTTTCATGATGTTTTTTGCTTTCGTTGCCAGGCGGAAATCGCGCGGTACAATGCCGCGCGTCAATCTGACCAGGAGTTCCCCATGTACAGCAATCTGCTGGAATCCCGATGGCAGCAAAGCGGTTCATCGCTTTGCATCGGCCTTGATCCCCATCCCGCGCGCATTCAGGCGCTGGGTTTCGCCAATGTCTTGGCGTTTAATCGCTACATTGTTGATTTGACACATACTTATGCGCTCTGTTACAAGCCGCAAATCGCCCATTACAGCGCCTATGGGCTGGAGGCGATGCTGGAACAGACCATCGCCCATATCCGCGCGACTGATCCGCGCATTCCCGTAATTCTTGATGGTAAACGCGGCGACATTGGCAGCACGGCTGCGCAATACGCGCGCGAGGCGTATGTGCGCTATGGCGCGGATGCGGTAACGGTCAATCCGTATCTGGGTGCGGACGGCATTGCGCCGTTTCTCGAATATGGCGACAAGGGCGTGATTGTGCTGGCGAAAACGTCGAACCCGTCAGCGGGCGCTTTTCAGAACCTCGTGGTGGATGGCGAGCCGTTTTATTGGCATGTGGTGCGCGCTTTGGAACAGCAGTTTCCCGGGCAGGCCAATTTGCAGTATGTGGTCGGCGCGACCTATCCCGAGGATATTGCCCGGATGCGCAAATATTTGCCGGAAAAATGGTTTTTGGTGCCAGGGATTGGCGCGCAGGGCGGCGATCTTGCCCGGGTGCGGACATGCGGCGAACGGCTTCAGGGCGGCGGTTTGGCGATCAACGCAACCCGCGCCATTTTGTATCCGGAAGGCGGGGGCGATTACGCGGAAGCGGTGTTGCACGCGGTGCGCACGCTCGCAGCGGGCTGCGGGATGCGCTTGCCTGAGAGGGTGTAATTCCACGCTGATTTGATGTCGGGCACAAGGTGCCCGATCATCGCTTCGCGACGGTGGGCTGAAGCCCACCCTACGGGTTGGGTGGGGATTCAAATATGTAAGGAAAATAGTGTTTTTTTATCACAACAAGCGCTTTGTGATGGTAAAAAACGACTGTTTTGGACTGTTTTATTAACTGGTTGCCAGTATAAAGCGCAGGGCGATGATTTTGTTGCTGTCTTTGGCTTGGTTGAGGGCTTTGAAGAAGGCGATGGCGGCGTTGCAGGCGGCTTGTTGTTGTGCCGGGGTTTCCGCTTTTTTGCCCTCGAAGATGTAGCTTATGCCTTCGTTGTGGCCGTTGTTGCGCAGTTCGTTGACGAGGCTTTCCAGTTCGCTGCCGATGGCGCTGCCGTCGTGGTTTTCCGGGAGTTGCCAGCCGCCCGCGTCTTCAAGCAGGGTTTGCAGGGCCTGGTCAATGTGTTTGGCGTTGGTGTTGAGGGCGAGTTGCAGGTCGAGGAGGGTGGGGGTGCGGCGGCCGCTGAGCATGCCTTGGCAGGCGGCGGGGGCTTCTTTGCCGAGTTGGGCGAGGGCTTGGGTGAAGCTGTCGGCGTATTGGCTGAAGGTGGCGTCGCTGCTTTCTTGCAGGCGTTGCAGGAGTTGCGGGTGGTAGGTTTGGTAGATGTCGGCGAGGGTGTCGCCGGAAAGTGTCTGGTAGGTTTGCGGGTCGTGTTTTTCCAGGGTTTGCAGGAAGGGGCTTTGCGCGCTGAGGCTGGCATCGGGCGCGGCGTGCGCTGCCAGTGCGAGGGCGATGAGGCTGGCGGTCAGGATGTTTTTCATGGGTTTTCCTTGGTTGTTGGGTGTGAGATATTTTCTCACTGATAAGCGCTTGTGGTGAAAAATTTTCTCACCATAAGCGCTTTAGTGTGGTAAAAAAATACTATTTCAACTTCAGTTTGCGATAAGAAGGGTAGATATATCCACTGATATAGCATTGTTCTCCAATCAGTTCCTTCTCCCGCTTGCGGGGGGGCTGGAACAGCTCGTCCGAAGGGACGAGATTGTTAGGATGGGGGTGTAAAATGCGTAGCATTTTTTATGGATATGGAATGAAAACTTTGTTTTCAACACCCCCACCCTGTCCCTCCCCCGCAGGCGGGGGAGGGGAGTGGTTCGTCATTTCATAGAAAATCTAGGGAGTGTCGTCACAAAGTCTGCAAAGTGATTTTTTGAGGGAAAATTTGCAGATATAAGGCAAAAACACGGCAGATTGGACATCTCGCGCGTATTTTAAACGCCGTAGATGCAAATTTTGGCCAGAAATACCGCGCTAACACTTCCTGACGACACGCTCTAGAGAAATCATTCAAGGATGATCGTTCTCTTATCCCGAACTCAGGTTATTTTAAGGCAAATAATGATTTAAGCGTCTTTCGGTTGGGTGGCGAGGCTGACGATGATGACTGCCGCTGCCGCGAGGATGAAGGCGGGGAGGAGTTCGTAGAGGTCGAACCAGCCGCCTTGCAGTTTGTTCCAGCCGACGGTGACGAATGCGCCAACGAGGACGCCGGCGATGCCGCCTTGCCAGGTGGCTTTGGGCCAGTTGAGGGCGACGAGCATGACTGCGCCGATGGAGGCGCCGAGTCCCGCCCAGGCGTAGGAGACGATGTCGAGCACGTTGCTGTTTTCGTCCCAGGCGAGGAAGAGGGCGATGAGGGCGATGACGGCGACGGTGAGGCGGCCGAGCATGAGGGAGGTTTTTTCCGAGACGCGGTCGCGCACGAGGTCGCTGGTGAGTGCGGAACTGGCCACGAGCAGTTGGCTGTCGGCGGTGGACATGATGGCTGCCATGATGGCCGCGAGCAAGAGGCCTGAGACGAGCGGATGGGTGAGGCCGTTGATCATGGCGATGAAGGCGTGTTCCTTGTCGGCGATGGGTTTGCCGTTGAAGTAGAGGACGGCGACCATGCCGATGAGGATGGCCATGCCCATGGCGATGAGCGACCAGATGACGGCGACCCATTTCGCGCGCGTGACGGAGGCCACGGAGTCAATGCCCATCATCCGCGCGAGGATGTGCGGCTGGCCGAAGTAGCCCAGCCCCCATGCCATGAGCGAGAGAATGCCGATCACGGTGATGGGTTTGCCCGCGCCGATGTGCAGCGCGCCGTTTTCCACGACGCTCGCGGGGGCGACGAGGAAATCGAACTGGTGCGGACTGAGTTCGCGGATGCCTGTCATCGTCGCGTCCCAGCCGCCGAGGGTTTGGATGGCGACGATGGGGATGAACACCAGCGCCGCGACCATGAGGCAGCCCTGGATCACGTCCGTCCAGCTCACCGCGAGATAGCCGCCCAGGAAGGTGTAGCTCAACACCACCACGGCGCCGATGGTGATCGCGGTGTGATAATCCATGTCGAAGAGGATGTTGAAGAGTTTGCCGCCGGCCACAAAACCGCTCGCCGTATAAAACGCGAAGAAAAACAGAATGGCAAGCGCGAGAACGACGCGGAGGAAATTGGTCGGGTCTTTCAGTTTGCGCTCGAGAAAGGTGGGCACGGTAACCGCATCGTCCAGCGCGAAACTCTCTGCGCGCAGCTTGGGCGCGACCAGCGACCAGTTGGCAAAGGTGCCGAGCAGCAGGCCGAAACAAATCCAGAACGCCTGCATCCCGCCCGTCATCGCCAGCGCCGGAACCCCCATCAACAGCCAGCCGCTGAAATCGGAGGCCACGGAACTGATCGCCGACGGCACCGCGCCGAGCGAACGCCCGCCGAGAACGAAATCGGAAATCGTCGTCGTGCGGAAATAGAAATAAAGACCGATGCCGAGCATCAGCGCCATGTACAGGCCGAAAGTAATGTATTGCGAAATCATGTGGTTGTCCTCAATAGGCGGAAGAAGCGTCCGGGTTGTCGAGATTGTGGCGTTCCGTGCCCTTCAGCGGCGGGTTGAACACGCTCACCAGAATCAAATCCTCATCGGGCGAGGCGCGCAGGAAATGTTTATCATGCTGATCCAGCACATAAATATCACCGGGGCGAATCGGATACACCTTGCCCGCCATATCCTCCACTTCGCCGCTGCCCGCGATGCAATAACACGCTTCCAAATGGTTTTTATACTCCAGCAACGACTCGGAACCTCGGCGCACCACGGTATGGCACACGGTGAATCCCATGCCGTCCTTTTCGGTGAGCAGACGGTGGCTGGTGCCGTTGCCCCACTCCACGAAAAAATCGGACTTTTCCACGTCTTGCAGACTGCGTACAAACATCGGTGTTCTCCTGTATATCCGGGTAAAAATGACCCGGAGGCAATATAGCGTCAAAAAGCCCGCCATGTCATGCAAAACATGTTTTGTCTGAAAATAGTGATTTTTTACCATTGTTAAGCGCTTATGGTGGGAGATTTTTGCACGATAAGCGCTTTTTGGTAAAAAAAATCCCTCTACGCCGTAGGGTGGGTGTCAACCCACCTTTCCTGGATCGGCCATTTATGGCCGACATTTTTTGACGGGCAACGCTTGCAGGGACGTTGCCTGCAACGTCCTTGACACGGAATCTTCAAAAACCTCTAATCGCAGGGTATAGCCGCTTCCCGAAAAAAGGAAAAACCATGAACCCCATGCTCCTCACTCTCTTCCTCGCCGCTACCAGTCTGCATGCCCAACCCACCGTTCTACTGCAAAGAGCGCAGAGCGGCGATGTAGAAGCGCAAGGCGAACTTGCGACGCGCTATCTTTTCGGCGAGGGTGTGGTGCAGGATTTCGCCAAGGCGCGCGAATGGTTTGCAAAAGCCGCTGTGCAAGGGAATGCCAAAGCGCAATACAGCCTCGGTGTACTGTATGAGAGGGGTATTGGCATGGCGCAGGATTATGGCAAAGCGCATGAATGGTATGAAAAAGCCGCCGCGCAAGGGAATGCCGACGCACAACACAACCTTGGCGTACTGTATGAGCAAGGCAAAGGCGTGGCGCAGGATTATGACAAAGCGTACGAATGGATTGAAAAATCTGCTGCGCAAGGGTATGCCCAAGCGCAATTCGCTCTCGGGGTACTGTACATGAAGGGTGCGGGCGTGGCGCAGGATGACGACAAGGCGCGCGAATGGTATGAAAAAGCCGCCGCGCAAGGGTATGCCCAAGCGCAATTCGTTCTCGGCGTAATGTATATGGAAGATCTGGGTGAGGCACAGAATTCTGCGAAGGCGATCGAATGGATTGAAAAAGCCGCTGCGCAAGGATTTGTCGAAGCGCAATTCAATCTCGGCTTGTTGCATTTCCACGGCAAAGGCGTGGCGCAGGATTACGCCAAGGCGCGCGAATGGTGGGAAAAAGCTGCCGCGCAAGGGCTTGGCGAAGCGCAATTCAATCTCGGCGTACTGTATGAGAAGGGCATCGGAGGTACGCAGGATTATGGCAAGGCGCGCGAATGGTATGAAAAAGCGGCGGTGCAAGGGCATGCCGACGCGCAAAACTTTCTTGGTGTACTGTATGAGAAGGGCGAAGGCGTGGCACAAGATTACGGCAAGGCACGCGAATGGTTTGAAAAAGCGGCAGCGCAAGGGAATGCCCAAGCGCAATACAACCTCGGCGTACTGTATGTGAAGGGCGCGGGCGTTGCTCAGGATTACGGCAAGGCACATGAATGGTATGAAAAAGCGGCAGCGCAAGGGAATGCCGCAGCGCAATACAACCTCGGCGTACTATATGAAAGGGGCGAAGGCGTGGCACAGGATTACGGCAAGGCACGCGAATGGTATGAAAAAGCCGCCGCGCAAGGGTATGCCGCAGCGCAATTCAACCTCGGCGTACTGTATAAGGAGGGTATTAGCGTGGCGCAGGATTACGGCAAAGCGCGTGAATGGTGGGAACAAGCGGCGGTGCAAGGGCTTGTCCAAGCGCAATACAACCTCGGCGTAATGTATCGGATGGGCGTGGGTGTTACCCGGGATTACGGCAAAGCGCGCGAATGGTGGGAAAAGGCTGCTGCACAAGGGCTTGTCGAAGCATGGCTGGCGTTGCAGGAATTGCCGCGGGAGTGATTAAAGATTCATGATAAACGCTTTTATAGCGATTTTTTACCATAATGAAGTGCTTTTTGTGGGAAATTTTTGCGCGGTAAGCGCTTTGTGGTGAGAAAAAATCACTATGCCATTTTTTCGGAGCGCCGCTATATAATGCCCCGCTTTCCCGGAGGTGTGATGGAAGGTTTTGAAGATTTGGCGCGGGTGAAGGAACCGCCGCGTTCCAAGGAGGCCGAGCAGGCGGTGCTGGGCGGTGTTTTGCTGGATAACGGGCGTTTCGAGCATATTGCCAGCCGCGTTTATGCCCAGGATTTTTATTTCGACAATCACCGTGTGGTGTTTGAGGTGATGTCGCAGTTGTTCAATGCGGGGCGGGTGATCGATACGCTGACGATCAGCGAGGCGCTGCGCCAACGCGGGGATTTGGAGCAGGTTGGCGGCAAACAGTATTTGGATCAGTTGTATATCGAGACGGCGTCGGCGGTGAATATCGGCGCGTATGCTGATATTGTCCATGAGCGCGCGGTGATGCGCCGCCTGATTTCGGCGTCGAGCGAGATTGCCGACAGCGCTTATTTTCCCGAGGGGCGCAATGCGCGCGAGTTGCTCGATCATGCCGAGCGCAAGGTGTTTGCCATTGCCGAGAGTTATCAGAATGAGTCGGAGGATGGTTTCCAGCTGGTGCGCAATGTGACGGCGGGCGTGGTCGCGCATTTGGAGAAACTGGCGGAGACGGGCAGCGAGGTGACGGGGCTGTCCACCGGCTGGGAGCGGCTGGATAAGCAAACGGCGGGGTTGCAACCCGGTGATTTGATTATCGTTGCCGGGCGGCCGTCGATGGGGAAGACGACGTTTGCGATGAATATGGCGGAGTATGTGGCGATCGCGGAGAAGAAGCCGGTGGCGGTGTTTTCCCTGGAGATGCCGGCGCAATCGCTGGTGCTGCGCATGATTTCCTCGCTGGGGCGGCTGGATCAGTCAAAGCTGCGCTTGGGGCAGATCGAGGAGGAGGACGAGGCCAAGCTGGTGTCCGCCGTGACCCAGCTCAACAATGCGCCGATTTATATTCACGATGGCTCGAACATGTCGCCGACGGATATTCGCTCGTGGGTGCGGCGCTTGCATCGCGAGGTGGGCGGTTTGGGGCTGGTACTCATTGACTATTTGCAGTTGATGGCGATTCCCGGCTTCAAGGAGGGCAAGGTGAACATGATGTCGGAGATTTCGCGCTCGCTGAAGTTGCTCGCCAAGGAATTCAATGTGCCGGTGATTGCGCTGTCGCAGCTCAATCGCGGGGTGGACAGCCGCCCGGATCACCGCCCGGTGATGTCCGATATTCGCGATTCCGGGGCGATCGAGCAGGATGCGGACGTGATCATGTTCGTCTATCGCGATGAAGTGTATAAAAAAGATGCCTCGGAAATGAAAGGCAAGGCGGAGATTATCATCGCCAAGCAGCGTAACGGCCCGACGGGAACCGTGGCGCTCGGGTTTCAGGGGCAATATCTGCGCTTCGTCAATCTTGCGCCGCAACATTATGAAGATTATGGGGAATAATCATGCGCCCCTTGCGAAAAATCATTGATCTGCAAGCCTTTGCCCACAATGTGCAAGTGCTTGGGCGGCAAGCGCCGCGCGCGAAGCTGGTGTGCGTGGTCAAGGCCGATGCCTACGGGCATGGCGTCGCCAACCTGTTGCCGGAACTCAAAAAAATGGAGACTTTTGCCGTCGCCTGCATCGAAGAGGCGCTGGCGTTGCGCGCTTTGGGGCTGCGCCAGCCGGTGTGGCTGCTCGAAGGCGTTTTTCACCCCGATGAATTGCCGCTTTGCGTGGCGGAGGGCTTTGTGCCGTGGCTGCACAACGCAGAACAATGGCAATGGTTGCAACAGCTTACCCCCGAACTGCCGCATTGGCTGAAGGTGGACAGCGGTATGCACCGCTTGGGGTTTGCGCCCAAAGACATTGCCGCAAAACGCGGCGCGCATTGCCAGGGCATCGCCACCCATTTTGCCTGCGCCGATGAGGAAGATTTGCATCATGCGCGCGGGCAGCTTGCCGCCTTTCAACAGATTGAGGGAAAAGCCAAAAGTGCCGCCAATTCTGCGGCGGTTTTCGCCCTGCCCGAGGCGCATTTTGACTGGGTGCGCCCCGGTTTGGCGTTGTACGGCATGTCGCCCTTTGCCCACCGTAGCGCGGCGGATTTGGGCTTGCGCGCGGTGATGACCCTGGAAACGCAGATTCTCGCCACGCGCTGGCTCGCGAGAGGCGAAAGCGCGGGCTACGGCGCACATTTCGTTGCCGACACAGACGGTTATCTCGCCACCATCGCGCTTGGCTATGGCGACGGCTTCGCGCGGCAAATCGCGAGCGGTGAGGTGATGCTGCGCGCGGGCGGGAAAACCTGTCCGCTGGTGGGGCGGGTGGCGATGGATATGTGCTTGTTGTGGTTGGGCAAAGATGCGCTGCCGGTGGGCGCGCGCGTGGTGGTGTTCGGTGAAGGCCATGCGGTGGAAACCGTTGCCGCGCAGGCCGCGACCATTCCCTATACCTTGACGACAATGCTCACCGCGCGGGTGGGAGCGGTGGTGAAGGGGTAACGGGCACCACCAACCTACATCTCCTTTCTGTTTTTTGTTGATTTGGTTATAAACAAACATTTCGAATATGCTTAAATATTTGAAAAAGTTGTTTATTTTCTGCCCTCTCCCCAACCTTTCTCGTCCTTTGGACGAGCTGGCAAGCCAGTCGCCCCACAGGAGGAGGGGCTTTTGAACCGTGCTTTCAATCAAGAGAAGAGTATTGTTGTGTACTGAGATAAAATAACCAAAAATAGTCATTTTTTACCACTATAAAGCGCTTATGGTGAGAAATTTTTGCATGATAAGCGCTTTGTGATGAGAAAATTTACCATTCAAGAGGTAGGCATGGCCAAGGCAAAGACCCGTTTCGTTTGTACCCAGTGTGGCGCGGATTATCCCAAGTGGCAGGGGCAGTGTCACGATTGCGGCGAGTGGAATACGCTGGAAGAACAGGTGGTTGAGGCGAAGCCGAAGGCGGCGGCAATGGGCGCGCGCGGCGGTTATGCGGGTGTGGCGGCGGGGCAGGTGCAGCGTCTGGATGCGGTGGAGCTGGTGGCAGAGGCGTTGTTGCCGAGCGGGATCAGCGAGTTTGACCGCGTGCTCGGCGGCGGTTTGGTCGCGGGCGGGGTGGTTTTGATCGGTGGTGATCCGGGGATTGGCAAGTCGACGCTGTTGTTGCAGACGGTGCATCACATTGCGGCGTCGCGGCGTTGCCTTTATGTGAGTGGCGAGGAATCGCCGCGCCAGATCGGGCTGCGCGCCGAGCGTTTGGGGCTTTCGCGCGAGCGCATTGTGCTCTACAGCGAAACCCAGGTGGAGAAGATTTTGGCCACCGCCTTGGCGGAAGCGCCCGAGGTGCTGGTGGTGGATTCGATTCAGACGCTGTATTCCGATGCGCTGTCGGCTGCGCCGGGGGCGGTGAGCCAGTTGCGCGAGTGTACGGCGCAGCTGGTGCGCTTTGCGAAAAATACGGGGACGACGGTGTTTTTGATCGGCCATGTGACGAAAGAGGGCGCGATTGCGGGGCCGCGCGTGCTGGAGCATATGGTGGATACGGTGCTGTATTTCGAGAGCGAGGCGGGGAGCCGCTTCAGGATGTTGCGCGCGGTGAAGAACCGCTTCGGGCCGGTGAATGAGCTCGGGATGTTCGCGATGATGGAGGGGGGATTGAAGCCGGTGGCCAATCCGTCGGCGATTTTCCTGTCGCGCCCGGACGGGCAGCAGCCGGGGAGCGCGGTGGTGCCGGTGTGGGAGGGGACGCGCGCGCTCTTGGTGGAGGTGCAGGCGTTGGTCGATGGCGGCGGCAGCGGCTATCCGCGCCGGGTAACGCTGGGGCTGGACGGCGGACGGCTCGCGATGTTGCTCGCGGTGCTGCACCGCCACGGCGGGGTGGCGCTGCACGATATGGATGTCTATGTGAATGTGGTCGGCGGTTTGAAGATTACGGAAACAGCGGCGGATTTGGCGGTGCTGGCGGCGGTGTATTCCAGTTTGCGCGAGCGCGCCTTGCCACGCGATTTGGTGATCGCCGGTGAGGTCGGGCTTTCCGGGGAATTGCGTCCGGTCGCGAATGGCGAGGCGCGTATCAAAGCCGCATCGCAACATGGGTTTACCAAAATGATAGTACCGAAGGCCAATGTGCCGCGTGCTACAATGCGCGGCCTTTCCGTCTCGGGGGCGGCGACGCTCGCCGAGGCGTTATCGTTATTGGATGATGTTTGAATTCAGGAGCTTAACATGAGTGAATCGGTCAATATTGCGGTGTTCCCCGTTGCCGGTTTCGGCACGCGCTTTTTGCCCGCGACCAAGGCCAGCCCCAAGGAAATGCTGCCGGTGGTGGACAAGCCCCTGATTCAATATGCGGTGGATGAAGCCTACGCGGCGGGTATCCGCACCATGATCTTCGTGACCGGGCGCAACAAATGGTCGATTACCGAGCATTATGATGTTGCCTACGAGCTTGAAAACGAACTGGAATTGCGTGGCAAGAAAGAGTTCATCCAGGAAGTGCGCAAGATCAAGCCCGATGACATGAACGTCATCTACCTGCGCCAGGAACATGCGCTGGGGCTGGGGCATGCCGTGCTTTGCGCCGCGCCGATTGTGCGCATCCGCCCCTTTGCCGTGCTGCTTGCCGACGATTTGCTCGACAATGGCGGCGGCAAGCCGGTGATGAAGCAAATGGTGGAAGTGTTTGAAAAACATCAGCAAGGCGTGCTGGGGGTTATGGAAGTGCCGCGTGAGCATACCCATCGCTACGGCATCGTCTCCCAGGGCGCGCAGCTGGATGAGCAGGTGAGCGTCATCGACGCCATCGTTGAAAAGCCCAAACCGGAAGACGCGCCCTCGACCCATGCCGTCATCGGCCGCTACATTTTGCCCGGGCAAATCATGAACATCCTCGCCGAAACACCGAAAGGCGCGGGCGGGGAAATCCAGTTGACGGATGCGATCGGCCGTCTCATCAAGGAAAAAACCGTACTCGCCTACCGCTTCGACGGCAAACGCTACGATTGCGGCGACAAACTCGGCTATCTCGAAGCCAATGTGGAAATGGGCCTGCAGCACCCGCAGCTCGGCGATGCCTTCCGAGACTATCTGAAAAATATCGAGTTGTAAGATGTGTGGCATTGTCGCGGGCGTCGCCGAACGCAACCTCGTCCCCATTCTTCTCGAAGGGCTGAAGCGCCTCGAGTATCGCGGCTATGATTCGGCGGGGCTGGCGGTGCTGGATGGCACTGCGATGCGGCGCGAACGCGCGGTGGGCAAGGTCGCGAGCCTTGCCGCGCAATGCGGGGCGCTGCGCGGCCAGCTCGGCATCGCCCACACGCGCTGGGCGACGCATGGCCGCCCCAGCGAAGACAATGCCCATCCCCATGCCGGTGGCCGTGATGGCGTGCGTATCGTCCTGGTACACAACGGGATTATCGAAAACCACGCCGCGCTGCGCGCGCGTTTGCAAGACAGGGGCTACACCTTCGCCTCGCAAACCGACAGCGAAGTCATCGCCCATCTCGTGGCTGATTATTACGAAGAAAACCATGGCCTTGTCGCAGCAGTGCGCCTTGCTGTTGCTGAACTTGAAGGTGCCTACGCGCTGGCGGTGATGGCCGTGGATCGCCCCGATGAACTGGTCGCCATCCGCCACGGCTCGCCGATGGTGATTGGCCTCGGCATCGGCGAAACCTTTGCCGCTTCAGATACTTTTGCCCTGCTGCCGGTGACGCGGCGCTTCATCTACTTGCAGGAAGGCGATCTGGCCGTGCTGCGTCGCGATGGCTGCACCATCAGCGACCGCGACGGCCATCCCGTCATCCGCGAGGAAAGCGAAAGCGCGCAGGACAGCGACGCAGGTGGCAAGGGCGGCTACAAGCATTTCATGCAAAAGGAAATGTTCGAGCAGCCGGGCGTGATTGCCGAAACCCTGGAAGGGCGCATGCTTCATGACGCGCTGAACCGCGAAGCGTTTGACGACACGCTGCTGCAAGCGCTGGCGCGCACCCAGCAGCTGCACATCATCGCCTGCGGCACCAGCTACCACGCAGGCCTTGCCCTGCGTAACACCTTTGAAAAACAGGGCATTGCCACCGTAGTGGACGTGGCGAGCGAATACGTCTACCGCCCCGTCGCCGTACCCGCCGGGACGCTTTTCATCGCCATCTCGCAATCGGGCGAAACCGCCGACACCCTCGCCGCCCTGAAAAAGGCACGCGATCTCGGCTATTTGGCGCGCGTTGCCATCTGCAACGTCGCCGACAGCGCCATTGTCCGCGAAGCCGATGCCGCGCTGCTCACCCGCGCCGGGCGCGAAATCGGCGTCGCCTCCACCAAAGCCTTCATCACCCAGCTCGTGGTGCTGCATCTCGTGGCGCAGCTCTTGGGCGCGGAACAGCTCGCCACCCTGCAACACCTGCCCGCTGCGGTGGAGCAAGTGCTGGAACGCGACGGCGACATCGCCCGCCTCGCGCGTCTGCTTGATGGCAAACACGGCGCGCTCTTCCTTGGCCGTGGCGCCTTTTATCCCATCGCGCTGGAAGGCGCGCTGAAAATGAAGGAACTCACCTATCTGCAAGCCGAAGCCTACCCTGCAGGCGAACTGAAACACGGGCCGCTCGCGCTCGTTGACGACACCATGCCGGTGATTGCCCTCATTGCCGACGACGCGCTTGCGGGAAAAATGCGCAGCAATTTGCAGGAAGTGCAGGCGCGCGGCGGCCGCCTTATCGTGTTCGCCGATGACAGCGTCGATCTCGACGGCGTTGATGGCGACATCCTCCGCTTGGGCAGCCTTGCCCACGACACTGCCCCCGCCGCCTTTGCCGTCGCCCTGCAACTTCTCGCCTACCACGCCGCACTCAGACGCGGCACCGATGTGGATCAACCACGCAACCTCGCCAAATCCGTCACTGTAGAATGATGAGAAATTTTCTCACGGATAAGCGCTTTGTTGTGGTAAAAAATCACTATTTTTAATCATTTTTTGAGAATAACGCCTATGGTATCGATAGACCCCGCCAACGTCCGTCTCGAAGCCGGCTGGAAAGCGGCGCTCGCCGACGAATTTGCCCAGCCCTATTTCGCCGCGATCAAGGCGGAACTGGTGCGCGCCCGTGATGCCGGGGAGACGATTTATCCGCCCGCGCGCCTTATTTTCAACGCCTTTGAGCAAGCGCCGTTTGAGCGCGTGCGCGTCGTCATCATCGGGCAGGACCCGTATCACCAGCCGGGGCAGGCGATGGGACTGTCGTTTTCCGTGCCGCAGGGGGTGCGCGTGCCGCCGTCTTTGCTCAATATTTACAAGGAACTGGAGCGCAGTATTCCCGGCTACCAGCGCCCGGCGCATGGCGATTTGACGCGCTGGGCGGAGCAGGGCGTGTTGCTGCTGAACGCCTCGCTCACCGTGCTCCACGGTCAGGCGGCAAGCCATGCCAACATCGGCTGGCAGCAATTCACCGATGCCGCCATCGCTGCGCTTTCCGCGCAGGAGCGCCCCATCATCTTTCTTCTCTGGGGCAATTTCGCCAAGAAAAAAGCGGCGCTGATCGATGCGCGCAAGCATCATGTACTCACCGCGCCGCACCCCTCGCCGCTGGCGCGCGGTTTTATCGGCTGCGGACATTTTGCCGAGACCAACCGCATTCTCGAAGCGCGGGGCGACGCGCCGATTGTGTGGTGAAGCGGCTATATTGCATTTCGACAAGCGGTTATTGAGCTTGCCGAAATGCACCACCAACCTGTGATTTTCCCTGCGGGAAAACGGTGGGTTGACACCCACCCTACGTCAGGTGTGGATTCAATGAATGGGAAATTTTCTCATCATGAAGCGCTTGTTGTGAGAAAATTATCTCACGATAAGCGCTTCATTGTGGTAAAAAATCACTATTTTTGCGATTTTTATCTCAGCACATGACAAAACTTAAAAACATTCACTAAATCAACCCCAATCTCGCTATCGCGAGCTCTTCCAGTCCCTACGGGACTCGAAGAGCTGCGGAGCAGAGAGGGGCAGGGGTGAGGGGTTAAACAAACATTTCGAACATGCTTCAACACCTGAAAAAGTTGTTTATTTGCTGCCCTCACCCCAACCCCTCTCCCACGGGAGAGGGGCTTTTGAACCGTGCTTTCAATCAAGAGAAGAGTTTTGTCGTGTACTGAGGATTTTTATGAAATTCATCGGCAAGGGTGCTGGATGATGTGGGTTTGTCCGTTGTGTTGTACGCGGGTTTGCTGGGTGCAGAGGGGGATGATGCTGCGTTGGCTGCGGATGTAGGGCGCAGCGGGGGCGGGTTGGAGGATGGGGTAGGTGTGGATGATAGGCGGCGGTGCGGGCGGGGCGTGTTGGTAGTGGAGGTGTTGGCCGCCGTGCTGGAGGTGGAGGTTGACGGCAGGCGGGGTGTAGGCGTTTTCCTGCCAGTGGGCGTGGTGGCTTTGGTGCAGGGTTTGGCCGTTGCCGTAGCGGAGTTGGCTGTGGCTGGTGTAATGGCCGTGGTATTCGCTGTGTACGCAGGCGGCAAGCCACGGCAGTATGATGAGGAATATGATGGGGTTACGCATCTTTCAGGGCGTAAATGCCGGGGAGGTGGCGGAGGTAGCCGTGGTAGTCCATGCCGCAGCCGTAGATGTAGCGGTCAACGACGTCGGTGCCGATGAAGTCGACGCTGAAGTCGGGGACTTTGCGGTTGTGCAGTTTGTTGATGAGGACGCAGGTTTTGAGCGAGGCGGGGTGTTGCGCGCGGAGTTCGTCGACGACGGCTTTCAGGGTGATGCCTTCGTCAAAGATGTCGTCGATGAGGAGGATGTGTTCGCCAGCGACGGGGGCTTTGGGGCGCATTTTCCATTCGAGGCCGCCGCCTTGGTTGTTGCGGTAGCGGGTGGCGTGGAGGTAGTCCATGCGGTGGAAGAAGGTGAGGCGGGTCAAGAGTTGGCCGGCGGGGATGAGGCCGCCGTTCATGACGACCATGACGAGAGGGTTCAGGCCGGCGTAGTGGAGGTTGAGCTGGGCGGCGAGGTGGTCGTAGGCGGCGTTGATTTGCGCGGCGTTGATGAGGATTTCGCTGTTTTTCAGGACTTGTTCGAGTTCGGTGTTGGTGAGTTGGGTCATGGCGGTGCTCAGTAGGTGAGGGTGGTGACGTTGGGGTTCATGATTTCGCCGACGATGTAGCCGCTGCTGACGACTTCGTCGATTTCGGGGATGAGGTTGTCGCCCCATTGCTGGACGACGAATTTGCTGGCTTTGATGCGCACGCCGTTTTGGTAGGCTTCGCAGAGGAGGTCGTAGATGCTTTCGTCGGCTTTGCGCGGCGAGGGGATTTTTTCCGCGAATTTGCGGATGGCGAGTTGTCCGGCCTGGCCGGAGAGGATGATTTCCGCGTGGTATTCCATGGAGGCGGCGATGGTGGCGTGGTAGATGGGTTCGAAGAGTTCGGCGGGGGTGTCGGGGTTGCTGTTGAGCATGATGACGACGAGTTTTTCGGCCATGGGTGTCCTTAATAAAGCTGCGGGTGGTGCCCGGCGAGTTGGGCAAGGGCGTGTTGGTAGTGCGCTGCGGCGTCGGGAGATGCGGGACGGGCACGCAGGGCGGCGAGGCGCGCTTTTTTTGCGGGGTCGGGGGTGAGGTTGGCGGCGAGGACGGCGGCGATGTCGGCAAAGTTGTTGCAGATCATGGCGGCGTCGGCACCGGCGTCGAGGGCGAGTTGTACGCGGGCGATGGGGTCGGCGGCGATGGCAAGCGCTCCCTGCATGTCGAGGTCGTCACTCAAGATGGCGCCGGCAAAGCCGTGTTGGCGCAGGGTTTGCAGGCAGGGGCGGGAGAATCCGGCAGGGCGGGTGTCTTCCGGGAGCATGATGTGCGCGGCCATGATGCCCTCGATGCCGTCGGCGATGCTGGCGAGGAAGGGCGCGCGGTCGGCGGCGCGGTCGGCAAAGGGGCGGTGGTCGCAGGGGAGCATGTGATGCGAGTCGCCGGTAACGCGGCCGTGGCCAGGGTAGTGTTTGCCGACGGCAGCCATGCCTTGGTGGCGCAGGCCGCGTCGCAGGGCGCTGGCAAGGGTGATGACGGTGTCGGGGGCGTGATGGAAGGCGCGGTTGCCGATGACGCTGGAGCAGCCGTCCTGCAAATCAAGTACCGGGGCGAGGGAGAAGTCGATGTCGTGGCGACGCAGTTCGTACCCCATGATGTTGCCTGCGCATTCGGCGAGGCGGGCGGCGAGTCTCGGGTCGTCATCATATACACGGCCAAAGGCGGCCATTTCCGGGAGGAGGGTAAAACCGTCGCGGAAGCGCTGCACGCGGCCGCCTTCGTGATCAACGCAGATGAGGGATTCGGGCGCGGCGTCGCGGATGGCGGCGGTGAGCGCGGAAAGCTGCGCGGGCGAGGCGTAATTGCGGGTGAAGAGGACGACACCGGCCACGAAGGGGTGGCGAAGGTGGGCGATTTCCGCTGCGGTGAGGGCGGTGCCGACAAGACCGATGAACAGCATGGTGTTTTCCGTTGGAAAGCGGCGAATTCTAGCACAGCGCCGTTGCGATTTTGCTATTCTGTGCGCCTTTTGCAAGGCCGGGAGGGCGTATGGATGACAAGGTTTTTTGCCGCAAATTGCAGCGCGAGGGGACGCGGATGGCGCGCAAACCCGTGCCGGGGGAATTGGGCGAGCGCATTGTCCGCGAGATTTCCAAAGAGGCGTGGGAAATGTGGCTGGCGCAGCAAACCATGCTGATCAACGAGTATCGCCTGACGTCGTTCGAGCCGGAAGCCAAGGCCTTTTTGCGTGAGCGCATGGAGGCATTCCTGTTTGAAAATCAGGAGGTAAAGCCCGAGCAATACCGCCCGTGACATTTTTTTGCGGTGGGGGTGAAAAAAAGATTTGACCTTGCCGGACAAATGCTGTTTAATGCGCAGCCTTTCGCGGCCAAGTAGCTCAGTTGGTAGAGCAGCGGATTGAAAATCCGCGTGTCGGTGGTTCGATTCCGCCCTTGGCCACCATCCTGATTCTCAATATATAAACAGAGGTACGGCTATGGCTCGTATTTGCCAGGTGACCGGTAAAAAGCCGATGGTCGGTAATACCGTCTCCCACGCGAACAACAAAAACAAGCGTCGCTTCCTGCCCAATATTCAGGAACACCGTTTCTGGGTCGCCAGTGAAAACCGCTTCGTCAAACTGAAAGTATCCACGCACGGCATGCGCATCATCGACAAGAAAGGTATTGATGCCGTTCTCGCCGAACTCCGCGCCCGTGGCGAAAAAATCTAAGGGAGCTTGAGCGATGGCCAAGAAAAACGTTCGTGAAAAAATCCGTCTGGTTTCTTCCGAAGGCACCGGACACTTCTACACCACAACCAAAAACAAGCGCAATATGCCGGAAAAAATGGAAATCAAGAAATTTGATCCGGTTGCCCGCAAGCATGTCATGTACAAAGAAGCCAAAATCAAGTAATCCTGATTTTGCAGCCGAAAAAGCCCGCCACGTTGCGGGTTTTTTTGTAACAGGAGACAGGACATGTTGATCACCATCCGCGATGTGGCCTTCCGTTATGGCCAGAAAACGGTGCTTTCCGCTATTGATGCCGCACTGCCGCGTGGCGAAGTGGTGGCGTTGGTAGGCGCGAACGGCAGTGGCAAGACAACCTTGATGCATGTTCTCCTGGGTGATTTGCGCCCGACGCGTGGCGAGGTCGTCCATGATGCCGCCTTGCGGGCGGCGAACAGTGTTGCCTTTGTGCCGGACAAGCCGCCGCTGTATCCCGAATGGACGGTGTTCGAATTGTTGTTGCGCCTTGCTGCGGAGCGCGGCATGGACAGGGCGGCGGTGGATGCTGTGGTCGAATGCTGCGGTTTGGCGGCGGTGCTTGGGCAACGTTGCCGGGCGCTGTCGCATGGTTATCGGCAGCGGGTAAGTCTGGCGCAGGCGTTGTTGCACCGTCCGCAATGGTTGTGCATGGACGAACCGATGAACGGATTGGATGAGGCGCAGCGCTCGGCGTTGCGCGGGATGGTGGTGCAGCTGGCGCGCGAGGGGATGACGGTTTTGCTGACCCTGCACGATTTGGCTGATGTGGTCGCGATTGCTGATCGGGTTTGGTATTTGCGCGAGGGACGCTTGTTTGATTTGCCGCGCGAGGCGGCCTGTGACCGATGGGTGGTGTTTGCCGATGAAACGGCGGCAAGCGCTTATGCGGCCAGTGTGCGGCGCGGCTGTGCCAGCGGCTTTTCCGAAGTGGAATATGCGGCGCTGGCTGCTGTATTGCAGGCTGATCCTGCGGTGTTGCAGGTGAGTCGTGCCTGTCCGGTGGCTGCGTTGCAGGCAAGGATGGCGGCATGTCATTGAATATCGGCAAATCGTGGCGCTTGCTGGCAACGCCATTTTTCTGGGTGGCGCTGGGTGTGGGCTGGCTGTTGTTGTCTTTATATTTGTTGTTGGCGTTGCAGGAATATCTGGCAGTAGCGCCCACGCTTGCCGGGCTGGAAAACCAGTCGGGGGCGACTACGCTGCTGCTCGGGCAGGGAATGCGCGCTTTGCAATGGTTGATGGTGGTGTGGACGGTGTTTTTCGTGGCGCGTCTTTTTGCCGGAGAGCGGCAATGGATGACGTTTCACTTGCGGCGCACGTCGCTCGCGCGGCGTGACCGCGAATGGTGCGCGCATCTGTGGGTGGCGTGGTGCAGTCTGTTGTTGCTGACCGTGCCGTTCTGGTTGTTGGTGGCGGTGTTGGCACCGGTGGTTGCCTGGGATGTGCATTTATTGGCGGCTTATGCGCTGATGCATATGGCTTTTGCCGCGTATGCGGTGATGCTTACCGCGATGCTGGCGGTGTGGCCGGGGCAAATCATCACTGCATCGTTGCTGGTAGCGGTGGCGTGGCTGTCGCTGTGGTTGCTGCCGGTGTTGACGTCGCAACCGGCATGGTTGGTAGCGATGTTGCAGTGGTTTTCGCCGTTTTCCCACAATGCCTTGTTGATGGATGGTTTGTGGAGTGGGCAAACGGCGCTGTTTTTCCTGCTGCATGCGGGGTTTTTCTTGACTTGGACGGGATTGGGGTGGAAGCGATGAGTGTGTCCGCTCTCTTGTATGAATATGGTTTGTTTGTGGCGAAGGCGGTGACGATTGTGCTGGCGTTGTTGCTGTTGGTCGTGGCGCTGGGGGCGGTGAAAAAAAGCCGCGAACGCGAGATGCGCCTGAAGGTTACCTCGCTGAATGAGCACTTTGCCCGGCAACGCGAATTGCTGCTGGATGAATGGCAGGAGAAAAAAGCGCGCAAAAAGCGCTTGAAATCGAGACGAAAGGCGACAGAAGTGGAGGCGCGGCCACGCATGTTTGTCCTCGATTTTGACGGGGATATTGCCGCCAGTGCCGTGGATGCCCTGCGTGAACACATCAGTGCCGTGTTGCAGGTGGCGGGTGAAGAAGATGAAGTATTGCTGCGTCTGGAAAGCAGTGGCGGATTGGTGCATGCCTACGGTTTGGCAGCTTCGCAACTGGCGCGGTTGCGTGACCGGCAAGTGCGGCTGGTGATTGCCGTGGACAAGATCGCAGCCAGTGGCGGCTATATGATGGCCTGTCTTGCCGACAAGCTGATTGCTGCCCCGTTTGCCATTATCGGCTCGGTGGGGGTGGTGGGTGCTGTGCCCAATGTGCACGAATTGCTAAAAAAGCATGCCATCTCTTATGAACAACATACCGCCGGTAAGTACAAGCGCACGTTGACCGTACTGGGGGAGAATACCGATGAGGGGCGCGAGCAATTCAAGCATGAACTCGCGATTACCCACGAACTGTTCAAGGAACATATTCGAGCCGCGCGTCCGGCGCTGGATGTGGAAAGTATCGCCACCGGCGAAACCTGGTACGGTACGCAAGCATTGCTCAACGGCTTGATCGATGCCGTCGGCACCAGTGACGACTACCTGCTTGCCCATCGTGATTCGCATCACATCCTGCTGTTGGAAGAAGATGTTCAGGAAAGCTGGCTGGATAAGATGCAGCAACGCTTCTTTGGCAAAGCGCGCATGAATGCGCCTTTCAAGATGCATATTCAATAAGAAAACCATCATAATTTCTCATTACGAAGCGCTTTATGTGGTAAAAAATAACAAAAAATAAATTTTTCATGAAAAAAACACAGTTGTTATCTGTAAATGCTTCTACTGTCACGAGAGCAAATATCCCGCCGATTGGCGGGATATTTGTTTGCTGGGGGTGCTGGGTTACTACTGAGA
>JAUNKJ010000015.1 GCA_030532785.1 Cardiobacteriaceae bacterium
TTTCTACGAATATTTTGGCACTGACGCTCTTATGACCTATCGCTGATTTTTGACCGGCATACTTTTCAGGACACCATCAAAAATCCTATGCCATTTTTGGGGGAAGCGGCATATCGCCGATATGATGCGCGCTTCGTTTTGACCCGGGATTCCCATGAACAACGTGTTGCTGCTTTATTCGACAACGGACGGCCAGACGCGGCGCATTGCCGATTTTCTCGCGGAAGTGTTTGCCGAACAGGGTGTTGCCGCGACGGTGCTGCCGCTTGCCGGGGCGGAAGAGACGGACTGGCAGGGCTTTGCCCGCGTGGTCATCGGCGCGAGTATCCGTTATGGCAAACACAAGCCTGAAGTGCTGGATTTCGTCAACCGTCATGCCGATGCGCTGGCGGAGAAGGGCGCGGCGTTCTTTTCGGTGAGCGCGGTGGCGCGCAAGGCGGAGAAGCGCGTGCCTGGCAACAATCTGTACATGAAAAAGTTTTTGGCGAAAAGCCGCTGGCAACCAGCGCACATCGCCATCTTCGCTGGCCGCATCCATTATGCGCTATACAAGCCGTTGGACCGCTTGATGATTCGCCTCATCATGCGCATCACCAAAGGCCCCACCGCGCCCGATGCCAATGTGGAATTCACCGACTGGGCAGACGTGCGCGGTTTTGCGGAAAGGCTTTGCAGGGAATGGGAAAATTTCTCATAATGAAGCGCTTTGTGTGAGAAAATTTCCCACGAAAAGCGCTTCATGATGGTAAAAAATAACGATAAATGCCGTTTTGATGAAATTCAGAATCCCAGGCTGTGCAACCATTTGCCGATAAAGTCGATTTCTTCGCGCGACACTTCGTGGGCGATGGGGTAGCCCTGCCATTGCGGGTGATAACCCCGGGCGAGGAGTACGTCGCGCGAGGCTTCGCCCAAGGCATAGGGCACGATGTTGTCGTCATCGCCGTGGATTTGCAGGATGGGCAGATGGGCGCGTTGGCCTGCGGGCGGGCAATTGTCGGCGTCAAGCAGATAGGCGGAGAGCGAGAGAATGCCCGCACACGGCAGGCGCAGGCCAAGATGCAGCGCCATCGCGCCACCTTGCGAGAATCCGGCAAAGAGAATGTTTTCCGCGTCAATGCCTTGCGCCTTTTCTTCTTCATACAGCGCTTCGAGGAGGGCGAAGCTCGCGGCGATGCCGGTTGCGTCCTCATGGCGGCGTTCGAAGGAGATGATGTCGTACCAGCCGCGCATCGGCATGCCGCCGTTGATGCTGATGGGGCGCACCGGGGCGTGCGGGAAGATGACGCGGGTTTCCGCGCCAAGGCCGAGCAGGGGGACGACGGGTTCAAAGTCGTGGCCATCGGCACCGAGGCCGTGCAGCCAGATGATGCTGCGGCGGGCTTCGCGCGCGGCGGGAACGGTGATTCGCGTCAGGGCTTGTGTCATAATTCCTCTTTTTTTCGACGATCGGACGATTATGCGCCATACCTTATCATTACTCGTGCTTGCCAGTGCGTTTTTGCTCGGTTGCGGGCAGAAAGGGCCGCTGTATTTACCGGAAACAACGGAGGAAGCGCAGCCATGAGTCATCCGTGGCAATCTTTTGCGCAAAGTGCGGACGGCTGGCGTTTCGAGGGTGTGGCGGCTGAAGACCTCGTGGCGCAGTTCGGCACGCCGCTTTATGTCTACAGCCTCGCGGCGGTGCGTCGCCATGTTGATGCCTATCATCAGCATGATTTTCCTGAAAAAGCGAAGTTGCACTACGCGGTGAAGGCCAATGGCAATCTTGCGCTGCTCGCGGAAATGGCGCGTCTTGGCATGGGCTTTGATATTGTTTCCGGCGGCGAACTCGCGCGTGTACTGGCAGCGGGCGGCGCGGCGGAAAATATCGTTTTTTCAGGCGTTGCGAAAACCGATGCGGAAATCGATGCGGCGCTCGCGGCAGGCATTGGCTGCTTCAATGTGGAATCGCGCGAGGAATTGCAGATTCTCGCGGCGCGCGCGCAAGCGCTCGGGACAACGGCACCGGTTGCCCTGCGCGTCAATCCTGATGTGGACGCCAACACCCATCCCTATATTTCCACCGGTCTCAAGGACAACAAATTCGGCGTCGCCATCGAAGAGGCGGAAGCGCTTTATCATCAGGCGCTGGCGTTGCCCGCGCTGCGCGTGCGCGGCATCAGCTGCCACATCGGCTCGCAAATCGTGAACCTTGATCCTTTCGCCAAAGCGATGGACAGCGTTCTTGCCCTCGCCGACCGCCTCCTTGCCCAGGGCGTGCCGCTGGAATTCCTCGACATGGGCGGCGGTTTGGGCGTTGCCAACAGCGAGGACATGGCAGTGGCGACGCCAGGCGAACTGGTGGCGATGCTTTTTGCCAAACTCGGAACACGGCCACTGGCGCTGCATTTGCAGCCGGGACGCTCCATTGTCGCCAATGCCGGGGCGCTGCTCACCCAAATTGTGCTGGTGAAAACCCAGGGCGGCAAGCGCTTCATCATGCTCGATGCGGGCATGAACGACTATATCCGCCCGGCGCTGTATCAGGTGCGCCCGGCGATGCGCAATTTGTCGCGTGCGCACAACAACACGCATGCCGATATTGTCGGCCCCGTGTGCGAAACCGGCGACACCTTCGCCCGCGATTATCCGCTTGACGGCGTGCGCGGCGATCTCGTCGCCATTGCCGGAACCGGCGCTTACGGCATGGCGATGGCCAGCACCTACAACTCGCGGCCGCTTCCTGCAGAAGTGCTGGTGGATCAAGGTAGTGCGCGCCTGATACGCCAGCGGCAACGCGTGGAAGACATCTGGCAGCAGGAAATCGCATCCCCTTGAAAAACGGCGCGGCGGCAGACGAAACGAAAATGCCGCTCGCGGAAAATGGAATGGTTACGGATTGTTTGCATGGCAAAATTGCGCTGCTATAATCCGGTTTGTTGTTTTTTTACGAAGCCCCTATGCGACAGCTTCACCCAGGAGATTTTATGAACGGACATCAACCCTCTAACCGGCTGAAATATGCGGTGATACTGGCGCTGGGATTCGGCGTTTCCCAGTTCGCGGACGCAGTCGGCCTCGGGCCGATCATCGGCGTGAACTCACATCTGGGGCAGCCCTTGAGTGCCAACATCCGCGTGGACGGCCTTTCCAAGGAACAGGCACAGCGCGCGAGCGTTACCCTCGCAAGCGCCGAAGAATACCGCTCGCGCGGCATCCAGCGCTTGCCAAGCCATGACCAGCTGCGCTTCAAGATCGTCCCCGCCGGCAATGGCTACCGCATCCACGTCAGCAGCAAAAGCGGCATCCGCGAGCCGTTCATCAACTTCCTCCTCACCATCAACAGCGGCGGCGAAAAAATCACCCGCGAATACGCGCTCTTCCTCAATCCCGATCCGGCAGGCGGCATTACGCCCGCTGCGCCAGCGCTTCCCGAACCGGTGGAAGCGCCGCAAGCCGTTGTTGACGCCGCACCGAAAACCGCGCCGGTACCCGTGCCTGTGGCGCAACCCACGCCTGCCATGCCGCAGCCGGTGGCCAGCAACGACAACGGCTTCATCGGCGAAGCGCGCCCCAGCCAGGGCATCATCCCCGCCAATCCCGAAGCAGAAGGCTGGGGCGTGGTATCGCCCAACGCGCAGCGCGTGGCGCTCAGCACGCAGCAGCAAAGCGCGAGCGCTCCCCCGGCAGCATCTGGCGGCGCAGGCGGCACTTACGGCCCGGTCAAGCGCGGCGAAACCCTCTATTCGATTGCTGCGGCCACCAAGCCCGCCTCGATGAGTGTCAACGACATGATGGTCGCAATCAAGCGCGCCAACCCGCACGCCTTCAATTCCTCCAGCATGAACAGCCTGAAGGCGGGCGTAACCCTCACCATTCCCAACGGCAGTGGCGCGGCACAAGCGCCTGCCGCACAGACGCAAGTGGCCGCAGCAGAAACGCCCGCGGAAAAACCGCGCAACCGCCGCAACCGTCGCGGCCAGCAAAACGCGCAGCAACAGGCTCCTGCGCCGCAAACCGTGACAGAAACGGCGGCAGCAGCGCAAACGCCTGCTGCGGAAATGCCCACGCCCGCGACGGAAGAAGGCAATGTGCCGATGGCGATGACGGCAGAAACCGCTGCCAGCACCGACATCCCCGCCACGGAAATGCCCCAGGGTGAAATGTCCCAGGGCGAAATACCCGCCGAGCCGGTCAATCCCGAAGGCATGACCGCTGCGCAAACCCCGCCCGGCATGGACACCACCCTCAGCCTCGAAGGCGTGGACAGCATTGCCGATGGCAACATGCCAACCCCCGACATGCCCGCCACGGAAATGCCTCAGGGCGATATGGCAGGCAGCGAAGCGCCGATGAGCGAAATGCCGCCCGCAGAAACCGTTGCCGACGCCGCGCCGGTACAAACCGCGCCCCCCGTGGTCGAAACGCCTCCGGCACAGGTACAAACCCCGGTTGCCCAGCCTGCGCCCGCAGCGGCAAGCCAGAGCGATTCCCCGCTGCCGTTTGGCCTGCAACTCTGGCACTTGGCCGTGGCTGGCGGTGCGCTGCTCCTCGGCCTGCTCCTCGCCATCCTCATGAAAGCGCGCGGCCGCAAGCGCGACATTGATGACATCGAAGACATGTCGCCCGCAGAAATCGACCGCATGGTCGCCGAACTGGAAAACGACGCCTCGCTGCAAAAATCCTTCCACGACGACATCGACAACCTCGACGACCTCAGCTACGAGCAGCTGAGCCGCGAAAAAGCCTCGCTCGAGGGCGATGCCGATGATGAAGAAGCCCTGATGAAAGCGCGCCTTGCCGAACTCGCGGCACTGGAAGCGCTGGAAGAAGAAGCGGCGGAAGAAGACGATTTCGACACCCTCGCGCAGCAAGCCGAGCGTCTGCCTGCCTTCGCCCCGGATCATGACGACGCAGCCACCACGCTCAACGTCTTCGACGATCTGGACGTCGAAGAAAGCGCCGAAGAAATCGAACTGACCGCCGCAGAAGAAGCGTCTGCTGACAGCTTCGACTGGGATTTCAGCCAGGAAGAGCCGACCGTGCAGACTTCGGCGCACGAAGAAAACGCGGACGATTTCTTCAGCGTTGACGAGCCGTGGGCGGCACAAGCGCCTGCCGCTGCCGCGCCGCAAGCCGCCGCCGTGGCAGAAGACCGCTTCGAGTTTGACGTGGAACCCGCCCAGCCCGCCGCCAAGGCCGCGCCGCAATTGCGCATCGTGCCGGTGGAAAGCGCGTCCGCCGTCGCCGAACCCTCGCCGGAAAAAGTCGAGGCCATGGAAATCAACCTCGATCTTGCCACCTCCTTCATCGCCACCGGCAACGCGCAACGCGCGCGCCTCTGGCTCGATGAAGTCATGCTCGAAGGCAGCGCCGCGCAAAAAGCGCTCGCCGCCCAATTGCTCAAGAAAATCGACGCGCAGAAATAATTGAACGTCCAACGCTATGCTGCCGGCGTCGAATACGACGGCAGCGAATTCTCCGGCTGGCAGCGCCAGCCTTTTTTTGCCCGCACCATCCAGCAGGCCATCGAAACCGCGCTGGCCAAAGTTGCTGATCACGCCATCGACATCACCTGCGCCGGGCGTACCGACGCCGGCGTCCACGCCCTGGGGCAAGTCTTTCATTTTGAAAGCCCCGCGCGCCGCGCCCCCTACGCCTGGCTTGCCGGGGGCAACCGCTACCTGCCACCCGCCATCCGCCTGCAATGGGTGCAGCCCGTCCCCGCCGATTTCCACGCGCGTTACAGCGCGCAAAAGCGCACCTACCGCTACCTGATCCTGAACCAGGGGCAGCCCTCCGCGCTGTGGCGGCAACGCCTTTTCTGGCACCCTTATCCGCTTGATATTGAACGCATGTGCGCTGCCGCCGAGTGCCTGCACGGCGAACACGACTTCAGCGCCTTCCGCGCCGCCGAATGCCAGTCATCCACTCCGTTCCGCTTTATTGAGCGCATCGACATCGCGCGCGACGGCCGCCTGATCCGCATCGACATCACCGGCAACGCCTTTCTCCACCACATGATTCGCAACATCGTCGGCACGCTGCTCCCCATCGGCGACGGACGCAAAGCGCCGGAAACCATGGCCACCATCCTCGCCAGCCGCAACCGCAGCCACGCGGGGATGACCGCCCCGGCACACGGCCTGTATTTCATGCACGCCTGCTATCCCCGCGAATTTGCGCTGCCGGAGGCGGAAATACTGGTATTGTCATAAAATATTATCATTTTTTGTTATTTTATAGTAATTTTTTACCGCAACAAGCGCTTCATGATGGTAAAAAATCACCATTAAAGCGCTTTTTCATGAGAAAATTTACCAAAGGAGGTTTTCCATGTCTTCTCCGCCCCTGTTGATGGATTTCTACGCGCTGACCATGGCCAATGCCTATTTCCGCGAAGGACGCCACGAGGAAATCGCCTGTTTCGATTACTTTTTCCGCCGCGTGCCTGATGGCGGCGGCTATGCCGTGTTCGCCGGGTTGGCGCAGCTCGCCGACTATCTGGAAAACCTGCGCTTTTCCGAAGAAGACGTAGACTTCCTGCGGCAAAAGGGCGGTTTTGACGAAGGTTTTCTCCGCTATTTGCAGGAATTCCGATTCAGCGGCGATGTCCTCGCGATGCAGGAGGGCGAAGCGGTTTTCCCCGGCGAACCGCTGCTCACCGTGCGCGCGCCGCTCGGGCAATGCCAGCTTTTGGAAACCTTTTTGCTGCTGACCCTGAACCATCAATCACTGATCGCCACCAAGGCCGCGCGCATGGTAGACGTCGCCGCTGGCCGCCGCGTCTACGAATTCGGCTCGCGCCGCGCCCACGGTGCCGATGCCGCCTTGCTCGGCGCGCGCGCTGCCTATATCGGCGGCGTTCATGGCACGGCGAACACCGCCGCCGAACAGCACTTCGCCATTCCCGCCATTGGCACCATGGCGCACGCCTTCGTCCAAAGTTTCCCCAGCGAATACGAAGCCTTTCTCGCCTACGCCGAATGCTACCCGGCGCACACCGTACTCCTCGCCGACACCTTCGACACCCTGAAAAGCGGCGTACCCAACGCCATCCGCGTGCATCATGAATACCTCGTGCCGCGCGGCCAGCGCCTGAAAGGCATCCGTCTTGACAGTGGCGACCTCGCCTATCTGTCGCGCCGCGCCCGCGAAATGCTCGACGCCGCCGACATGCACGACGTGCAAATCATCGTCTCCAACTCGCTTGATGAATACCTCATCCGCGATCTCGTGCATCAGGATGCGGCGATTGACGCCTTTGGCGTCGGCGAGCGCCTGATTACCGCGCGCAGCGAACCCGTCTTCGGCGGCGTCTACAAAATCGTCGCGCTGGAGCAGGGCGGGAAAAGCATCCCGAAAATCAAGCTCTCGGAAAACATGGCGAAAACCACCACCCCCGGGCGCAAACAAGTGTGGCGGCTGTACGATGAAGGCGGCATGGCCATCGCCGACGTCATCACCCTCCACGATGAAACCATCGACGAAACCGCGCCTTACCTCCTCTTCGACCCCGAACACACCTGGAAACGCAAACAAGTGGCAAACTTCCGCGCCGAAGCGCTGCTGACCCCGCTGTTCACCGCCGGGAAGCGCGTGCGCCCCACACCCCCGCTCGACGCCATCCGCGCCCACCGCGAACAGGCACTCTCGCGCCTCTGGCCGGAAGTGCGCCGTCTTGACAACCCGCACGGCTACTACGTCGACCTCTCGCCCGCGCTCTGGCAACTGAAGCAGGACATGATGGCGCAACACGCCGGAGGAAAATCATGAACATTCAAACCTATGCCGACTACCTCGTCGACTGGCTGGAAACGGAACGCCGCGATTTCTACCAGATGGACGGCTACGTCCTCGGCGTCTCCGGCGGCGTCGATTCCGCCGTCGCCGCCCACCTCCTCGCACGCACCGGCGCACCCGTCTACGGCCTCATCCTCCCCTCCGCCATCAGCGGCGACACCGGCGACGCCCACGCCGTCCTCAAAAGCGCCGGCATCCCCGGCGAAGAAATCTCCATCGCCCCCCTGTACGACACCCTCGCCGCAAGTGTCGCCCACGCCGTGGCAAGCAGCGCCGACCCCAACATACTCTCCGGCAACATCCAGGCAAGGCTGCGCATGATCTGCCTCTACACCGTCGCGCAAAGCCGCCGCGCCCTCGTCGTCGGCACCGACAACGCCGCCGAATGGCTCATGGGCTACTTCACCAAATTCGGCGACGGTGCCGCAGACGTCGTCCCCCTCATCCACCTGCGCAAAGAAGAAATCTACGCCCTCGGCCAAGCGCTCGGCGTCGCGGAAAACATCCTGCGCAAAGCACCCAGCGCCGAACTCTGGCAAGGGCAAACCGACGAAAGCGAAATGGGCGTGCGCTACGCCGACATCGACGCCCACCTGCGCGGCGAACCCATCTCGCGCGAAGCGCGCGAACGCATCAACCACTGGCACGGCCGCTCGCACCACAAACGCGAAATGCCGCGCCGCCCGCCCCGGAGACCACAATGAGCATCCGCCCCTACAACCACATCCTCCCCACCCTCGGCGACAACGCCTGGGTCGACGCACAAGCCGCCGTCATCGGCGACGTTCACCTCGGCGCAGACGTCTCCGTATGGCCATGCGCCGTCATCCGTGGCGACGTCGCCCCCATCCGCATCGGCGCACGCAGCAACATCCAGGACGGCGCCATCATCCACGCCACCCACGACGGCATCTACACCCCCGGCGGCCGCAGCACCACCATCGGCAGCGACGTCACCGTCGGCCACGGCGCCATCCTCCACGCCTGCACCATCGGCAACGAAGTCCTCATCGGCATGCACGCCACCATCCTCGACGGCGCAACCATCCCCGACCGCTGCCTCATCGGCGCGGCAAGCCTCGTCGCCCCCGGCAAACAACTGGACAGCGGCTACCTCTACCTCGGCAACCCCGCACGAAAAATCCGCGCCCTCGACGACAAGGAACTCGCCTTCTTCGCCTACTCCGCCGCCCACTACGTAAAACTCATGCACGGCCATCGCGGATAAGGCATGACGCTATAGCCAAATCAACAAAAAACAGAACGGAGAGGTAGGTTGGTGGTGCATTTCGACAGGCTCAATAACCGCCGTCAGGCGAACCCCAACATCATGAATTCCAAAATGTTGGGGTTCGTGCTAGGGGCTGTTGACAATTCAGAATCTGATGAGATGAACTTCAAATAAAGCAACGATCTAAAGCCCCTCCCCCTCGAGGGGCGACTCTCGCTGACGCGAGCTGTTCCAGTGGCTTTGCCAGCTCGTCCGAAGGACGAGAAAGGTTGGGGACTCGAAGAGCTGCGGAGCAGAGAGGGGGATGAAGAAAATCGCGCAGCGACAAAACCTTCAAGATTTCAAGCCGTCTTTCAAACACCCGTAAATTCCACTCACGAATTGTCAACACGCCCTACGCACTCACCACCAACCTACAATCGCTTCGCGATACCGCATGGGTTGACACCCATCCTACGGCGTGGTGGTATTTTTTCTCTCGCTGCGCGAGCTGTTCCAGTCATGATTAAGCGCTTGTGGTGAGAAGATTTTTCATGATAAGCGCTTTGTTGTGGTAAAAAATGATAATTTTTAATTGTTTTATGGAATATTGTTTTTGCCGGAGGGTAGGGTGGGCTTCAGCCCACCGTCAGCAATGTCGGCACAAAGTAGCCGATCTACAATCGCTGCGCGATACCGCATGGGTTGACACCCATCCTACGGCGCGGTGGTATTTTTTCTCTCGCTGCGCGAGCTGTTCCAGTCATAATTAAGCGCTTATGGTGAGAAATTTTTGCACTATAAGCGCTTCTATATGGTAAAAAACGATTATTTTTCGCTGTTTTTTGTTTTTTTGTGTTCAGCAGTCTTGCCATTTGGCGGGGCGTTTTTCCAAGAAGGCGCTCATGCCTTCTTTTTGGTCGGCGAGGTCGAAGGTGGCGTAGAACTCGCGTTGTTCGCTGAGCATGCCACGGGCGAGGCCGTGTTCGGCGGCGAGGATGGCGCGGCGTGCGGCGGCAATCACCGGTTTGGAGCGTTTGGCGATGCGGGTGGCGACGTGCAGCGCTTCGGCAAGGACGTTGTGGTCGTCGACGACGCGGGCGATGAGGCCGCTGCGTTGGGCTTCAAGCGCGCCCATGTTGCTGCCGGAGAGGATCATGTCCATGGCGCGGCTTTTGCCGACGGCGCGGATGAGGCGTTGGGTGCCGCCGGCGCCGGGGATGATGCCGAGGCTGGTTTCGGGGAGGGAGAAGCTGGCGCTTTTGCCGGCGATGACGATGTCGCAGAGCATGGCGAGTTCGCAGCCGCCGCCGAGCGCGAGGCCATTGACGGCGGCGATCATGGGGAGGGTGCGGTTTTCGAGGGCGCTCCAGACTTTGCTGACGTATTGTTCGCGGGTGACTTCTTCGGTGGTTTTGTGTTGCATTTCGGCGATGTCGCCGCCGGCGGCGAAGACTTTGTTGCCGCCGGTCAAGACAAAGACGCGGGCGTCCTGGCTTTCGAGGTGGTGGATGTGGTCGCCGAGTTCGCGCACGAGTTCGTCTGAGAGGGCGTTGTAGACTTTGGGGCGGTTCAGGGTGAGTTGGTAGACGCCGTGTTCATGGGGGGTGACGAGGATGTGGCGTTCGACGATGTCCATGTCTTTATTCTCCTTGGTATTGGGGCGCGCGTTTTTGCCGGAAGGCGGCGATGCCTTCGTCGCGGTCGGCGGTGGCGGCAAGCAGCGAGAAGGCCTGGCGTTCGAGTTTGAGGGCGGTTTCGAGGCCACTTTCCTGGGATTGTTTGAGGGAGGTTTTGGCCTGGCGGATGGCGAAGGGGGCGTTTTTCGCGATGCGTTCGGCGATGGCAAGCGCTTTTTCTGCGGGGGTGTCGGAGAGGTCGGTGATGATGCCCCAGTCGTGCATGGTTTTGGCGTCGAAGAGGTCGCCGGTGAAGATCATGCGGGCGGCGCGGCGGGTGCCGACGGTGCGTGGGAGGATTTGCGTGCCGCCTGCGCCGGGCATGAGGCCGAGTTTGACTTCGGGGAGGCCGAATTGGGCGTCGGGGTGGGCGATGGCGAAGTCGCAGGTGAGCAGGAGTTCCATGCCGCCGCCGAGGCAGTAGCCTTCGGCGATGGCGATAAGCGGTACGGGGATTTCGCGCAGGCGTTTCCATGCGGTGACGCGGGCGTCCAAGAGCGCTTGTTTGGGGGTGAGGGTGGCGATTTCGTCGATGTCGGCACCGGCGGCGAAGTGGCCGTCTTTGCCCTGAATGAGGATGGCGCGCGCGCCGTTTTCCACAAGGGCTTCGCAGTGCCGGGCGAGTTGGCGGAGGAGCGCGGTGTTAAGCGCGTTTTTGCGTTCGGGGCGGTTCAAGATCAGGAGATGGATGTGTTCGCCGAGCGCTTGGTGTTCGATGAGGGTGAGGTCGTCTTTAGTCGTTGCTTGCATGGCCAATGCCTTGTTCAAAGGTGCGGGTGAGGAATTGGGCGTATTGGTCGATGGTGAAGCCTTTGCCGGGTTTGAACCAGGTGAAGGACCAGTTGATGGCGCCCAGGATGGTCATGGCGCTGGCGGCGAGGATTTTGGGGTTGCTGCCGTGTTGCGGGTATTTGAGGAGGATGGCGTTTTTGAAGAATTGCACGATTTCCCGTTCTTTGCCGAGGATGGTGTCTTGTTTGTCTTGCGGGAGGATTTGCAGGTCGTTCAGGAGGATGCGATGTTTGTGGTCGGCGTTTTGGTAGAGGGTGAGGAGGGTTGAGATTTGGCGGTGCAGGCGTTCTTCGGGTGGGCTTTTCTCGAAGCTTTTGCGAAGCGCCTGGAGGATTTCGTCCATGTGTTCGTCGAGAAGGTGGAAGAGGATGCTTTCTTTATCAGGGTAGTAGTGATAAAGGTTGGCTTTGGAGATTTCGCAGGCCTGTGCGAGTTGTGTCATGGAGGCTCGGCTGAAGCCTTCGGCGGTAAAGAGTTCCGAGGCTTTGTTCAAGATGTTGCTGCGTTTCTCGTCATGATCAACGGCTTTTGCTCTGGCCATTCCTGTTCCCGGCTGTGGTGAAGTTTGGCGGCCGGACAAGCGGCCGCCGCGAGGGGGGATTATAGCGGATCGCGCAGGTCGATGACGCGCTTGGCCTTGCCTTCGGAGCGGGGCAGGGTGCCTGCGGGTTCGATTTGCACGTCGACGCTGGAGCCGATTTCGGTTTTGATGTTGTGGGCGAGCTGTTTGGCGAGACGCTCCTGGTGCGCGCCGTTTTGCTCGGGTTCGACGCGGATGCGCAGCTGGTCCATGGTGCCGATGCGGTAGCGTTCGAGGATGTAGTTGGAGGTCAGCCCCGGTACCTTGAGGATTTGCTCTTCAAGCTGTGAGGGGTAGATGTTGACGCCGCGCAGGATGATCATGT
Organism: Cardiobacteriaceae bacterium; assembly: GCA_030532785.1. Classification (GTDB taxonomy): domain Bacteria; phylum Pseudomonadota; class Gammaproteobacteria; order Cardiobacteriales; family Cardiobacteriaceae; genus JAUMXB01. The sequence continues at coordinate 12,372 of JAUNKJ010000015.1, forward strand.
CGTCGCTGCGTGCGGTGATTTTTTCGATGCGGCGCATGGCGCGGGCGGTGCCGGGGAGGAGACGGGTGATGTCGCCGGTGCGGTAGCGGATGACGGGGAGCGCTTCTTTCAGAAGACTGGTGAAGACGAGTTCGCCGTGTTCGCCGTCGGGGAGGACTTCGCCGGTGTCGGGGTTGATGATTTCCGGGTAGAAGTAGTCTTCCCACACGGTGAGACCGTCTTTGGTTTCCACGCATTCCTGGGCGACGCCGGGGCCGATGACTTCGGAGAGGCCGTAGATGTCGACGGCGTCCATGTCGAAGAGTTCTTCGATGTGTTTGCGCATTTCATTCGTCCACGGTTCTGCGCCGAAGATGCCGACTTTGAGGCTGTTGTTGCGCGGTTCGTGGCCGATTTTTTTCATTTGTTCGGCGAGGTTCAGCATGTAGGAGGGGGTGACCATGATGGCGTTGGGCTTCAGTTCCTCGATCATCTGGATTTGCCGCGCGGTCATGCCGCCGGAGATGGGGATGACGCCGCAGCCGAGGCGTTCCGCGCCGTAGTGTGCGCCGAGGCCGCCGGTGAACATGCCGTAGCCGTAGGCGACCTGCACCATGTGTTCGGGGCGCACGCCGGCGGCGTACATGGAGCGGGCGACGGCGTCCGCCCACATGTCGATGTCGTTTTGGGTGTAGCAGACGATTTTCGGCTTGCCGGTGGTGCCGGAGGAGGCATGGATGCGCACTACGTCTTTCTGCTCGACGGCCAAGAGGCCGAAGGGGTAGTTGTCCTTGAAGTCATCCTTGACCATGAAGGGGAATTTGGCGAGGTCTTCCAGGGTTTTCAGATCGTCGGGGTGTACGCCGTGTTCGGTGAAGCGCTTTTTCCAGAAGGGGACGTTGACGTAGGCGTGGATCAGCGATTTCTGCATGCGCTTCAATTGCAGATTGCTGATTTCGTCACGCGAGGCTTGTTCGATGCGGTGAAAGAAGTTTTTGCTGCTCATGGTTTTCTCCTCTTGTCTCAATCAATCATTCATCGGGGAAGTGGGTCTGCCCGGGCAGGGCGCGGCTGAAGCCCTGGAATTCGGCGATGGTCTCGCCGCTTTCGCTTTCCCGGTGCAGGGTGATGCGGTAGGAGCCGGAACGCCCGTATTCGCCGTTGACGCGCGCTACGGCGTAGAGGGTGTCGCCGGGGTAGGCGGGCGCCCAATAGGCGATGGTGCAGATGTGGCCGACGGTGATGCGGTTGCCCGCGTTGCAGATATGGGCGAAGACGGTGTCGGCGAGCGAGAACATTGCGCCGCCGTGGCAAGTGCCGTGGCCGTTCAGGTGTTGTTCGCCGATGGTCATTTTGCACGCCGAGTAATCGGCTTCGGCGGCAACGATTTCAATGCCGAGATGGGCGGAATAGCGGTCGTCGGCAATCATTTTCGCGGCGACGCGCGCGGCAAGGGATTGGCTCATCCGTTTTTCTCCTCTTCCAGATCAAGCAGCCACGGCGAGGGCGCGTAACGCGCGCCGTAATAGGCGTTGAGGCTGCGGATGGTTTGCAGCACGGTGGCAAGGCCGATGCGCTCGAGAAAGGCAAAGGCACCGTGCGGATAATTGACGCCGCCCTTGAGCGCGATGTCGATGTCGGCAGGGCGGGCAATGCCGGCAAGGGCGCAGGTCGCCGCTTCGTGGATGATCTGGCTGATGACGCGCAGCGCCACCAGACCGGGGCGGTCGGGCATCGGGAGCCATTGCACTTCGGCTTCGGGCAATGCGTCGCCCATGAGCGCTTTCGCGCCGGGACTCATGGCAAGGGCGATATGCGTGGCGTCGGCGGCGTGATGGTCGAGCAAAATCGTCGGCGTGCCGCTCTCGCGCTCGTGATCAAAGGCGCGGCGGCCATCGCTGAGTTTCACGGCAACGCCGTTCGCAAGCGTGCCGCAAAGGCCGTCGCGGCTTTGATAGGCAATGGTGGGCGCATGGTTTTCCGGCGGTGCCTGCCCTGTGCCTTCAGGGTAGAAGCCGCGTCCACTCTTGCGCCCGAGGTAACGCGCGGCGACGAGATCGCCCTGCACCCATGAGGGCTGCAAATGCGGCGGATAGCCGAGCGCTGTCCAAAGCGATGTACTGACCGCGTAATTGACGTCCTGGCCGATGAGGTCGGTGAGTTCGCACGGCCCCATTTTGAAACCGGCACCGCGCAGCGCGGCGTCCAGCGCTGCGGGAGCCAGCGCCTGTTCTTCCAAGAGACGGAAACTTTCCACATAAAACGGACGCGCCACACGGTTGACGATAAAGCCTGGCGTATCCTTGCACAGCACCGGCGATTTGCCCCAGTTGCGCATCAGCGCCGTGGCTTCGTCGACCACGCTGTCCGCGCTTTGCAGGGCGCGGATGACTTCAACGAGCGGCATCAACCCCGGCGGATTGAAGAAATGCAGCCCCAAAAAGCGCTCGGGATGTTCCAGTTCGGCAGCCATCGCGGTGATGGAGAGCGATGAGGTGTTGGAAGCGAGAATCGCGTCTTTCGCGACCACGCTTTCCAGCTCGGCGAAAAGCGCTTTTTTGATGTCGAGGTTTTCGATGATGGCTTCGATGACGAGATGCGCGGGTGCGGCAGCGCTGGCGTTTTCCGCAAGCGTCAGCAACGCCATGCGCTGCTCGTGCTGCGCGGGTTGCCATTTGCCCTTGGCGACGAAACCGGCGAAGCGCTTGTCGAGGCTCGCTTTGGCGCGTTCGCGCTGCGCTGCCGAGGGATCAACGAGAATCACGGGATGGTCGGCCTGCAAGGCGAGCTGGGCGATGCCTTCGCCCATGGTGCCCGCGCCGATGACGGCAATGGTCGCTTTCATCGTCAGTCCTTTTGCTCGCGTACCGTGACCCAGCCGAAGCGCTGGCTGACAAAGCCGAGATCGGTGAGGCTGGTGTTCGCCGCCGGATTCAGCCCCGATCCGTGGAAGTCGGAATAGGCGGCAGACTGGTTGACGTACACGCCGCCGGTGAGGTTGACGGAGAGCGGCGAACCGGCGTCGGCAATGGCGTCGATGGCTTTTTCGCGATAGGCGTCGTGGACGCTGTAGAGGCTGGTGGTCATCGCCCCGTGCTGCCCGATACTGGCGCAGACCTTGGCAAGGGCATCGTCGGCATCGTCGCAAGCGATGACAAAGGCAATCGGGCCGAACTGCTCTTCGCCCGCCAGCGCATCTTGCGCGTCGGTTTTGATGATGAGCGGTTTTGCGGTGCGCGCGTTGGGGTAGGGCGCGTAATCGGCCTTTTCCGTGGCGAGCAGGGTATCGCCCGCGTTTTGCGCGACGTCATGGACGCGCTTGGCGACCGCGTCGCTGCCGAGCGCGCCCAAAAGGGCAAAGGCGCGGTCATTGTCGGCAAGCAGCTTCTCCACGCCCTTGGCGATGGCGGCGGCGGTGTCATCAAAAGAGAGCGCGCCATTTTCGGTTTCGATGCCCGCGCGCGGGATGTAGATGTTCTGCGGTGCGGTACACATCTGCCCGGCGAAGAGCGACAGCGAAAAGGCGATATTGGCGGTCATGCCGCGCAGATTGTCGGTGGATTCGATGAGGATATTGTTGATGCCCGCCTGTTCGAGATAGAGCTGGGTGTCGGGGCAGTTTTCCTGCAACCAGCGCCCGAAGCCGGGGCCGCCGGTGTAGTCGATCATCTTCACCCGGGCGTCTTTTGCCAATGTCTGGGTGATGGCGCGGTCGCCGCCGGTCACGGCAAGTTGCACGGTGTCCGGGTCAAAGCCGTTGTCGGCAAGGACTTTGCGCATGATGTCCACGCTGATCGCGAGCGGCAGAATCGCCGATTCGGCGGGTTTCACGATCACGCTGTTGCCGGTCACAAGGCTCGCGAACAGGCCGGGGTAGCCGTTCCAGGTGGGGAAGGTGGCGCAACCAACGACCAGCCCCACGCCCTTGCCACGGGTGCGGAAGGTTTTGGCAAGCGTGGTGGTGATGTTTTGCCCTTCCTTGTTCTTGCCGGTCACTTTTTGCCAGTTGACTGCAAAAGCGCTTGCCTGCATGGCGTCCGCCGCATAGGCCAGCGCTTCCAGCGCGCGATCGAGCGCGTGCGGCGCACCAGCCTGGAAAGACATCACGAAAGGCTGCCCGGTGGTGTGCATTACTGCATTGGCCATGAGGAAGGATTGCTCGGCCAGGCGGTCAAGCATCATGGAACACAGGCCAAGGCGCGTGTCCACATCCGCCTTGCGCCAGCTTTTCTGCGCCTTTTCCGCGCGCGCCAAAAGCGCTTCGGCGGGGAGTTTGGGATAGGAAAGGTTCAGCGCAAGGCCGTAAGGCGAAGTGCGTTCGCCATCGGCATATTCGGCGTTTTCCTGGGGGACGGCAAAGGCGAACGGCTTGCCGAGCAGGGCGTGGAAATCGGCCTCGCCGCGCGCCTTGCTGCCTTCGCCGTAGATTTTTTCGCTCGGCACTTCGGCAAATGCCGCCCAGTTCTCGCGGCTTCGGGCGGCTTGGCGTGCGCGCTCAAGACGGCTGCGGTGGGCATCGGAGAAAAGCGTCATGGTGGCTCCTTCAATCATGCTGCGGTCGGGAAAGCAAGTTGGCTTGATAATAAGCCGTGTTGTTCTTATACTAATTTAAAACCAACCAGACGGTCAATAAATGAATGCGCAAAAAGGAGGCAAGATGACCACCGTCCTTTACGACATCCACAACGGCGTAGCCCGCATTACCCTCAACCGCCCGGCGCAACTCAATGCTTTCAATGAAGAAATGCATCTGGAATTGCGCCGCGTGCTCGAAGATGCCAAAGACAATCCCAAGGTGCGCGCCATTCTCCTCACCGGCGCGGGCAAGGGCTTTTGCGCCGGGCAGGATTTGGGCGATCGCGCCCCCGGTGCGGAAGCGCGCGACCTCGGGGAAACGCTGAGCAAATTCTACAACCCGCTGATTCGCCAACTGGAAGCGCTGGAAAAACCCAAGCTCGCCGTGGTCAATGGCGCAGCGGCAGGGGCGGGGATTGGTGTCGCGCTCGCCTGCGACATCGTACTCGCCGCAGATAATGCCAAGTTCGCGATTGCCTTCGGGAAAATCGGTCTGGTGCCTGATGCGGGGCTGACCTGGCGTCTGGTGCAACTGCTGGGGCTGGCGCGCGCCAAGGCCTTTGTGTTGACGCAAGGGGTGTGGAGCGCGGAGCAGGCGCGCGATTACGGGCTGGTGTGGGAAATCCACGAAGCCGCAGTATTGCAGGAACGCGCACAAGCGCTTGCCACGCGCCTGGCCTACGGCGCGGCCACGGGCACGGCGCTCGCCATCCGCGCCTTGAATGCCGCTGCCAGCAACACCCTGGAAGAGCAATTGCTGCTCGAGGTGCAATGCCAGCGCGAGGCCGGTTTCAGTGCCGAATACCGCGAAGGGGTGGCCGCCTTTCTCGAAAAACGGGAAGCCGTCTTTTTTCAGCCGGAAATTGATTGACCGTTCGGTCGGTTTCCATTATATTTTGCCGCAGCGCCGCCGGGCGCAGCGCTTTCAGAACATAAACCCGGAGAGAACATCATGAAAAAAAGCCTTTTGTTTATCGCTCTTGCCGCCGGTGTGGCGCAGGCCGCCGATGTCGAGCTGAAAATCGCCACCTGGCTGCCGCCCTCGCACTCGGTGAACAGCGTTTTGCTGCCAAAGCTGGTGAAAGAGCTGGAAACGCGCACCGAAGGGCGGGTGACCGCGAAAATCGAATACGATCTTGCCGCGCCCAACGGCCTGCTGGAACTTGTCGAATACGGCGGTGCCGATATTTCCTGGACGTACAACGGCTACTTCCCCGGCCGCTTCATCACCACCAAATTGATCGAACTCCCCGGCTATGAGGGCAATTCCAGCGCGGCAGCGGTTGCCCACTGGCGCGCGCACGAGAAATACCTGAAAGACGCCAATGAATACGAAGGCGTGGAACTCATCGGCTTCATGGTGCATGGCCCGGCGTTTCTCTTCATGAAGAGCGAAATCGATGGCCTGAAAGCGGTGGAAGGGCGCAAGATGCGCGCTGGTGGCGGTGTCGCCAACGATGTGGCGGCGGCGCTGAAAACCTCGCCGATTCTCGCCCCGGCCTCGAAAAGCTACGAGATGATTACCGGCGGCATGGCCGACGGCACCATGCTCCCTGCCGACGTCATTCCCTCTTTCCGCCTCTATGAAGCCGCGCCGCACGCCTACACGCTGCCCGGCGGCTTTTATCGCGGCTCTTTCGCGCTTTTCATGAATGAAAACGCGCTTGATAAAGTCAGCGAAGCCGACCAGAAGGCGATCCGCGAGTATTTCGGCGAAGCGCTGTCGCGCGATGCGGGGGCAGTGTGGGACATCGACTACGACAAGGGCCTGCAACTGCAAAAAGAGAAAGGCACGATGGCGGAACTCTCCGCCGATGACATCGCGAAAATGGCCGAGGTCTCCAAAGACATCCGCGAGAAAGTCATCAAGGAAATCAACGACAAGGGCGTGGACGGCCAGGCTGCTTACGATCTCGTCGTCGAAACCTTTGCTTCTGAAATGCAGGGCAAATAATCATGGGCGGGGCAACACATTCCGCAGGGGTTGCGCGGCTTTCCCGCGCGACATCCGCCCTGTTGCTGGGCGTGGCGGGTACGGCGCTGGTGCTGTTGATGCTGATCGGCTTCGGCGATGTCTTTGCCCGCTATTTCTTCTCCGCGTCCATCGTCCAGCGCGAGGAGCTGTTCAATGTGCTGCTGATCACGGTATTCGCCTGCAGTTTTCCGGTGATTACCGTGCGTCGCGAACATTTGGATGTCGATCTGCTCGATGGTCTCTTCAAGACGCCGTTCAAGCGCAAATTGCAGCTTTTCGTGATCGATCTCGCCGTGGGCAGCGCCTGCCTTGGCATGAGTTACTGGATGTATGACAAGGGCGGGCGCATTTCCCGCCCCGGACGCGAAGTGATGTATGAAGAGCTGGGCGTCAGGCAGGGGCTTTTTGCCTACGGCTTTGCCGCGATGCTCTTCGTTGTCGGCATCATCATGCTGCTGTGGACGCTGTGGCATCTCTATACCCTCGTGAGCGGCCGCAACGACCATCTCCCCGAACTCGGCCACAAGGATAATCTATGACCGCCGCCGCGCTGGGCTTTGCCATCGTCATCCTCCTGGTTTTTCTGCGCATTCCCATCGGCTTTGCCATGGGCATCGTCGGCGCGACCGGCTTTGCCGCCCTGAACGGCTGGAATTTCAAATCCTCCCTCGGCCCCGCCGCGCACAGCATCTGGGAAACGGTACAAAAATCCGAACTTTCCATCATTCCCCTCTTTGTTTTCATGGGGATGCTGATTGCGAAAAGCGGCATGGCGCATGATCTCTACCGCGCCGGTTATACCCTGATCGGGCGCTTCCGTGGCGGTCTGGCGCTGTCCACCGTGCTTTCCGCAGGCGGCTTCAGCGCCATTTGCGGCTCGTCCCTTGCGACAGTTGCCACCATGGCCAAGGTCGCCATGCCCTCGATGCGCCAGTTCGGCTACAAGGATTCGCTCTCCACCGCTTCCATCGCCGCAGGCGGCACCCTGGGCATTCTCATCCCGCCTTCGGTGCTGCTCGTCATCTATGCCTTCATGACCGAGCAATCGGTGACGAAAATGTTCCTCGCAGGCATTCTCCCCGGACTGCTCGGCGTTTTTCTCTATCTCCTCGCGGTGATTGCGACCGTCATCCGCGATCCTGACGCCGGCCCCGCCGGGGAAAAGACGCCGCTTGGCGAAGTTGTCATCGCAAGCCTCAAGGTCATGCCCATCCTCATGCTCTTCCTCCTTATTTTCGGCGGACTGTATTTCCAGATTTATGCCGCTGACGAAGCCGCCGCAGTGGGGGCGATGGGCACCGTCATCATCTCCATCCTCTTCCGCCGCTTTACCTGGGCGGGATTCGTCGATGCCGCCAAGCAGGCGGTACTCACCTCCACCTCGCTCTTCGTGATTTTGATTGGTGCCGCCATTTTCTCGCGCTTCATCGTGCGCACCGGCCTGCCCAACGAATTGCTCGCCTTTGTCACCCAAAACGATTTTTCCCCGTACATGGTGGTGCTCGCCATTGTCGGCATCTATCTCCTGCTCGGCATGGTGTTCGAGAGCATGTCGATGGTAACGCTCACCGTCCCCATCTTCGCCCCCGTCATCGCTGGCCTCACCTTCTTCGATGGCGGCAATGCTGAACTCAACCTCATCTGGTTCGGCATCATCGTGGTGGTGGCAACGGAAATCTCGCTCCTGACCCCGCCGGTGGGGCTGAACGTCTTCGTGCTGCGCGGGCAGCTCCCCGATGTCGCGACCGCCACCATCTTCAAGGGCGTAACCCCGTTCTGGATCGCCGACATCATCCGCATCCTGCTCATCGTCTTCGTGCCGTGGCTGTCGCTCGTCGTGCCACTCGCGATGATGCATTAGGAGAACCGCCATGTTTATCGTCCCCCCCGAACTCGAAGCGCGCTACGGCGAGATGATCGCCAAGCAAACCGCGCACATCCTCCCGCACTGGGTACTCGAACATGTGCATGTGGAAATCCTCACCCTCGAACCCGGCGAGGCCACCTTCCGCCTGCACGGTGAAGAAAAACTCTTCCGCCGCTTCCCGCCGCCGCACGACGTGCGCCACCTCTCCGGCCAGGCGGTGATGGCGCTCGCTGATACCCTCCTCATCTTCCCGGTACTCGCCAGCGTCGGCCACGCCCGCGAAATGGCCACGCTCAACATGAGCACCGAATTCCTGCGCCCCATCCACGACGGCGACATCACCATCCGCGCCTACGTCCTGAAAACCGGGCGCACCGCCATCCGTGGCCGTGTCGATATTTACGACGCCGCCGGCAAACTCAGCGCCAGCTCCACCGTGTGCTACGTTTACGTCAACCCCCAAGCCCCCACTTCAACCCCAACCGGAGACGCATCATGAACGACCAACAGCGTTTTGAAGAAAAAATCGCCGCCGAAACCAAAATCGAGCCGCGCGACTGGATGCCCGACGCCTACCGCAAAACCCTGATCCGGCAAATCGCGCAACATGCGCACTCGGAAATCGTCGGTATGCTGCCCGAAGGCAACTGGCTCACCCGCGCCCCCTCGCTGCGCCGCAAAGCCATCCTCATGGCGAAAATCCAGGACGAAGCCGGACACGGGCTTTACCTCTACTGCGCCGCCGAAACCTTGGGCGCCGACCGCCAGGCAACGATTGACGCCATGCTCGACGGCAAAATGAAATACTCCTCCATCTTCAACTACCCGACCCTCTCCTGGGCGGACATCGGCACCATCGGCTGGCTCGTCGACGGTGCCGCCATCGTCAACCAGGTCGCCCTGCAACGCACCAGCTACGGCCCCTATGCCCGCGCCATGGTACGCATCTGCAAGGAAGAATCCTTCCACCAGCGCCAGGGCTATGAACTCCTGATGGAAATGGCGCTCAACGGCACTCCGGAACAAAAACAAATGGTGCAGGACTCCGTCAACCGCTGGTGGTGGCCGGCGCTGATGATGTTCGGCCCGCACGACAGCGACTCCGCACACAGCGAACAATCGCTTGCGTGGAAAATCAAGCGTTTCGGCAACGACGAACTGCGCCAGAAATTCATCGACATGACCGTGCCGCAAGCCGAGTACCTCGGCATCACGCTTCCCGATCCCGACCTCAAATGGAACGAGGAACGCGGCCACTACGACCACGGCGACATCGACTGGACCGAATTCCAGCAAGTTATCAACGGCCACGGCCCGTGCAACCGCGACCGTCTCGACCAGCGCCGCCGCGCCCAGCAACAAGGCGCATGGGCCGTGGAAGCCGCACAAGCCTACGCGGCAAAACAGAAAGCACGGCAAGCCGCGTAACAACCCGGAACCCCGTCGTAGGGTGGGCTTTAGCCCACCATCGCGAAGCGACCGTAGGCTGGGTTAGGCGCAAGCCGTAACCCAGCAAATAAAACAAGAAAACCGCTGGGTTACGCCCTTCGGGCTAACCCAGCCTACATAAAACATAAAACAACCAAAAATAGCAATTTTTTACCACCATGAAGCGCTTATCATGAAAAAATTTCTCACAATAAGCGCTTTGTGATGACTGGAACAGCTCGCGCAGCGAGAGAAAAAATACCACGGCAACGTAGGGTGGGCTTCAGCCCACCGTCGCGAAGCGACCGTAGGCTGGGTTAGGCGCAAGCCGTAACCCAGCAAATAAAAC
>JAUNKJ010000016.1 GCA_030532785.1 Cardiobacteriaceae bacterium
ATCTTTTATAGCCTTTAATATTTCAATACATTTTTAAGCCTTGTAAATTTCCCCCCACGAAATGTCAACAGCCCCTAGTAGAAGCAGTCCCTTATCCCGTAAGCGGCGGAGGGAAAATGAAGACCCAGCATACTTGTCAGGACACCACCTGCGGTTTTTTATATATTGTTACCGCATGGGCTTACGCCCATCCTACGGTGCAAAAATTTCTCACGACAAGCGCTTTATGATGGTAAAAACCAACGATTTTTTGCGTCAAAATGGGAAAAACATCGGCACAAGCAACAACACGACAAGCCCATAGCACAGCGCCACCGGAATGCCGACCTGCATGTAATCGCGCACCACATAGCGGCCGGGGGTGTAGACCATGAGGTGGGTCTGGTAGCCGAAGGGCATGATGAAGCAGGCGCTGGCGCCGTAGGCCACCGCCATGATGAAGGGTTCGGGGTTGACGCCGAGCGCGCTCGCCGTCGACAACGCGATGGGGATGGAAAGCGCGGCGGCGGCGTTGTTGGTGATGATTTCCGTGGTGATGACGGTCATCAAAAAGATGCCGGTGAAGGCGACGTAAACGCTCACGTCGGCGAAGGCGTAGTGCATGAAACGCCCGATGAGCAGCGCCGCGCCCGAGCTTTCGATGCCTTTGGAAACGGCGAGCGCCGAGCCGATGATGATAAGCAGTTCAAAGGGAAAGCGGCGCTTGAGGTCGGCCATGTCGAGATAACCGGCGGCGAGGTAGAAGCCGAGGAGCAGGATCAGCGCGTGCAAGAGAGGCAGGATGTTGAAGGTGGCGAGGAGAACCGCGGCGATAAAGCCGCCGATGGCGAGGAAACCCTGGCGGTTGTTGAGACCGGCGGGGCGGTAGCGCCGCGAGAGGATGTGAAAATATTTGTCGAGATCGGGCTGGGTGGTGAAATCGCTGCCCACGGCGAGGAGCAAGGTATCGCCCACTTTGAGGGGGATGTGGCCAAGACGCCCGGTCAAGCGCTTGTTGCCGCGCCGCAGGCCGACGACGCCCGCATCGAACTGGTGGCGGAAATTGATTTCCTGCAAGGTCTTGTAGGCAAGATCGGATTCGTAGGCAATGACGACTTCCACGAGATTGCTCGCAAGAATCTCGGCCGCGTTCTCGCCCAAGATATTGAGACCATTGAAACTCTGCAAGGCACTGACATTCTGGATGGAACCGGTGAAAATCAGCTGGTCGCCGGGAAGAATGCGCTCGTAAGGCGCAACCGGGGAAATCAGGCGGTTATCCCGCTGGATTTCAATGAGAAACAAATCATCGAGGCGCAAAAAGCCGCTCTCGGCAATCGTCTTGCCCGCCACATCCGCCTCGGCCAGCACCTCCACCGTCAGAAAATAGGAATTCTGGATATCGATCGCGCCGGAAAACGTCTCCGGCAAACGGCGGCTGCTCAAATACAGCACCACCAGGCACGCCAGCGCCGCCGGCACCCCCACCCAGGCAAAGCCGAACATGCTGAGCGGCTGCAACCCGGCATCGACCACGAAAGAATTGACCACGAGATTGGTCGACGTGCCGATCAGCGTCGTCACCCCGCCCAAAATCGACGCATACGACAGCGGCATCAGCAGCCGCGACGGCGCAATCTTCTGCTGCCGCGTCAGCGTCGCCAAAAACGCCGACACCACCGCCGTATTGTTCATGAACGCGGACAACACCGTGCTGATCCCGGTCAGGCGCACAAACGATGTGCGCTCATTGCGCACGATAATCTTGTCGGACAAATAATTGAGCAACGGCGACTTTTCCACCGCGCCCGACGCCAGCAACAGCAAAATCAGCGTCACCAGCGCCGGATTGCTGAAACTGGTGAGAAACGTCGGCGTATCAATAATGCCGAGAAAGAGAAACAGCGACGCCAGGGAAAAAAACGCATGTACCGGCGCGACCTTGCCGCTGACCAATACGGCAAGCAACACGGGAATGCAAAGCAGGGCGAACCAATCCATCCGTTATGTCCTTGAGTGAACGAGCGGCGGGTATCTTAACAGCGCGCCAAGGAGATGAACAAGGCGTTACAAACAGGGCGGAGAATTGTGTTGGATTTCATAAAATTGATAAAAATAGTGATTTTTTACCATAATGAAGCGCTTTTGATGAGAAAATTTTGCACGATAAGCGCTTATGGATGAGAAAAATTCTCATTGCCCGGGTAGGAGGTGTGTCGGGAACCCGAGCCCACCGTCGCGCAGCGATTCGTAGGATGGGCGTAAGCCCATGCGGTATCGCGAAGCGATTTTATGGCGGAAAAATCGCGCACGAAATCATCATTATGTCGGGATTCGCAGGGTGGACTTTAGGGGCTGTTGACAATTGGTGAATGAAATTTACGAGGATTGGGAAAGTCATTTGAAATCTTCAGAGTTTTCATCGCTGCGCGATTTTTTCTATCCCCCTCTCCCCAACCCCTCCCCCTCGAGGGGGAGGGGCTTTAGTTCGTTGCTTTATTTGAAGTTCATCGCAAAAGAATCTGAATTGTCAACACACCCTAGCCCACCATGAGTGTAGGTACGGTTAGGCGCGTAGCGCCGTAACCGTACATTGTTATCGGCGCTTTGTACGGTTACGCGCCTTTGGCGCTAACCGTACCTACATCCCTGTCGTAGGTTGGTGGTGAGCCGTTATAGCGGGGCCCCCGAAAAATGGCATAGACAATCCTTTGAATAAAGCCCTTTGTTCAAAGGCTTAAAAGAAAAATCCTATGCCATTTTTTGGGGAAGCGGCTATAGGCGAACCCCAACATGCGATGCTGATTTGATGTTGGGGTTCGCGTGTACCACGCTCACCACCAACCTACAGTCGCTGCACGACGCTGGGTTGACACCCACCCTGCGAATCATTTCGTGATGGTGGGCTAAAGCCCACCCTACGGTTTGTGGTATTTAAAAATACCGAAAAATAGTGAATTTTTACCATCATGAAGCGCTTATCATGAGAAAATTTCTTACGATAAGCGCTTTGTGCTGAGAAATTTTCTCATGACGGCAAGGTGCATTCCGCCGGGCGTTACCACCCCAGCAATAGCTGGTTCAGCCCTTTTTCCAGTTGCAGCATGTTTTCCGGCAGATGCAGCAGCAGGGTGTAGATGAGGAAGAAGTAGATGACGACGCTTGCCCAGAAGAAGGTGATGAAGCGGGTTTTGCGCGTTTTGTGTCTCAGGATGGGGCGGGCGATGAGTGCGCCCGGCCAGCCGCCGAGCATGGCGGCCAAGTGCAGCGTGCCTTCGGGGATGCGGTAGCCGCCGCGCAGGGCGGCGCGTTTGTCGATGGTGTAGAGGATGGCGGTGAGGATGCTGATGATGAAGGAGGCGGCGGCGAGCGGCGGGGCGATGAGGGTGAGGATGATGTAGAAGGCGAGGATGAGGATGGCGTAGATGATGGCTTCGGCGAGGTGGGGGCGCACGTCGTGGGCGTCGACGATGGTGTCGCCGTCAAGCAGGTCGGCGTCTTTGGCGAGGACGACGCGGGTGGCCTGCGCTTTGCCGCGCACGATGCCGGTGCTGAAGGCGACGCGCTCGCCTTTTTGCGGGCGGCGGCGGTGGTAGGGGAAGCTGCTGATGTGGAAGAAGAGGTTGGGTTCGTTGTCGTCGTGGCGGATGAAGCCGAAGCCTTTGTCGTCGTTCCAGTAGACGATTTCGCCGTGCTGCGTTGTCATGCGCGCCCCCGTGCGGCGGCCGCGCGCAGTAGCAGGTATTGGCGCAGGATGAGCCACGGTTCGCCTTTTTCCACGCCTTTGCCGAGGCGGTCGAGGCGGGCGGCGAGTTTGATGAGGGTGCGCAGCAGTGCCGGGGAGAAGCGGTTTACGGCTTGCAGGTAGTGGCGCTGCTGGTATTTGCCGATGCGGAAGGTGGCGAAGGCGCTGTCGCTGTCGCCGTTTTGCAGTTGCAGGAGGAGCGAGGCGTCGCGGGCAAGCAGCCAGGAGAGGGCGATGATTTGCCGTTCGTCTTCGTTTTCCAGTTTGCCGGCGATGCGCCAGGCTTCGAGCCAGTCGCCCTTGAGGATGGCGTCGGCAAAGGAGAAGGTGGAGAAGAGGGCGGCGTCGGCGAGGCGCTGGAGCAGCTCTTCTTCGCCGAGGGGGCCGCTGTGTTGTTGCAGGGTGAGGCGGGCGATGGCCTGTTCGGCGGCAAGGAGGTTGCCCTGGCAATACTGGATGAGACGTTCGCGCGCGGCGGCGGTGAGCGCCACTTGATGGCGGCGCAGGCGCTGGTCGATCTGGCGGATGAAGGCGTCGGGGAAGAGCGCCTGGCTGCGGATGGCGAGGTTCGCGCCGGAGAAGCAGGCTTTATACCAGCTTTTTTCGTGCGCCTTGTCCAGTTGCGGCAGGTGGAGGAGGATGCGCACGCTGTCGTCGGGCTGTTCGGCGAGTGTGGTGAGGGTTTCGCCGGCTTTTTTGTCGAGGGTTTTGTCTTCGCCGTGGACTTCGATGATGCGTTTCGGCGCGAAGAGCGACAGGCTTTGGCTTTCGCGCAGGAGGTCGCTCCATTTGAAGCCGCCGCCGGTGTCGAGGCGCTGGCGTTCTTCGTAGCCGTCCTCGCGGGCGCGGGCGCGGGCGGCGTCGAGGCTTTCGAGGTTGAGCAGGGTTTCCGCGCCGGTGATGAGCGTGAGGAAGGGGAGGGGGTGGCGCGCGAAATGGGCGGCGGCGTCTTCGGGCTTGAGGTTCACGGTTTTGCGACGGTGGCCTGGAAGAAGCGCAGCAGCTTGTCGGCGTTGTCGCGGTTCAGGCTGTGCTGCGCGCGTTCGTCGTCGGCGAGGTTGCCGAGGTATTGTTCGCTGTGGTAGGTGATGCTGGTTTCGCTGGCAAGGGTTTGTTGCCCCAGCGTTTCTCCGTCTTTTTCGATGTGCGCGGTGAAGGCTTTGCGCAAATCGAGAACGCGCGATTGTCCGTGGATGCCGCCAACCGCGCTTTCAAAGCGCCGGTTGGTGAAATCGCCGAGGCGGATGACGTAGCGCGCGTCCGCGCCGTCGTCGAGCGCCACGCCCTGGCGCGCAAAGGCTTCGCGCACCGGCTGCAGTGCTTCTTCCGGCACATCCGCCACGATGAGGCGCACGCCGCCGTCCAGTTGCAGGGCGTGATGCCCCATGCCCTTGAGATGAAAGCCGCAGGCGGCGAGGCTGGCAAAGGCGAAGAGGAGCAGGGCGCGGCGCAGCATGGTTGTCTCCTTAGACGACGAGGTTGACCAGTTTTTTCTTGACGACGATGGCCTTGCGCAGCGGTTTGCCGTCAAGATGGCGCGCCACCGCCTCATCGGCGCAGGCGATGGCGGTAATCGCGGCGTCATCGGCATCGGCGGCGACTTCTATCGTGCCGCGCAATTTGCCGTTGACCTGTACCGCAAGCGTGAGCCTCTCCTGCACCAGGGCGCTGTCATCGACTTCGGGGAAGGGCGTGTCTTCAATGCGGCCGCCGAAGCCGAGGTCTTGCCACAGTTGCGCGGTGATGTGCGGCACGATGGGGGCGAGGACTTGCAGCAGGATGCGCAGGCCTTCGCCGCGCAGCCCCGGATAGCCCGGCTCGATGCGGTTCAGGGCGTTGAGGATTTTCATCCCGGAAGAGACCACGGTATTGAACTGGTTGCGCGCGTAATCGAAGCGCGCCGAGCGCAGTTGTTCGTGAATCTCGCGGCGGATGGCCTTGTGCGCGTCATCCAGCGCGGCATCGCCGTGCAAATCCGCGCGGTGTTCGTAGGCGTAAGCCCAAAGGCGCTTCAGGAATTTGTGTGCGCCTTCGACGCCGCTGTCCGACCATTCCAGAGTGGAATCCGGCGGCGAGGTGAACATGGTGTAGAGGCGTGCGGTGTCCGCGCCGTATTGCTGGATGAGCGCTTCCGGGTCAACGCCGTTGTTTTTCGATTTCGACATTTTTTCCATGCCGCCGTAGGTCACGGGCTTACCGTCGGCGATCAGGGTGCCGCCGGTGATGCGCCCCTTGTCGTCGGTGTGTACGTCCACCTCTTTGGGGTTGAACCACTGCTTCTTGCCCGACGCATCCTCGCGGTACCACGTTCCCGCCAAGACCATGCCCTGCGTCAGCAGATTTTTGAACGGTTCGCCCACTTCGAGCAAGCCCTCGTCGCGCAGCAATTTGGTGAAGAAGCGCGCATAAAGAAGATGGAGAATCGCATGTTCGATGCCGCCGATGTAAATATCGACCGGCATCCAGTAATTCGCTTCGGCGTTGAGCATTTGCGTCGCATCCTTGGCGCAGCAGTAACGCGCGAAATACCAGCTGGAATCGACAAAGGTATCCATGGTGTCGGTTTCGCGGCGTGCCGGTTTGCCGTCGAGCGTGGTGGTCTGGGTAAAACTCTCCAGCTTGTTCAACGGGTTGCCGCTGCCGTCCGGTACGCAATCATCGGGCAGCACCACCGGCAGGCGGCTCGCGTCCACCGGAATATCGCCCTCATCGGTATGCAGCACCGGAATCGGGCAGCCCCAATAACGCTGGCGGGAAATGCCCCAATCACGCAGGCGGTAACGGGTGCGCGGCGTGCCGTTGCCCTGCGCTTGCAGCACTTGCGCCATCTTGTCGTAAGCGGCGTCGAAATCCATGCAGTCAATCAAGGGGCTGTTGATGCAGCGCGTGTTTTCTTTCGCGCCATACCATTCCTGCCAGGCGCTCGCGTCATACGTTTCGCCATCCATTTCGATGACTTGTTGAATCGGCAAATCATATTGACGGGCAAAGGCGAAATCGCGCTCGTCATGCCCCGGCACGCCCATCACCGCGCCCTCGCCGTAATCCATCAGCACATAATTGGCGACCCACACCGGCAGCGATTCTTCGGTGAGCGGATGCTTGACGTAAGCGCCGGAGAACATGCCTTTTTTCTCCATTTTCGCGCGCTCCGCCTCGGAAACGCCGCCGGAGGCGCGGCATTCCTGAATGAAAGCCGCAAGTGGCGGGTTGTGTTCCGCCATTTTCGCAGCCAACGGATGCTCGGCGGCAATGGCGCAGAAGGTCACGCCGTACAGCGTATCCGGGCGCGTGGTGTAGACCGTGAGTTGCCCGTCATCATCTTCATAGGGAAAGACAATTTCCATGCCGCGCGATTTGCCGATCCAGTTGCGCTGCATGGTGCGCACCTGCTCCGGCCAGCCGTCGAGCGTGTCCAAATCCGCAAGCAATTCCTCGGCGTAGGCGGTGATATTGAAGTAATACATGGGAATTTCGCGGCGCTCGACCGTCGCACCCGTGCGCCAGCCCTTGCCGTCGATCACCTGCTCATTCGCCAAAACCGTCTGATCCACCGGGTCCCAGTTCACCATGCCGTTCTTGCGGTAAACAATGCCCTTCTCGTAAAGGCGGGTGAACAGCCACTGCTCCCAACGGTAATAATCGGCATCACACGTCGCGATTTCCCTTTCCCAGTCAATGGCAAAGCCCAGCGCCTGCAATTGCCCGCGCATATAGGCGATGTTGTCGCGCGTCCAGTCATTGGGGGCGACGCCGCGATCCATTGCCGCATTTTCCGCTGGCAAACCAAAGGCATCCCAGCCCATCGGCTGCAACACATTCTTGCCCAGCATCCGCTGGTAGCGCGCAATCACATCGCCAATGGTGTAATTGCGCACATGCCCCATGTGCAGCCGCCCGGAGGGATAGGGAAACATCGACAAACAATAGAATTTTTCCCGGCTGTCGTCAGGCTCGGCGTGGAAGGTGCGGTTGTCGCGCCAATAGGCTTGCATGGCGGATTCGATGGCGCGGGCGTGATAATGTTCTTGCATGATACGGGGGATGAAAGTTCGGAAAGGGGCGCATCATACTATAGCCCGCCCAGCGAGAGCAGAAATGGTAAAATTTCTCATTGATAAGCGCTTATTGTGCAAAAATTTCTCAAGATAAGCGCTTATCAATGGTAAAAAACAACTATTTTGGGTGTTTTGGTGAAAACATATTGTTCCGCCCCGCGCGGCTTGCCGCCCGTCTTTGTCAGTGGTAGCGTGCCGTTCCCCGCATGACACGGAATCCACAGATGAAACTGCTCTTCCTCGCTCTCGCCTTTTTCCGATTTGCCGAACCTGCCCCCGCGCCGCTGGATGTTCCCCTCGGCGCTACCCTCCATGCCGCTGCCGATAATCCCGCGCCTGCGGCAAGTGTTGACCATAAATTGTATGAATACACGCCGGATGAGGCGGTGAGCATCAGCGTGCGCACCGAACTCGCGCACTGGTTCGAGCAACACCTGCTCGAAGACGCCGAGACCAAGGCCACGCTGCGCACCCATTTGATGGACACCGACCTCGTCGCCCTCCTCGCCCCGGAAGTGGAAAAATACGGCTACCCGGCCAACAGCGTCGCCAGTGCGGTAACACTTTGGTTTGCCGTCAATTACGGCATTGTGCACGATGTGGAAGTGAGCGACGCCGCCATCCGCGCCCTCTACCGGCAAATCACCGCGCTCTTCGCCACCCTGCCCGATTTTGAACGTGGCACGGATGCGGAAAAACAGCGCATGGCCGAAGGGCTGTACTGGGCGGCGGCATTGCAGCGCCACGCCTACGAACAGGCGAAAGCGGGCATGCCCGGCTACCATTTGGACGCGATTGCCGAGGAATCGCGGCGCATCATGCAGCGCTACGGCATCGACCTCGACGCCCTGCAACTGACGGATGAGGGTGTGGTGCGGAAGGGATCAAAATAAACCTTGGTACACGACAAGTCTTAAAAATGTTTACTAAATCAACCCTCTTCCTACGGAGCCCGAAGAGCTGCGGAGCAGAGAGGGGTTAAACAAACATTTCGACGAACATGCTTCAGCATCTGAAAAAGTTGTTTATTTGCTGCCCTCTCCCCAACCCCTCCCCCACAGGGGGAGGGGCTTTTGAACCGTGCTTTCAATCAAGAGAAGAGTTTTGTTGTGTACCAAGAAAATAAACATAAAAGTAGTGATTTTTTACCACCATGAAGCGCTTGGTGCGGTAAAAAATCACTATTTTCTGTTTGAAAGTGATGCGATTGTTCGATCTGAAAATTGGCAAAAAACAGATGCCAACTATTTTTTGCTGGGGAGAAGGTGTTTTCGGAAAACAAAGAAAAATATGGTTGTTGAAAGGATAAAGAAACCTATGCCCGCCCATGTCCTGTTTAAGTAAACATCCAGTTTGTGGTGGTATAAGTCCCACAATATATTGAATAAAATATTTGCGACAAAGCCGCAGGCAAAGCCTATGAGTGTTCCTTTCATGCTTGCTCTCCTTTGATCATCAAAATGGCAAAACCGGGTTTGCCTTGATGTCGAGAATAGCAGCTTACGGACGACAACTGCCGCTTTTCTGCCCGCTTTGCAGATTGAAAATGTCGCAATCTTCGGCGAAGGCGATCGCGCCATCGTAATGGCTGCGGATGGCGGTTTGCGTTTCGGCTTGCGCGTTGACGGTGCGTTGCATGAAGTGGGAAAGCACGAGATGGCGCGTTTGCGTGACCGCCGCGATGCGCCCGATTTCCGAGGGCTTCATGTGCAGGCGCTGGGCGACGCGGTCGTTGCTGGATTCCGGCACGGCGTTGTGGGCGATGAAGAGGTCGGCGTTTTTCGCGAGAATGTCTAGCGTTTTCCCGCTGTTGCGCGTGTCGCCGGAGACGACGACGGCGCAACCGTCTTTTTCGATGCGCCAGCTGAGCGAGGGCAGGAGACCGTGATCCACGGCAATGGCTTGCACGGTAAAGCCGCCGATATCCGTTTGAAAAAGCTCGGGGTTGTCGTGGTCGGCATTGACGGCGGTCGGCAGCAGGCGGTAGGCCGCGTTGCCATCCAAAAAGCCGGAGAGGTAGGGGTAGACGCCGTTGTCGCCGAATTGGCGTTCGACGAAGAGCGGGGTGGTGGGGATGACGTCGTTGCCGGTCGGGCCGTAGAGCGGCAGGTCGCGCTCGCGGTCGGAGAAGAACGAGGCCTTGATCATCGCGGGGAGGTCGTTGACGTGATCGACGTGGAAGTGGGTGAAAAGCAGGGCGTGGAGGTCTTCGATCTCGCCACCGGCGCGCTCGAAGTTGAGCGATGCACCCGCGCCGAAATCGACGAGGAAGCGCGCCTTGCCGTTTTCGCGCACGAGATAGCCGGTGGAGGCGCGCTGGTCCGTGAGTTCCGGGCCGCCGGAGCCGAGGATGACGACATCGAGCGCGGGGTTGGTGCAGGTGTTTTGTTGCGCGGCGGCGTGTTGCCCGGTGCAGAGAGTGGCGAGGGCGGCGAGGGAGAGGAGGGATTTGGGTATGATATTCATGTTTTTATAAAATGGGTGAAAATGGTGTGTTTTTGCCATCTTGAAGCGCTTATCGTGAGAAATTTTCTCATGACAAGCGCTTTGTGGTGAGAAAATTTCTCATGCCTTCCGTAGGGTGGGCTTTAGCCCACCATGAGTAGGTGCGGTTGGGCGCGTAGCGCCGTAACCATACCTACTATCTTGCCCTGCGGGCAAGTGGTGGGTTTACACCCACCCTACGGGATGGTCGTGGGTTAACACTCACCCACGGCATCCATGAAAAACCGCGCCTACGCCGCCTGGGCAATATCGGCGAGCGCCTGGCGGAACATGCCCATCAGCCGCTCCAGTTCGCCGAGGCGCGGGTAGTGCGGGCGGGTGACCAGGGCGAGGCGGCGGTGCGGCCCTTGCGCGTCGAGCGGCAGGGTTTGCAGTTGCCCGAAGTGGCGCAGGAAGGGGCGCGCCATTTCCGGGACGAGGGTGATGCCCATGTTGTTCGCCGTCATGTGGATCAGGGTGTTGAGGCTCGCTTCTTTATAGTGGTCTTCGTTGAGATAGCGGTGGAAATGGCAGACTTCGGCGATCTGGTCGGAAAGGCAATGTCCTTCGCCAAGGAGCATGAGGTTGGTTTTCTTGAGTTTGTTCGGGGTGATTTTGTGTTCGCGCGCGAGCGGATCGTCTTCGTGCAGGATGACGAGGAAGCGCTCTTCGCCGAATTCGTGGACATCGAGGCCGTGGGTGTCGAAGGGGAGCGCAATCACGGCGGCGTCGAGACGCCCGGCGGAGACGCCTTCGAGCAGACGGCTGCTGACATCTTCATGGATGTTGATTTTGAAATCCGGGTGTTCGCGGTGAATCACCGGCAGCGCCGCCGGCAGGAGGAAGGGGGCGATGGTGGGGATGAAGCCGATGCTCATGCCGAAGCCGAGTTCTCCCTGCCCGGCGTGGGCGCGCTCGACCAATTGCTGCGCGTCAAGATAGATTTGCTGGGCGCGGGCAAGCAGCTCTTCGCCAATGGGTGTGATGATTACCTGCTTGTTATTGCGTTCAAAAATGGTAACGCCGAGGTTTTTTTCCATCTCGGCAATGCCAAGCGAAAGGGCGGACTGGGAAATATTGCATTCCTCTGCGGCGCGCTTAAAATGGCGATGGCGCGCAACAGCGAGCGCGAACTGGATCTGTCGTAATGTAATCATTTCGTTATTAATGGAACCAATCGAAGCGGCATTCTATCATTGACAAAGTCAAATTTGGAAATAAAAAGTTTGCCGTTTTATCGCGCCGTATCGTTTTGTACAATCTATCGAAATTTTGAAAGGAACAAGTTATGCCAATCATCAACCGCAGCATCCCGCAATTCAAGGTGCAGGCCTTCCACAACGGCGAGTTCAAGACCGTGACCGACGAAGACGTGCGCGGCAAGTGGGCGATTTTCATCTTCTACCCGGCGGATTTCACCTTCGTTTGCCCCACCGAACTGGAGGACATGGCCAAGCATTACGACGAATTCCAGAAGCTCGGCGCGGAAGTCTATTCCGTCTCCTGCGACACCCATTTCGTGCACAAGGCGTGGCATGACACTTCTGACGCCATCGGCAAGATCAACTACCCGATGCTTGGCGACCCGACTGGCGTTCTCGCCCGTGGTTTTGACGTGATGATCGAGGAAGACGGCGTCGCCCTGCGCGGCACTTTCCTCGTCAACCCGGAAGGGCTGATCAAGGTGGCGGAAATCCACGACCTCGGCATCGGCCGCAGCGCCAAGGACATGGTGCGCAAACTCAAAGCTGCGCAATACGTTGCCAACCACGACGGCGAAGTCTGCCCGGCGGCGTGGGAAGAAGGCCAGGAAACCCTGAAGCCCAGCCTCGACCTCGTCGGCAAAATCTGACGCCTGCCGCGATGCGTGCAAAAGCCGGCCTTGAGTCGGCTTTTTTGCATGGCATTTCAATCTTCTGAACAAAATGTAGGTTGGTGGTGCATTTCGGCAGGCTCAATAACCGCCGCAAGGCGAACCCCAACAGAACCATTGGAAAAACGTTGGGGTTCGTGCTGCGCACGCACCGCCAACCTACCGCTCCCCTCTTTTACCTCAGGATTTCCCATGCTTGAACCATCCATGCTCGATGCCGTGAAGCAATACATGGCGTCGCTCACCCAAACCGTTACCCTCGCCCTTGGCCGTGGCGAGCATCCCAAACGCGCGGAACTGCAAACGTTTTTGAGCCAGATCGTCGACACTTCAGATCGCCTTGTCTTGGCAGAAGACGACACTCTCGGCGCAATCAGTTTCGCCATCCGCAACGAAGCGGGCGATACCGGCATCGTTTTCAGCGGCATTCCCGGCGGTCACGAATTCAGCTCGCTCATCCTCGCCATCCTTCAGGCGGGCGGCAGCGCGCTCAAGCTCGATGCCTCGATTCAGGCGTTGATTCAAGGTGTTGACCAGCCGCTGCATTTCGAGACTTTCGTATCGCTCTCCTGCCACAACTGCCCGGATGTGGTGCAGGCGCTGAACCAGTTCGCCCTGTTGAATCCGCTCATCAAAAACGAAATGATCGATGGCGGCCTCTTCCAGGAACGCATCGAAGCGCTCGGCATTCAGGGCGTGCCTACCGTCTATCTCAATGGCGAAGTCTTCGCCAACGGCAAGATCGATACCGCGCGCCTCGTGGAAAAACTGCTGGAAAAATACCCGCAGCTCGCGGGCAAGGCGCAGAGCAGCCTGCCGTTGCAGGATGTCCTCGTCATCGGCGGTGGCCCGGCGGGCGTGGCGGCCGCCATCTATGCCGCGCGCAAGGGTGTGGCGGTCACGCTCGTGGCGGATCGCATCGGCGGGCAGGTCAAGGACACGATGGACATCGAAAACCTCATTTCCGTGGCGAAAACCACCGGCCCCGAACTCGCGGGCAACCTGCACCAGCATCTTTCCGCTTACCCCGTGACCGTCAAGGACAATCTGAGCGTGAAAACGCTTACCACCGGCGACAAAACCCACCGCGTTGAACTCTCCACCGGCGAAATCATTGAAAGCCGCACCGTCATCATCGCGAGCGGCGCAAAGTGGCGCGAACTCGGCGTCCCCGGCGAAAGGGAAAACATCGGCAACGGCGTTGCCTACTGCCCGCATTGCGACGGCCCCTTCTTCAAGGGCAAGGACATCGCCGTCATCGGCGGCGGCAATTCAGGGGTGGAAGCGGCGCTCGACCTCGCGGGCATCGTGAATCATGTGACCGTCCTCGAATTTGCCGACAGCTTGAAAGCTGACCAGGTTCTCGTCGATGCCATGGCCAAGCGCAGTAATATCAAAGTATTGACCGGCGTTGCCACCCAATCCATCCGCGCTGCCAATGGCAAAGTTGAGGCGCTGTGCTACCAGGAGCGCACTGGCGGCGCGGAACACACCCTGCCGCTCGCGGGCGTTTTCGTGCAAATCGGCCTCGTGCCCAACAGCGACTTCGTCCCTGAAAACATTGCGAAAACCCGATTCGGCGAAATCGAGATCAACGCCAAATGCGAAACCAATGTCCCCGGCATCTTCGCCTGCGGCGACGTGACCACCGTGCCCTACAAGCAAATCGTCATCGCCATGGGCGAGGGGGCAAAAGCCGCGCTGGCCGCCTTTGACCATTTGTTGCGAAGCTGACGTAAAAACAATTGGTTGAAATACAACAACTCTTGCAGCATTGTTGCAAGGTTGCGACAAAAATTGACACTTTTTTGTTTCCGTGAAAATTTTTGTCACTTGGCACAAAATGGGAAAAAGCGCACATTTTTTATCCGCATTTGCGTCTTTTTCCCATTTGCCAGCGTTGCATACGGTGTTGTGTACAAAAATTCACGTTTTTGTCACAAAACGCTATCTGCCTTGAAATGCAAGGAATATTGGTTATTTTGCCCAAGATGAACGAAACGTGGACGTTTGGTATTGTTTCGCCATTAAATAATCTGGATGGCATTGATAATGCTACGAGTAAAGCGTTGCCACTGCCATGCAGACCAGGATTTTGGCAACAAGCCACAGGGAGGTGGCTCGATAAGGGAATATCGATGCGCCGGAAGGCGCCTTAAACGCCCGCAGTGATCCATCACCGTCACTGCGGGTTTTTTTGTGTGCGGATATTGCTGCCATGCGTGTAGGTACGGTTAGCGCCGCAGGCGCGTAACCGTACATTTTGCATTCTTGCAATCGCTGCAAAATGCTTAAAATGGTGGTTTTTTACCATGAAGAAGCGCTTTGTGTGAGAAATTTTTGCACGAAAAGCGCTTTCGTGTGAAAAATTTTCTCATTTCATCTTATCCGGTTAGCGGCAACGCCGCGTAACCCAGCGCGACATTTGCCATATTTGCTGGGTTACGTCCTTCGGACTAACCCAGCCTACACGCTGTCAGAAACGCCTCACGCCCATTCCCGCAGCGCCAGTGCCTCATCGAGCCAGAGGATGTCTTGCACGCGGCGCTCGGCAATGCGTGCCAGTTGCGGCAGGCCGATGTAGCGCGCAGGCGTCGCGATGGCCATGGTCAGGGCGCTCGCGATGTCGGCCTGCATGAAGCGCACCGCGTTTTGCACGCATTGCAGCATGTTGATGTGCGCCCCGGCGAGCGAACCGTATTCGTTGACCAGACGGTTGCCGTCGACGAACACTTTGATGCCCATGAGGTCGAATTCGCTAATGCCGTCGACGCCAATCGTGTGCATCGAATCCGTGACCAGCATCAATTGCGTTTTGCCGAGCATACGGTAGGCGGCGAGCAGCGAGTAGGGGTGGGCGTGGACGCCGTCGGCGATGATGCCTGCCTGCAAGCCAAGCGCGGCGGCGCTGCCAATCGCGCCGGGGTTGCGGCCTTCCATCGCCGCCATGGCGTTGAAAAGATGGGTGATGCCGGTGAGTCCTTCGCCGACGGCGCGTTCCAAATCCTCGTGCGTTGCCATGCTGTGCGCCATGTTGATTTGCGGGATGTGCGGCTTGATGCGCGCAATGGTGCCGGGCGCGAGTTGTTCCGGGGCGAGCGACAGGATGCTGTGTTGCAGGTATTCGCCGTGCTGCGCGTAGACGGCGAAATCGCGTTCGTCCGGGACGCGCAGAAAGCGCGGCTGATGCGTGCCTTTTTTCGCGGGATTGAGGAAAGGCCCTTCAAAATGGCCGCCGACGATGCCGGGGACGCCGTCGCGTACCGCCTGCGCGATGCTGGCAATGGCGGCGTGGTATTTGTCTTGTGAATCAGTAATAAAGGTGGGCAACATTGCCACGGTGCCGAACTGGCGGTGTCCGGCGAGGACTTGGGCAAGGGCGTCGGCGTCGAAACGCTCGTTGACGAGGATGCCCGCGCCGCCGTTGGCCTGGGTTTCGACAAAGCCGGGGGTGAGGATGCCGCCGGGGAGCGCCTTGCGCGGCGCGCCTTCGGGGATTGCGCTTTCCGGCAGCAATGCCTGGGTGCGTCCGTTTTCCACATGCAGGGCAAAGCCTTGCAGCAGGCGGCCGTCGTCAAAAATCCGTGCGCCGGTATAGTACTGGCTCATGTGCGTCTCCGAAAAACAAAGCGCGCATTATATTCCTGAAAAATAGTTTTTTATAAAATAGTCAAAAATAGTGTTTTTTTACCATCATGAAGCGCTTTATGTGAGAAAATTTCTCACGTCAAGCGCTTCATAGTGGTAAAAAACACTATCCTTTTGTGTGATGCCAAACAGGGTATGCCATCAATCCGCAGCCGATGCAAGGGGCTTTTCTGACATTTTCGCAATAAATGTTGATAACGCGCGCGCCGCCTCAATATAGGCTCGCAGTTATCACTCTTGCAAAGGAAACACATATGCAACAGAAATTTACCACCCGCTTTCAGGAAGCGCTGCAAACCGCGCAATCCCTGGCCGTGGGCAAGGATCACAATTACATTGAACCGGCGCACATTTTTGCCGCATTGCTCGGTCAGCAGGGCGGGGCGAGCGCTGCCATTCTGCAACAGGCGGGCGCGAATGTCCCCGCGCTGCGCCAGGCTGTGGACAAGATTGTCGATGATTTGCCGCGCGTAACCACCGCCACCGGGCAGGTCAACCTGTCGCCGGAGAGCGCGCGTCTTTTGAATCTCTGCGACAAGTACGCGCAGCAAAATGGCGACCAGTACATTTCGTCCGAGCTTTTCCTGCTTGCCGCCTGCGAGGACAACGGCGCGCTGGGCAAGGTGCTGAAGCACGCCGGCGTGCAAAAAGAGAAACTCAAACAAGTGATTGACCAATTGCGTGGAGGACAGCCCGTGACCGACGAAAACGCCGAAGACAAGCGCGAAGCGCTGAAAAAATACACCATCGACGTCACCGCCCGCGCCGAGCAGGGCAAGATCGACCCCGTGATCGGTCGCGACGAGGAAATCCGTCGCGCCATGCAGATTCTGCAACGCCGCAACAAGAACAACCCGGTGCTGATCGGCGAGCCGGGCGTGGGCAAAACCGCGATTGTTGAAGGGCTTGCGCAGCGCATTGTCAACGGCGAAGTGCCGGAGAGTTTGAAAGGCAAGCGCTTGTTGTCGCTCGACTTGGCGGCGCTGATGGCGGGGACGAAGTATCGCGGCGATTTTGAGGAGCGTCTCAAAGCCGTACTCACCGATATCGAAAAAGCGCAAGGGCAGATTATTCTTTTCATTGATGAAATTCATACGATGGTCGGCGCGGGCAAGACCGAAGGCTCGATGGACGCCGGGAACATGTTGAAGCCAGCGCTGGCGCGCGGCGAACTGCACTGCATCGGCGCGACCACGCTCGACGAATACCGCCAGTACATGGAAAAAGACGCCGCGCTGGAGCGCCGTTTCCAGAAAGTGCTGGTCGATGAACCCAGCGTGGAAGACACCATCGCCATCCTGCGCGGCTTGCAGGAGCGCTACGAAGTGCATCACGGCATCGACATCACCGACCCGGCGCTGGTCGCCGCCGCCGTGCTCTCGCACCGCTACATCAGCAACCGCCAATTGCCGGACAAAGCCATTGATCTGATTGACGAAGCGGCGGCGCAAATCCGCATGGAACTCGACAGCAAACCGGAAAGCATGGATCGCATCGACCGTCGCCTCATCCAGTTGAAAATGGAGCGTTTGGCGCTGGAAAAAGAACACGATGATGCCTCGAAAAAACGCCTCGCCGACCTTGAGGACGACATCGCGCGTCTCGAAAAAGAATACGCCGACCTCGAAGAAATCTGGCAGGCGGAAAAAGCGAGCATCCAGGGCAGCGCCGGTATCAAGGAAGAAATCGACCGCCTGCGCGTCGAACTCGAAGCCGCGAAACGCAAGGGCGACTACGCCGCGATGAGCGAAATCCAGTACGGCAAAATCCCCGCGCTGGAAAAACAGCTCGAAAGCAGCGAACGCACGGAAAATGCGCCGGAAAATCAATTGGTACGCAGTAAAGTCACCGAAGAGGAAATCGCGCAAATCGTCTCGCGCTGGACCGGCATCCCCGTCGCGAAAATGATGGAAAGCGAAAAGGAAAAACTGCTGTCGCTGGAAAGCGTGCTGAACGCGCGCGTCGTCGGCCAACAAACGGCAGTCGAAGCCGTGGCGAACGCCATCCGCCGCAACCGCGCAGGCCTTTCCGACCCCAACCGCCCCATCGGCTCCTTCCTCTTTTTGGGGCCGACCGGCGTCGGCAAAACCGAACTCTGCCGCACACTCGCGCAATTCCTCTTTGACAGCGAAGACGCGATCGTCCGCATCGACATGAGCGAATTCATGGAAAAACATAGCGTTGCCCGACTCATCGGCGCGCCGCCGGGATACGTCGGCTACGATCAGGGCGGCTACCTCACCGAAGCCGTGCGCCGCAAGCCGTACAGCGTCGTCCTCTTCGACGAAGTGGAAAAAGCGCATGCCGACGTCTTCAACGTCCTCCTCCAAGTCCTTGATGACGGAAGGCTTACCGACGGCCAAGGACGCACCGTCGACTTCCGCAACACCGTCATCATCATGACCTCGAATTTGGGATCACACCTCATCCAGGAGATGGACTACAGCAACTACGAGCAGATGAAAACCGCGGTGATGGCCGTCGTTGCCGATCACTTCCGCCCCGAATTCATCAATCGCATCGATGAAACCGTGGTCTTCCACGCGCTTGGCAAAGAGCACATGGCAGGCATCGCCAACATCCAGCTCGCGCGCCTGAAAAAACGCCTCGCCGAACGCGAACTCGGTTTTGCCATCAGCGACGACGCGCTCGCCCACTTGGTCGAACTCGGCTACGACCCGGCCTTCGGTGCCAGACCGCTCAAACGCGCCATCCAAACCTACATCGAAAACCCGCTCGCGCAGGCCATCCTCGCCGGAAAATTTATGCCCGGCAGCAGTGTGCAAGTGGGCTATCGGGAAGGCGAAGGATTCACCTTCGACGCTTGAGTGCTTTGTTGATCACTGTGTGAAAAAACCCGCCGAAAGGCGGGTTTTGATTATTCATTAAACCAGTTTTGTAATTCAATAATCCATTCTGGGACTGCGTAATTTTCTTCTGATACGATTTCTATATATTTTTTTGCAAATTGTACTTTCCCATCCCCTTTGTTATGATCTAAGAAGGATTTTAGTATTTCTTTTTCAGAATTTCTAAGGTTAAGGGTGAAAAAAGAGTTTTTGTTTCCTAGTAACAAAGGTTGGATATGTATATTTGTTAGTTCAGGATATTCATCCTTGAAAAACTCTAGAGTTTTTATGAACGCTTTTCCATCAAGACAGTCTTCAATTTCTGTTTCAGGGGATTTTTTCTTAGCATTAATATCAACCATTATTGTTCTTTTTTGTTTTTCGTCATTAATGATTCTTTGGCATTTTAGTTTATCAAGTTGGTTTGTACTATATTCTAGAAGTTCTGAGTCAGTATCAGAGAGTAGTAATATTTTCCCCCAATTTTTATCTTTGTTGGGGGAGGTGTCTTTTATTTCATTGTAAAAAATAGTAATGGTTTGGTATATCTTTTTGATTTTTTTGCAGCCTCCAACTGGGATAATCCTAAGATTCCTGGTTTTTATTTCATTCCGGAAATAAAAATCAAAATATATTTTTTCAGTACTTCCTTCGCATATTAGCCAATTGTAAGGGGTCTGAGATGTTATGCTTGTGATAACTGATTGAACAAAATCAGTTATACTTTTCAATCCCATGTCGTGGGGTAATATACCTTTTGAATTAGAAGATAAGATTTCTACTTGTTCTCTGTAGTTACCTAAGTTTATCAAATCAAAATTATGGATATCCACATCTTTAGATATAACGCAAACGTCCCCTTCTGATAATACTGGTAAAAAGCCATACCAGTGAGAAGAGAATATTAACTGCCTACAATGTTTGCTTATTTCATATATGGCATTAAATTGTTCAAAACATGCGGAAGTGTGGAGGGAGTTTTCTGGTTCATCAATGCCAATAATTAAATTTAGGCCATCTTCGCGATGGTTTTTAAGCAATCCATATGCGACATCTATGATAGCTTTCTGTTTTTCTCCTGAGCTTAGGGAGTTTATTTCTATGAAGTTGTTATTATTTTTTCTGTGTAGCTTTCTAGTATTGAAAAAATCCTCTATTATTAATTTATAAATATTGTTTTTTCTAAGGTTCTGTTGTCTATTAGTAGGTGTCCTATATGTATAGTCTCCTAACTCATTCTCAATTTCCTTGACAAAGTTAGCAAGATTTTTATTGATACTATCAAAAATATGAGAAGGTATTAAGTCCTTAATGACTTGATGTAGAGTTTCCCCCATTAATACTTGCATTTCTTTAGTAGCTAATTGAGTGAAAGAATCTGGGTCAATTTCTTTAGGTATGTAAATATATTCATATAATCCTTTGATAAAATCAAAAATTTCTAGTGCTTTATCATCGGGAGATTCAATTTCTTTCTTTATATATCTATCAAATATAGAAAAACCAACTTCTCCAAGGTAGTTTATTCCTACTGGAAATATTATTTTATCTTTGTGTTGCTTTATTATGTCACTCCGAAATTTAAGAAATAAGTTTTTCACGTGATCTTTCGTTCCTCCGGACGCAAAACTCAATTTCTCATCTGGGGTTTCTCGAAATATCTTATCTAATTTTACAAGTACTCCCTTTATGTTTTTTGGTATTTTATCTTTCTCAATCACAAAAACAGGAGTTATAGAGGATTTTTCTATCAATTTACTTTTTTAGCTATAATATTAACATTCCATGTTTTTTGATTGTAATGAAAGAAACAATCTAACGCTTCCAATACAGAACTCTTCCCAACACCGTTGTTTCCAAGTAAACCACAAAAGCTACTGCCATTTGATATTGGGATGAAATTAACACCATGATATATTTTGAAATGCTGTAAAAAAACTCCTACAATCATAATACCCTCCAGTATTACTAAATTATTTATAGCATAATGCTTAAATTGAACATCAAGCGCGGTTTAATAAATAATTACTTAAGCTTGTGGGTACCCTATTTTCTGTCTAGAGTTTTTTCCATTCGAGCAAAATGCAAGAAAAAGTTTTCTGAATAAATTGATAAGTTCTTGGAGCAGAGAAATACTACTCTTCGTTGAAATCTTTATTATTCAGCCTAATAATTAAGAAAAAAGCGGAGTAAAACGACCGCTATTTTTAGCCAAGAGATTTTACATTAAAACTGCCTCATAGTGTTAAGAAATAACTATTTTTACTGTGTTTTTGCATCAGGATGGCGGTGGAAGAATAGCCACAGCTGCCAGGCGGTGGCGATGCCGATCACGGCGAAGACGCTCCACGGGAGCATCGGCAGGGCGAGGTCGCGGCCGAGGTCGTAGAGCCAGCCGCCGATGAAGTTGCCGAGTCCGCCGCCGATGCCGATGCTCACCCCGCTGAAGCCGACGTAGAGGCCAAGCGCTTTGGGATGCGCCAAGTGGGCGATGAGGACGTCGAGCATGGGGCGGCTCACGAGGAAGCCCACGCTGTAAACGGCGATCCAGCCGAGGAAGATAGCGAAGTTGCCTGAGGTGCCGAGGAGGAGGGTGCCGAGGGTCATTATCAATGTGCCGGCGATGAGGAGTTGATGGCTTTGCCAGCGGCGTTGCAGGCGGCGCACGAGGAAGTATTGCAAGATCAGGGTCAAGCCGGTGCTGAAGACGAAGAAAAGGCTGGCGCTGCTTTTGCTGCCGGTGAGCGCTTCGGCCAAGAGCGGGAAGCTGATGTTGATTTGCATGACGACGAACCAGTAGCCGCAGAGGATGGCGACGAAGCGCAGGTAGATTTTGTCGCGCATCAGGCGTTTGAGTTGCGGGGTGTTGTCGCCGTCGTCTGCGGTGGGCGGGCGGGTGTTGGGGAAGTAGCGCAGGGCGACGATGACGTTGGCGAGGAAGCAGCTTCCTGCGGCGATGCCGACGACGCGGAAGTCGATCCAGAGCAAGACCATGCCGAGCAGGGGGCCGAGGGTGGCGGCGATGCCGCCCAAGTAGTTGGCGAGCAGATAGAATTCGCGGCGTTCGTCGGCGCGGGTGAGCGCGACGGTGGCGGCCTGGAAGGGGGCGTCGAAGAGTGCGCCGCCGAGGCCGGTGAGGAGCAGGGCGATGAAGAAGGCGGGGTGGGTGGTGGCGAAGCCGAGGAGGAAGAAGCCGGTGGCGCGGATGATGAGGCCGGTGCAGAGGATGGGCTTCAGGCCGTAGCGGTCAGCGAGCATGCCGCCGATGAAGGTCAGCCCCTGTTGGCTGATTTGGCGGATGGCGAGCGCGAGGCCGACGACGGCGGCGGTCATGCCGATGTCGGAGACGAAATGCACGGAGACCAGCGGCATCAGCAGGGTAAAGCCGACGATGGTGATGCATTGGTAGATGAGGAGGACGAAGAGTTGTGGCCGTTCGCGGTAGGCGAGGAGGTCGCGCAAGGGGGTGGCGAGGGCGGTGAGGGATGGGTGCATTTTTATCGTTTTTGGGTGTTTTGTGGTGGGTTTTTATCGGGATGAGCGCTTGGTGGTGGTAAAAATAACCTGAGTTCGGGATAAGAGAACGATCACCCTTGAATGTTTTCTCGAAATTTTCTATGAAATGACAAACCATTACCCTCCCCCGCTTGCGGGGGAGGGACAGGGTGGGGGTGTTGAAAACGAAGTTTTCATT
>JAUNKJ010000017.1 GCA_030532785.1 Cardiobacteriaceae bacterium
GACAGGGTGGGGGTGTTGAAAACGAAGTTTTCATTCCATAGCTGTAAAAAATGCTGCGCATTTTACACCCCCATCCTCACCTTCCCCCGCAAGCGGGGGAAGGAACTGATTGGAGAACAACGCTATACCAGTGGACGTATCCGCTTTCCTTATCCCGAACTCAGGTTACCTACAATCGCTCCGCGACGGTGGGTTTACACCCACCCTACACCTCGTTTCGCAAGGTGAATGCAAACCCGCCACAATATCAATATGAGAAAATTTCTCATCTCAAAGCGCTTATTGTGAGAAATTTTCTCACGATAAGCGCTTCATTATGATAAAAAATCACCATTTTAAGAAATTTTATGAAAATCTGTAAAAATCTGCGGATGCGCACGCTCCCCCAGCCACGCCGTCGCCACGTCGGCAATCTCGCGCGCGAACAGCATCCCGGTGTGGCTGTACGGCAGGTCGCAATAGGCAGCAGCTTCCGCCAGCCGCGTTTCCGCCACCGTAACCGTGCCATCCCCCGCCTGGTCGCGAAACAGCCCGAACAGGCTGCCAACGCCGGTGTTCTTCGTCCCCGCAATGCTCAACAGGGGAATATCGGCATGCCACGCGGGTGCGTGACCATCCAGCCCGTGCGGCCAGGCCTGGCCAATAAGCGCG
The DNA here is from genome assembly GCA_030532785.1 of Cardiobacteriaceae bacterium. Classification (GTDB taxonomy): domain Bacteria; phylum Pseudomonadota; class Gammaproteobacteria; order Cardiobacteriales; family Cardiobacteriaceae; genus JAUMXB01. The sequence continues at coordinate 652 of JAUNKJ010000017.1, forward strand.
CCTTTGGCGAAACCGTGGAAATACGCGCCGGTCACGCTGCCGTTGTGCGGCGTGCCGAGGGTGACGACGCGGTGAAAACCCTGCGGCCATTGCGCCTGCAGATGGCGAATCAGCAGCCCACCGAGGCTGTGGCCGACGGCATCGACACTGTCGCCTGCGGCAAAGGCCTGAATGCGCGGTAGCCAATCGGCGGCGGTGTCCGCCAGTGTTTGCCGGGTGGTGGGGTAATCGAGGGTGAGAACTTGCCAGCCACGACGGCGGAAATGGCGGGCGAGCCTGCCCATGATGTGGCGGTTGAGGAAAAGGCCGTGAATGAGGACGAGCTTGCGGGAGGCGTGCATGGCGGGGCGGGGCGGATGAGATGACGCGCAGCATAGTGGATTCGCGGGGAAAGCGCACGGGATGCCGCTTCCTGCCTGTGGAAATGAAAACTTCGTTTTCAACATCCCCACCCTGTCCCTCCCCCGCAAGCAGGGCGACTGGCTCTGCCAGCTCGTCCGAAGGACGAGAAAGTAATGGATTGTCATTCCATGGAAAATTTCGAAAGATCATTCAAGGATGATCATTCTCTTATCCCGAACTCAGTTTTGTAGGCTGGGTTAGGCGTAGCCGTAACCCAGCAATGCTTTCAAAGATCGCGCTGGGTTACGCGGCGTTGCCGCTAACCCAGCCTACTATCGCTTCGCGACGGTGGGTTTACACCCACCCTACGTATTGTTGAGAAATTTTCTCATCGTCAAGCGCTTATCATGAGAAAATTTCTCACGATAAGCGCTTCATAATGGTAAAAAACCATCATTTTTGCCATTTTTATGATTTTTCATAAAAAACACCCACGTTGCGGTGGGTGTTTGCGGGTGGGCTGGCGGATGGGTGTCAGGCGCTGGCCATGTTTTCGCGCACGCGGGCGAGGTAGTCGCGCAGCAGGCGGCGTTCTTCTTCGCTGAAGTTTTTCAGCGCCGCTTCTTTGGCTTCGACGGCGATGTTGTGCATGTGGTTCATCAGTGGTTGGCTTTTTTCCGTGAGGTAGATGAGGTTGGTGCGTCTGTCCTGCGGGTCCTGGCGGCGGTCGAGGAGGCCGTCTTCTTCGAGTTTGTCGATTTGCCGGGTGAGTGTCATGGGCGCGAGGTCCATGTATTCGGCAAGGCGTGTTTGGCTGACGCCTTCGTAGCGCGAGAGGTAGGTGAGGAGTGTCCACTGGGTGCGGGTGATGCCGTAGGTGCGTACCCGGCGGTCGTAGTAGCGGTTCATCAGGCGGGTGGCGTCGTGCATCAGGAAGCCGAATCCGTGGCGGAGGTCGTCCAGTTCGTTGTGCGTCGTCATGACTTGTTACTCTTCTTTGGGTTTCGCTTTGCGCGTACCTGTTGTCCTTTTTTTGCCGGTGCCGGTTTTGCTGGCGGTTTTCGCGGGGGTTTTGCCCGCTTTGGCCGTTTTCGCCGTGGTACTTTTGCCGCTTTTCGCTTTGGCTGTGCTGCCGCCGCGCTTGGCTTTGCGTTCCTTGGCTTTTTCCAGCAGTTCCAGCGCCTGTTCGAGGGTGAGGTCGTCAGGTACTATCGTTTTTGGTATAGATGCGTTAATAGTACCATTCGTTACATATGGGCCAAAGCGACCATTTAGAACTTGTAATGTCTCATCGCCTGATTTTATCTCTTTGATGTATTTTTGCCGGTCGGCTTCTTTTTTGGCTTCGATGAGTTCGAGGGCGCGGGCGCGGCTGACGGTGAGCGGGTCTTCTTCTTTGGGCAGGGAGACGAAGCGTTTGCCGAAGCGGACGTAGGGGCCGAAGCGGCCGATGTTGATGACGATTTCCTCATCTTCGTCAGTGTGGCCCAAGCTGCGCGGCAGGTTGAAGAGGTCGAGCGCTTGTTCGAGGGTGATTTTTTCGACGTTCCAGTCGGCGGGGATGCTGGCGAAGCGCGGTTTTTCTTCGTCGTCTTTGCTGCCGATTTGGACGAAGGGTCCGTAGCGGCCAAAGCGGGCGCTGACGGGTTTGCCGGTTTTCGGGTCGGGGCCGAGTTCGCGCGCTTGCATGACTTCTTCGCGCGAGATGTCTTTTTTGGCGTCGATGGTGCCGGAGAAGTCGTGCCAGAATTCGCCGAGGAGGGGTTTCCATTCCTGTTCGCCGCGCGAGACGGCGTCGAGTTCGTCTTCGAGGCGGGCGGTGAAGTCGTAGTCGACGTAGCGTTCGAAGTGGTTGGTGAGGAAGTCGTTGACGACTTTGCCGATCATGGTGGGGACGAAGCGGCGGTTGTCGAGTTCGACGTATTCGCGGTTCAGGAGGGTGGAGATGATGCTGGCGTAGGTGGAGGGGCGGCCGATGCCTTTTTCTTCGAGGGCTTTGATGAGGCTGGCTTCGCTGTAGTGCGGCGGCGGTGCGGTGAAGTGCTGGCTGCCCGTGATGTCGGCAAGCGCGATGCGTTCGCCTTTTTGCATGGCGGGGAGGATGCCGCCTTCTTCTTCGAGGGCGTCGTCCTGGTCTTCGAGGTAGACGCTCATGAAGCCTGCGAATTTGATGGTGGAGCCGGTGGCGCGGAATTGGTAGCGGTTGTCGTCGCCGGCGTTGAGATCAATGCTGACTTGTTCGAGGACGGCGGATTCCATTTGCGAGGCGAGCGCGCGCTTGCGGATGAGGTCGTAGAGTTTGCGTTCGTCGACGCCGAGCGCGCCCAGTTTTTCCGCGCTGAGACGGATGTCGGTGGGGCGGATGGCTTCGTGCGCTTCCTGGGCGTTTTTGGATTTGGTGGTGTAGCTGCGCGGTTTGGCGGGCAGATAATCCTTGCCGTATTGCTCGCCGATCCAGGCGCGGATGTCGGCAATGGCTTCCTGGGCGAGGTTGACCGAATCGGTGCGCATGTAGGTGATGTAGCCTTCTTCGTAGAGGCGCTGGGCGAGGCGCATGGTGCGTTGTGCGGAGTAGCGCAGCTTGCGCGCCGCTTCCTGTTGCAGGGTGGAGGTGATGAAGGGGGCGGCGGGATGGCGGCGGCGGTCTTTGGCGACGACGTCATCGACAAGCAATGTGCCGTTGGCGCGCGTTTTCAGGAAGTCGATGGCGGCCTGGCTGTCCGTTTCGTTGTTGAAGGTGAATTGTTTGACTTTTTCGCCATCGTAGACCGAGAGTTGCGCAACAAAGGGCTGCTTGCTCTGGGCGGCGCTGGCGGTGATTTTCCAGTATTCCTCGGTTTGGAAGGCTTCAATTTCGCGTTCGCGCTCGACGATCATGCGTAGCGCTGGCGATTGTACGCGGCCGGCGGAGAGGCCGGGCTGGACTTTGCGCCAGAGGAGCGGCGAGAGGTTGAAGCCGACGAGGTAGTCGAGGGCGCGGCGCGCCTGCTGGGCGTTGACGAGATCCATGGCGATGCTGCGCGGGTTTTCCACGGCGTGGCGGATCGCGCGCTGGGTGATTTCATGGAAGACGACGCGGTGTACGGCCTTGTTTTTCAGGGCGCCCTTGTCTTTGAGGAGTTCGTAGAGATGCCAGGAGATGGCTTCGCCTTCGCGGTCGGGGTCCGTTGCGAGCAAGAGGGAATCGGCGTCTTTCAGCGCTTTGGTGATGCCCGCGACGTGCTTGGCGTTGCGCTCGATGATTTCGTAATCCATGGCAAAATCGCGTTCGGGATCGACTGCGCCGTTTTTCGGTACCAGATCACGCACATGGCCGTAGGAGGCCATCACTTCGTAGTCTTTGCCGAGGTATTTGTTGAGGGTTTTCGCCTTGGCCGGCGATTCGACAATCAATAAATGTTTGCTCATGATTTTCGTCATCTGTTAATGAACTATCCGGGTTGCCGGATAAAGCCAATCTTCCTGCAACGCCATCTGGGCGCGCTCGGGGATGTTGCCGTCGTAAACGTTGAGGACGACCAGCGCCGTTACCCAGCGCACGGCGGTCATGTCCAGCTTTTCGTCGAGCGCCGTCAGGCGTTCCACCACTTTTTCCAGCAGGGCGTGATCAAGCGCGCCACAGCGCAGCAGTCCCTGCAAATAATCGCGCGCGTCGGCATCCAGCACGCGGCATTCTTCGGCAGCAAAGACACGCACCGCTTCGCTTGGCGTGGCTTCTGACGCTGCCGAGCCGACCAGCTGGCTCAGCTCGTAAAACCACTGCATGGCACGCGCCACATCTTCTGCGGAAAAACCGGCTTCGTTCAGCCAATGCGCCATTTCCTGCAAATCGGTTTCCGGCCGGTCATGGCCGGGCAGCAAATCGTCAAACAGGTAAAACAATACGTCTATCACCGACTCTCGCACGATGATGCCTCCCTTGTGGTCAAATGCGCTGGAAGCGCTGACCCGGCAGCACAGCCACCTGTCCATCCAGCTCAAGCATCAACAGGATGGCGGAAATTTCCGCGCCCGTCAAATCGGTACGCGCCACCAGATCGTCGAGCGAGGCAGGGGCAAAACCAAGGGCATCAAGTACCGCCTGCGTGGGCGCATCCACGGCTGCCGCTTCTGCCGCTGGCGTGGTTTGTGCGCCGCTTTCCGTGTCCGGCACGACGCTAACACCCTGCACGGCTGGCAACTCTTCGAGCATGTCGGCAATGCTTTCCGTGAGTTTCGCCCCCTGCTTGATCAGCTGGTGGCAGCCCTTGGCGAGCGGATGATGAATGGAACCGGGGATGGCAAAGACCTCCCGCCCTTGGTCGAGCGCCATGCGCGCCGTGATCAAAGAACCGCTTTGCATCGAGGCTTCGACCACCAATACTCCGGTGGCCAATCCGCTGATGATGCGGTTGCGGCGCGGGAAATGGTTGCCGCGCACGCCGGTGCCGATGGGAAACTCGGAGACCATTGCACCTTGCGCCACGATACGGTGGGCAAGCGCCTTGTGCCGCGCGGGATAGACGCGATCCAACCCGGTGCCGACCACGGCAACGGTCAAACCGCCCGCATCCAGTGCGCCCTCATGCGCCGCGCCATCCGCGCCCAGGGCCATACCGCTCGTCACCACCCAGCCGTGTTTCGCCAGTTCTCCGGCAAAGGCGCGCGCGGTTTGCAGCGCGGGGACGGTGGCATTGCGGCTGCCGACAATGGCCACTTGCGCCGCCGACAACGCCCCGACTTCGCCATGCACGAAAAGCAGCGGCGGCGGGTCATCGATCTGGCGCAACAGTTCGGGATAGAGCGGATCGTGCAGGGTGAGAATATGGCGTCCCTCGCCCTGGGCAAGCCAGGCCATGTCCGCTTCGCCACTGCCTGCGGCTTCCCGCCAGGCGCGCCATTTGCTGGCGGCAACATCGGGCAGGCGCTTGCGGATTTCCGCTTCGCCCAAAGCGAAAAAAACTTCCGGAGATTCGAAAATCTCCAGAAGTTTCAGATAGCTTTTGATGCCGACACCCGGCGCCCGCCACAGCGAACACCAGGCCAGCAGCGCCTTGTCCGTCAAGGCCGAACGAGGGCGTCGGTTTCCAGAATGTTCTGGGTGGAATCCAGAACGAAGCCGATGCTCACGTCGTCATACACGCGGATGATCATCAGGCTGCCCACTTCGCGCGGCGGCACGTCAATGGTTTGTCCCTGAATGACGCGCGGCGAGGTCATGCGCGCAATTTTCCAGATGTCGCCCACTTCCGCGCCGTCGTTGCGGCCAAAGCTGGTGATCAGCGTGTCGAACTCGCGGATGGACAGGCTGGTCTTGTTCATCTTGTCGACGATATAGCCGCGATCACACTGCGGCGACGGCAGTTTCGGGAAGTAGTTGGACTCCTCGTAAACATTGATGGGCAGAAGCACATCCTGCTCGTGCAGCGGCTCGATCAGCTCCAGCGGCTTGAGTTTGAGCAAATCGCGCTGGTAATCCTTGCCAGTGACCATGGCATCGCCGATATGGCGCACTTCGTAGGCCAGCGGCTGAACCTTGTCTTTGCCGGATTTGCGGCGTGCCTTGTCGAGATCGAAAATCGGGTCGCCAACGCGGTAGATGCCGTAATGCTCGGCGTTGCTGTGGGTCGCACCGCGCGCAAAGATTTCCTGCTGCTGGGTCAGCGTCAGGTATTCGCTGCCGTTGCCGAACACGAAAGGCAGCGCCTGGATTTCATGCGGCTTCATGATGCGGTTTTTCAGGGCATGGGCATGTACCGAGCTGCCAGCAATGGTGATCGGCTGGTTGAAGATGTTTTCATCATGCGCCTGCGGCGTGTATTTGTAGATGGGCAGGCCGCCCTTGGTGTGGCGTCCGGTATGCGAGCCGTGATATTGCGGATTCGCCTCGCCGATCATGATGTGCTTCTTGCCGTTGAGGTTGACCACGGTGAGCACGTCGCCCGGATAAATCATGTGCGGGTTGCGCACCTGCGGGTTGTCGTACCAGATTTCCTTCCAGTACCACGGCAAAATCAGGAAGCGCTTGGAAATGCCCCACAGGGTATCGCCGCGCTGCACCACATAGCGCATCGGCGCGTCGGGCTGGAATGCGTTGTCGGTGTCGATGCGGGCGCCAAACTGGCCATTGGGCAAACAGATTTCCGACGGTTTTTCGCCCCGGTCGAGGAAGGGTTCCTTGGGGTTGGTGCAGCCGACCAAAATCACGGCGAGCGCCACTGCTAATCCATTAATCCGGCGTTTCATACGGCCTTTCTCCTATCCGATATATGTTTCCGTTGTGTTTAACCCATAGGGATGTTTCCGTATAATAACGGCTTTCAGTACGAATTCATACCATTGTGTCATGTTTTATTCACAGACACTGGTTTACGCACGAGAGTTTCATGGAAAAATACCCGATTCTGATCCACCCCCACCCCCACTTGCGCCTCACCGCCAAACCTGTTACCGACTTTTCCCCGCGCCTGGCCGAGATTGCCGGACGCATGTTTGCCACCATGTACGAGGCGCGCGGCATCGGCCTTGCCGCCACCCAGGTGGACATTCACGAGCGCATCGTGGTGCTGGACGTGCCGACTTATCAGGTAGACGACAACGGCGTGGAAACCGACGAGGTCGCGTCTTCGGTCAAGCAGGTACTGATCAACCCGGAAATTCTCTCCGCCAGTGCGGAAAAATCCGTCTATCAGGAAGGCTGCCTGTCGCTACCCGGCCAATACGCCGATGTCGAGCGCCCGGCGCGCATCCGCTACCGCTATCACACGCTTGACGGCAACGTCGTGGAAGACGATGCCGACGGCCTGCTCGCCGTGTGCATCCAGCACGAAATCGACCATCTGAACGGCGTGCTTTTCATCGACCATCTCTCGCGCCTGAAACGCGAGCGTCTGGAAAAGAAACTCGCGAAAAGCCTGAAACAAGCATGAAGCGTCCGCGTTTGTGGTTCGCCGGCACCCCTGAATTTGCCGCGCACAGCCTGCAAGCCCTGATCGACGACGGGCGCTACGCCGTGGAAGCGGTACTCACCCAGCCCGACCGCCCCGCCGGGCGTGGCCGCAAACTGAGCGCATCGCCAGTGAAAACCGTCGCCCTCGCCCACGGCATTCCCGTCGAGCAACCGGAAAAACTCCTGCGCGACGCCCCGCCCTTTGCCCATCTGCCCCCGCCCGACCTCATCATCGTCGCCGCTTACGGCCTCTTGCTCCCGCCGTGGTTTCTCGACTTGCCGCGCCTCGGCTGCATCAACATCCACGCCTCGCTGCTGCCGCGCTGGCGCGGTGCCGCCCCCATCCAGCGTGCCATCGAAGCGGGCGACACACAAACCGGCATCGCCATCATGCAAATGGAAGCGGGACTGGACACCGGCCCGGTATGGCACAGCGCTACCCTCCTCATTGATGACGCCATCACCGGCGGCGAACTGCATGACCAGCTCATGCCCCTCGGTGCGCGCACTCTGCTGCAAGCGCTCCCTGCCATTCTCGCAGCCGACGGCGCGCCCGTGCCGCAGGACGACGCCCTCGCCACCTACGCCCACAAGCTGCACAAGGACGAAGCCGCCATCGACTGGCACGCCGACCCTGCCCTCATCGCGCGCCGCATCCGTGCCTTTTCCCCCTTCCCCGTCGCCCACGCCCAACTGGAGGGCGACACCCTGCGCATCCACCGCGCCGCCCTCATCGCCCGCGACAGCGGCCTGCCGCCGGGCAGCGTCATCGCCCATGATGAAAACGGCCTTGATGTCGCCGTGAACGGTGCCACCCTGCGCATCACCCGCCTGCAATGGCCAGGCAAGCCCGTGGCCGACGCTGCCGCGCTGCGCCACGGCCGCCCCCTCAACGGAAAGCGCTTCTCATGAACGCCCGCCAAGCCGCCCTCAACACCATCCACAGCGTCATCGGCGAAAAACGTTCGCTGAGCCGCATCTTCGAACCGGCCAAAGCGCGGGTACGCGCGCCTGACCGCGCCCTCTACCACACCCTGGTCTACGACACCCTGCGCAATTACCGCGCCCTCTGCCATGTGCGCGACCAGCTCCTCACCACCCCTTTGCGCGCCAACGCCCATGTACCCGCCATCCTCCTCAACCTCGGCCTCTGGCAATTGCTGCGCATGAACCTCGGCGACCACGGCGTCATTCACGACACCGTCGCCCTCGCGGAAAAAAACGGCAGCGCCCGCGCCAAAGGGCTGATCAACGCCGTACTGCGCCGCGTGCAGCGCGAACGCGCGCACTGGCAGCAAGCGCTTGATGCCAGCCTCGTCCACAACCTGCCCGACTGGCTCGCCCGCGCCCAGCCCCAGGCCACACAAGCGCTTGCCCATGCCGCAAGCCACCCGCCGCCCTTCACCCTGCGCCTCGCCCCCGCGCTTGACCGCGACGCGTGGCTGCAAACCATGAACACCGCCACGGCCAACCCCCTCGCCCCGCAAGCCGTGACCCTCACCCACGCCGCCAACCTCCACGACATCCCCGGCTTTGCCGACGGACAGCTTTCGGTGCAGGACGCCGCCGCACAGCAGGCCGCCCTCCTCCTCGCCCCGCAGGCAAACGAACGCTTGCTCGACGCCTGCGCCGCCCCCGGCGGCAAGACCGGCCATCTCCTCGAACTCGCGCCCGGCGCGGCACTCGTCGCCCTCGACCACGACGCCCAGCGCCTGCAACGCGTAGAGGACAACCTCGACCGCCTGCGGCAAAGCGCCACCCTGCGCCATGCCAATGCCGCCGATCTCGCCGCCTGGTACGACGGCCAACCCTTCGACGCCATTTTGCTGGATGCCCCCTGCTCCGGCAGCGGCGTGCTGCGCCGTCATCCCGACATCGCCTTCCTCCGCGAAACGCACGACCTCGCCCGCCTGCCCCACACCCAAAGCCAACTGCTGCAAACCCTGTGGCAAACGCTGAAACCGGGCGGCCGCCTCCTCTACACCACCTGCTCGGTGCTGCCCGCAGAAAACCAGCAAGTCGTGAAAAAATTCCTCGCCCGCCATGCCGACGCGCGCCTCCTGCCCATCGCGCCGCCGCACGCCACCGACACCGGCTTTGGCCATCTGCACCTCCCCGACGCCCACGGCGACGGTTTCTTCTACGCCTTGCTGGGCAAATCATGAAACGCCTCGCCGCCCTCCTGCCGCTTGTCCTCGCCGCCACATCATGGGCAAACGCGCGCATCGACAGCCTCGCCTGCCACATCCGCGACCACGCCCTCTCCCTCGACATCCGCGCCAGCCTCATCCTCCCCGATGACCCGGTCACCGCCGTGAAAAGCGGCCTCACCCTCGCCCTGGTCTACGACATCCGCCTGCGCCAGAGCCGCCCGTGGCGGCCGGGACACCGCACCCTCGAATACCGCCAGCACCTAAGCTACAACCCCCTCTCCCAACAATACATCCTCGAAACCCCGACCCAGCGCCTCTCCTTCGCCTACCTCGGTGACGCCCTTGCCCGCGCCACCCATGTGCGCAACCTCCCCGTCGCCGCCACCCTTGAACCCAACCGCGACTACCACGCCGACATCCGCCTGCGTCTGGACAAAGCGCAACTCCCCGTCTCCCTGCAACTCGATGCCCTCGTCAACCGCGCCTGGCACATCGAAAGCGAATGGCACCCATGTCCGCCCGTCCGCTAGGCGCAAACCGCGTCGTATTCTCCCTTGCCGCCGGTGTCTTCAGCATCGGTCTCACCCTGCTCTCGCTGCACCTCCTGAGCGCTTCCGCCACCCGCCCGGAAACGCCCAACAGCCACTACCTCACCCTCCTCATCCTCGCCGCCACCAGCATGTGCGCGCTCACCGGCATCGTCTTCTGGCAAATCTTCGCCCTCCTGCGCCGCCTGCGCCGCCAAGACAGCAGCGGCGCGCGCCTCTCGCTCTCCTTCGCCGTCAGCATGACCGCTGCCAGCCTCGTCCCCATCGTCATCATCGCCTTCTTCTCCTGGCAATTCCTCTCCTACGACCTCGGCAAAACCTTCAACAGCCGGGTCAGCACCGCCATGGAAGACGCCCTCGAACTCACCCGCACCTCTGCCAACCTCCGCGCCGGACAAGCGCTCGAGCAAACCCGTTATCTCAGCGACCTCATCAGCCGCCAAAGCTACGGCGAACTCGTCAACAACCTCGAAGCCATGCGCCGGCAAAGCGGCGCCATCGAACTCGCCGTCTTCGACCGCTACGGCATCGTCGTCGCCTTTGCCCACAGAGACACCGACGTCCTCGCCGTGGAAACACTCGCCTACGACACCCTCTTGCGCATCGACGAACAACAGGAATTCTACGAATTCTCCGAAACCGACCACGAATACACCATCGACGTCTTCGCCGACATCGACAAACTCGGCAGCGACCGCTACTACCTCCACGCCAGCTACGCCATGCCCGACTCCTTCAACTCGCTCGCCGACTCCGTGCGCATCAACTACAAGGAACACCGCTTCTACGAATACCTCCAGCCCCACATCACCACCACCATCCTCGTCGTCCTCGCCCTGATTTTGACCCTCACCCTCCTCATCATCCTCTGGCTCAGCATCCTCTTCGGCGAACACATGACCCGCCCCCTGCGCAAACTCATCTTCGCCACCCGCAAAGTCGCCGACGGCAACTTCGCCGCCCGCGTCAGCGGCATGCCGAAAAACGACCTCGGCAAACTCGGCGACCACTTCAACGCCATGACCGCCGCCCTTGCCGACGCCGAACAAAACGCCAGCAGCGCGCAACGCGCCCTCACCGAACAAAAAGCCTACCTCGAAACCATCATGGACAACCTCACCGCCGGCGTCATCACCTTCAACCACCGCCGCGAACTGCAAACCTTCAACGTCAGCGCCAGCGCCATCCTGAACACCCCGCTTGCCGCCCGCGTCAACCAACCCCTGCCCGCTGGCGACGACATCCAGGACGGCTACGAAGAACTCATGCAAGCCCTAGCCGAACCCCTCAGCGCGCACCTTGCCAACTGGCAACAAGAAGTCACCCTCTCCCGCTTCGGCCAACGCAAAGTCCTCATGTGCCACGGCAGCCACCTCATCGAAGCCGGCAAACGCGTCAGAGGCGGCCAAGTCATCGTCTTCGACGACATCACCGAACTCCTCCACAACCAGCGCAACGCCGCCTGGGAAGAAGTCGCCAAACGCCTCGCCCACGAAATCAAAAACCCCTTGACCCCCATACGCCTGCAAAGCGAACGCCTGCAACGCAAACTCAGCGACAAACTCGAAAACAGCGCCGACCGCGAACTCCTCGGCAAAGCCACCACCACCATCATCGACCAAGTCGAAACCATGCGCACTTTGGTGAGCGAATTCGGCATCTTCGCCCGACCCTTGGCCATGCGCACCATCGCCGCCGACATCAACGCCCTCATCCACAAAGCCAGCGAACTCTACGTCGACCAACACTTCCAATACGCCCTAGAAGACAACCTCCCGCCCGTTGCCGCCGACCCCGTACAAATGCAACAAGTCTTCATCAACCTCGTCAAAAACGCCTTCGAAGCCCGCGCCGATGGCCTCGCCCTCCTCTGGCGCAGCGAACGCCTCGGCGACAACCTCATCCGCATCAGCCTCGAAGACAACGGCCCCGGCTTCGCCGACCTCAGCAAAGACCCCTTCGAACCCTACATCACCAGCAAAAACAAAGGTAGCGGATTAGGCCTTGCCATCGTCAAAAAAATCATCACCGAACACGGCGGCAGCATCAGCGCCGGCCACAGCGACACCCTAGGCGGTGCCTGCATCCGCTTCACCCTCCCCATCCACTACGGCAGCACCCCTTAAATACCCAACTCAAACGGTATATTTTCTCAACCAAAAGCGCTTATCGCGGTAAAAAAACAACCACAAAAATCGCTTTGTATCGCCTTTTTTCCCATAACAAGCGTTTCCTGACGACAAAAATTGCTCAACAGCGAGAGAAAAATAAACATGGCATCTTGCTCCATCCCGACGCAACCCACCCGCACAGCATTACCTGCCGATAAAGCGACGCCACATACGCAGCGACATCCTAGACAGACAGATTCATCTGTTCTACAGAAGTTTAAAAAATTTGCCATGCAAAAATCTTTCTGTTACGGTTTACCCCAATATTTCCTCGGTTTGGTTAACAGAATGAACCACACAAGAAAAGCAAACGGAATTTTGCACTGTTTCCACGACGGTTTCAGTGCTTCTTTGCTACCGTAAGGAAAAGAGAGATGAAAGCAAAAGGAACTTTGATTTTTTTTATGTTCTTATTGGGAGCTTGCATAATGAGACTTCCTTTTGATTATGATTACTCTAAAGTTTCAAAAGGAAAAGTAGGGGAATGGCTGAGAAATGATCATAGTCATTTTTCCGAAATTAGAAATAGCAAAATCAATGTTGTTCGCCATTATAATAGCAATTCAACCATCCCTGAAAGCCTTATAAATCTCAATAAATTGATAGAGGAAAATATTTATTCTTTTTACTCCACAGGAAACAGGAATATATTTGATATTTTGGGTTTTACTTGTAATTTTATAGATAACGAAAATGCTTCCTGCTATTTAAAATCAGAATATTCGATGGTCTGGTACAATAATGGAAAGTCTTACCCATCAAGTAAAAAGAAAGAAGATAGATATATAGAAACTACTGAAATATCCATTTTTATAAAAAACAAAAGCCATATCACCCATTACAAAACAACATATATTCCACGCACATATTTTCAGTAACAAAACAATACCGCTAGATATACTTTAACCACTCAAATAGGAGAAGCTAGCATGAACACAAAAAAATGTGACACAACAGGAAATTATACCCCCTTGCCGTATATCAATAAAGAAGAACGTTATTCTATTGTACAAGGTCTACTTCCTCTGGTTAATGTACCCATACTAGGTGCGTTAGGTGGGCATTATTATTTAGCCGTATTAGATCGTAACAAAAATTTAGTTACTGAATTACACGGACTTGCAACAACACGTGGTGGCGAAGTAATTCCCATTGGAACGATAGGAGACAAGCTTAAATATTACAACACAGCGGACTTTAATTTTAACAATGCTGGGAATAACGAAACTCTACCTATCAATTCTTTATTTAACGATACTCACTCTAAAACGGTTCTCTTTGAAGGTAATGGCCGTGAAGTTGAAGCATATATTCGCCGTGCAAATATGGCAGGCTCTTTGATAAACGATAAAGATATTGACTATGCTTGGTTCGGCGTATCCGGCAAGGAAGTGGAGAACAGCAATGCTGTAAATAATACTCTGATTCAGGCAATGGGATTAAAGAATCCTTATACTGAAGACCCTAATGATCGTATGTGGACACCTGGAGATACGCTTTTGTTGTTACCTCCAGAAGATATTGCAGCCATCACGGATATGGTGCAGCCTGTTGCAGATGGATTGTTTCAGTGCTGGCATTTACCTTTCCCTGCAATGCGCCTCGATCCTCTAGCTCTGGATTTGGATGCAGATGGTACGGTTGCAACACTGCCGCTTTCCAAAGGCGTGCATTTTGATTTGGACAACAGCGGTTTTGCTGAAAAAACAGCATGGGTCGGCAAAGAGGACGGCTTATTGGTATTTGACCGCAACGGCAACGGACGTATTGATAACGGTGGCGAGTTATTCGGCAATGAAACACGCTTGCAGGACGGCAGTATTGCCGAACATGGTTTTGCTGCTTTGGCAGATTTGGATGATAACCATGACGGGCGCGTGGATGCATTGGACAGTGCATTTGCCAACTTGCTTGTTTGGCAGGATAAAAACAGCGACGGCATTTCCCAGACGGAAGAATTGATCAATCTTGCCGAGTTGGATATTGCCGCGCTGTATACGGATTACGAAAGCAAGACACTTCTTGATGCCAATGGGGTGGATCACCGTGAGCACGGGCAATATACGCTTGCCGACGGTACGCAGCGGGTCATGCATACTTTGTGGTTCGAGAGCGACAAGGTGCGCAGCGTGGCAGTCGAGATTCAGCACGGCAGCAGCGAACCGTTGCCCGATGACATTGCCGCCTTGCCGACAGCGATGGGGATGGGCAATGTTCATGCCCTGCATGATGCGATGCGCACGGACAAAAACTTGCAAGCTTTGACGCAATCCTTTGTGCATGAAACCAACCCCGAGGTACGCAAGAGTTTGAGCGAACAAATTTTGCAACGCTGGGCGAAAGCGGATATGGCAGACGGCAAGGTCGGCGATATGGAAGCGCGGCATTTGGCGGTACTGGAAGCCTTCTGGGGGCAGAAAGCCTTGCAGGAGACGCCTGTGGGCGATTATGCGCGGCGTATCGAGCAGGTTTATCAGGATTTGCACGGCTATGTGCACGGGCAATTGAGCTTGCAGACGCATCATGCCGGGGCGTACCGCCAAATCGGCTATACACAGAAAAATCATGTGTGGAGCGCCGACTACAGCGTCATTGCGCCGCAAATTGTGCGCGATTACGCCGACGGCAAGCTGGACGAGGCAACACTTGCCGATTTGCTTGACAGTCTGCGCGGCATTGCGCCGGATATGCCGCACCTTGCCCATGAACTGCATTCAGCCGTTGATATGCAGTCTGATGCGCTGTCTGCCGGACAACGCGAAACCTTGCAAACCATTCTCTATCGCGGGAACGACAATATTGCCATGTACGCCACACAAAGCGCCCTGAATGCAGGTGCGGGTGATGATAACGTGCAAGGCAATGCGCTGGACAATATGATCAAGGGTGGTGATGGCAACGATGTATTACACGGTGGCACTGGCCATGACCGACTGGAAGGTGGCGCGGGCAATGACCGCCTGTATGGCGGTACCGGCGAAAATGTATACGTTTTTTCCGGTGCATTCGGACATGATGTAATCGTGGCCGATGGACGGGATCGTTTGTATCTTGAGGATTTGGGGCTGTTTGACGTAACCTTTTCCCGCACGCATAACGACCTCGTATTGAAGCATGGGGAAAACAGCATTACGGTGCGCGATCATTTTGCCGACGGCAACCACGGCGTGGAAGGCATCATTTTCGCCGACGGCAGCAGACTGGACAAAGCAGGTATCACCGCCTCCGTGCGTATCGAAGACACCGTGCAACAACTTGCCCCGCACAGCAGCGCCACGGAAAATTCGCGCCTAAATCCCGATGACTTCGGTAAGTTGCTGGATACATTCGGCACTTTTGCACCGGGTGGCTACGATTTGGATACGTTGCTTGAACGCATGGAAAACGGCACGGCCGATATCCACCTGCCCGGACAGGCGGCAGGGCTATTCGACATCGGCAAATTGTTCGGCAATCTGTTCAGCGGCCTGACCGATGACAGCACCTCCATTGACCGCATAATTGACGGCATGGAACGTGGCTCAGTCGTGTCGATGGGCGCATACACCCCCTTGCATGACCGGATTAACGACCTGACAAACATTTTCTGACGGACTCTCCCGTACCGTTCGGATTGGCGCAAGGAACTTTGGCACTAGGGGCTGTTGACATTTGATAGCTTGGCGCAATGAACTTTAAACAAAGCAAAGAACTAAAGCTCCTCTCCCTGTGGGGTAACTGGCTCTGCCAGCTCGTCCGAAGGATGAGAAAGGTTGGAGAGAGGGTTTATAAAAAACCGCGCAGCAACAAAACCTTCAAGATTTCAAAAGAGATGCAGATACTTTGAAAATCAGCTCTCGTAATTGTCAACAGCCCCTGGCCACTTATCCAGGCAAGGCGGCACACTTTGGTCGGCGGATGAATTCAGGTCACACAGTGGTATAATTGCGAACCTTCTGAGCAAAACCTGAAAAATGGTTTGTTTTTTACTGAAAATAATATTTTTATGGGGAAATTTACCGTAACAAGCGCTTCATGACGAGAAAAATTACCATACATATTCAAAATCCAAACCGCACGGCAAACGGCACCACCCTCCCCATCCACTACCCGGACAGCGCGACATGAACAGCCCCACCCCCGCCCCTGCCACCATCCTCATCGTCGACGACGAAAACATGATCCGCGAATCGCTGCGCGACATCCTCGAAGACGAACACTACACCGTCCACACCGCCGAAAGCGCCAGCGAAGCCCGCGCCCAATTCCAGGCACTCCAGCCCGACCTCATCCTCCTCGACATCTGGATGCCCGACGCCGACGGCATCAGCCTGCTGCGCGAATGGCAACAAGAAAAACGCCTCCAGGGCCCCGTCGTCATGATGAGCGGCCACGGCACCATCGAAACCGCCGTCGAAGCCACCCGCCTCGGCGCCTACGACTTCCTCGAAAAACCGCTGTCCACCGCCAAACTCCTGCTCACCATCGAACGGGCGCTACAAACCTGGAACCTGCAAACCCAAAACGCCGCCCTGAAAGCACAAATCGACCCCCAAGCCGACCTCATCGGCAAAAGCCAACCCATGCAACGCCTGCGCGAACAAGCCGAACGCCTCGCCGCCCAACACGCCCCCCTCCTCATCCACGGCAACGCCGGCAGCGGCAAACAACACCTCGGCAAATACATCCACCAACACAGCCCCCGCGCCGACCACCCCTTCATCGCCGCCAACCTCACCGGCATGGACGCCGCCGACATCTACCCCGCACTGATTGGCAACGACAAACGCAAAGGCCTCATCGCCCGCGCCGACGGCGGCACCCTCTACCTCGACGAAATCACAGCCCTACGCGAAGACAGCGCCCAACTCCTCATCACCCTATTGGAACACGGCCACTACACCAGCGCCGAAGGCCAACGCCAAGCCGACATCCGCCTCATCGCCGCCACCCGCCTCCCCCTCGACCTATTGAAAGAACGCCTCCCCGGCGAACTCTACGACCAACTCACCGTCGCCCGCCTCGACATCCCCCCCCTTGCGCAACACAGCGAAGACGTCCCCGAACTCCTCGACTACTTCAGCCAACACTTCGCCGACCACGAACAACTCCCCTACCGCCACTTCACCCTCGCCGCACAAAACACCCTGCGCCAACACCCCTGGCCCGGCAACATCCGCGAACTCAAAAACCTCGTGCAACGCCTCCTCATCAGCGGCGACGCCGCCGAAATCGACGCCCGCGAAGCCAGCCTCGCCCTATCGCCCGCCAGCAACCACCGCGACGACGGCCTCTGGTCGCAAATCATCCCCAAAGACCTCTCCCTCAGAGAAGCCAGAGAAGTCTTCGAACGCCAATATTTATTGGAACAATTCCGCCACTGCGACGGCAACGTCGCCCAACTCGCGCAACGCGTTGGCATGGACAGAACCAACCTCTACCGCAAACTCAGAAGCCTCGGCATCGACCCCACCCAAAAACCCGACTGACCCCACAATCAAAGCCCCTCCCCCCACGGGGGAGGGGATGGGGGAGAGGGGTGATAAAAGCCGCGCAGCGATAGTAGGTTGGTGGCGAGCCGTCAGGCGAACCCCAACATAATGAATTCTAAAATGTTTGGATTCGCACTTCGCACCGTTATCGAGCCTGTCGAGATGCACCAGCAACCTACGGTTTGAGTGTTTTTATGACACCCTCACCAAATGAGAAATTTTCTCACCCAAAAGCGCTTAACGGGCAAAAATTTCTCACATAAAGCGCTTCATTATGGTAAAAAACAACCATTTTTTCAATAATCTTAAAAACACTCGTAGGGTGGGCTTCAGCCCACCAACAAACCTCGACGCCGTAGATGGGCGTAACCCCGGGCACCCACGCAAAACGCAAAGCGTTTTGACGTGGGAACCCTCGCCCATGCGGTATCGCGCAGCGATCCAACAAAGCCCCTCCCCCCACGGGGGAGGGGATGGGGGAGAGGGGTGATAAAAGCCGCGCAGCAATGGTAGGTTGGCGGTGAGTTTTGCAAGATTGCTGCATTTCGGCAGGATCAATAACCGCTTGCCCAAGCACCTTGCAAAATGAACCCCAACATCAAACCGGCATCGCATGTTGGGGTTCGTGCTAACGCACTCACCGCCAACCTACTGGCTCCGCGTTTTTAATGAGAAGTTTTCCCACCATCAAGCGCTTAACACGCAAAAATTTCTCACCATAAGCGCTTAAATGTGGTAAAAAACCACTATTTTTGCAATCATATTGAAACCCACAACCCCTTGCCCCAACCGGAGAACCCCATGCACAAATGGCTCCCCCTCATCCTCCTCCTCGGCTGCGCCACGGAAATCTCCCCCCTCACCCCTGAAGAAAACGCACAACAACACGCGGAAACCGCCGCCGCGCAACACGCCATCGCCACCGCCGACTACCCCGCCGCCCACGCCCTCCTCCAGCCCCTTGCCGACAACAGCAACGCCCACGCGCGCTTCCTCCTCGCCCAACTCCACGCCCAAGGCCACGGCATCCCGCAAGACCTCGCCACCGCGCGCGACCTCCTGCAGCAAGCCGCACAACAAGGCCACGCCCCCGCGCAATACCACTACGCGCAAATGCTCGACCCCCAAGACAGCGCCACCCACACCTGGTACCACCGCGCTGCCGAACAAGACTACCCGCCCGCGCAATACCACCTCGCCGCCCTGCTCGACGCCCGTGGCGACCACAGCGCCGCTGCCACCTGGTACGAACGCGCCGCCCGACAACAACACCCCGGCGCACAATACGCCCTCGGCCGCCACCACCGCAAAAACGGCGACATCCCCCAGGCCATCCACTGGCTGGAACTCGCCGCCACCCAAGGGGAAAACGGCGCGCAATTCGACCTCGCCATGCTCCACCTGCAACACGATGACCGCGAACGCGCCATCCCCTGGCTGCAACAAGCCGCTGCCGCTGGCCACCCGCAAGCACGCAAGGCACTGAAAACTCTTGGCTTATAAAAACCATTCACAACGCAGTTTGTTATAGCCGCTTCCCCAAAAAACGAACCCTATAGCCACCATCGCAAAACAAAAAACCCGCCGAAGCGGGTTTTTTCATACTGGCAACAACAGCCGGAGTTACTGCTTCTCGGTCACGAAAGCGCCCACCCCTTCCGGCACGAAATAAGTACCGCCGATGTATTGCGCCTTGTCGCCGTAGAAATAGCCATGAATGCCCTTCCGCATCCGTGCTGCCCCGGCGGAATTGCGGATCACCGGGATTGGTCGGCAACGGCTGGTAGGCCACATCCTTGAAGGTATAGGTTTTGCCAATGGCGGCTTGCAAATCAAGGCTGGCATCGAGCGTCTTCGTCGCCGGAGTCACGAACCACGGTGGCGACGCCGTCTGCGTGGTAAACGCGTTTCAAGAGGGCAGAGAGATCGCGCATGACGCCTTGGAAACGTTGCAACATGTGGTTCAACGCGCGATCGATGTAAATCACGGAATATTCAAGCAATCCGTCGAGGTCGATATGGGGGATGAAGTGCGGACATGGCATTTCCCCGGGTAAAAGGTGAAGGAGCTATTGTCCTCCCGAGGTAGTCGGCAGATAACAAATGAGAAAATTTCTCACACCAAAGCGCTTATTGTGAGAAAATTTCCCATTATAAGCGCTTAATGATGGTAAAAAATAATTATTTTTAGTAATTTTATGAAATATTGATTGCCAACACTGATGGGGTAAATCCGGCTGTCGTGCAAAACAACAGGAAACGGCGTGGAAAACTGTTGACCTTTGCGTGAAATTTGCTAAATTCCCCGCACTCGCAAAGCGATACACTGTTTCAAAGCAAGCTTAAGTGATTATCACCACTTGCATTCTCAAAATTGTTGGCGCAACCAATAATCCACACGCACAAAGCGTGTTTCCAAAACCCTTGTTTCATGGAGAATCCAGCATGGATAAGTCCTTCTTCTCATTGCAAAGCGCCAAGCCTTTGTTGCTGGCAAGCGCCATCGCCCTGGCATTGACTGCCTGCGGCGGCTCCGGCAGCGGCAACGCCCCGACCCCGGATCAACCTTCCACCCCGCAAGCGCCGGATAGCAACAAAACCCCGCAAACCAACCCGCAACAACCGCAAGGCAACGGCGGACAAAGCGGTGGTCATTCAGGTGGAAGCCACAATGGTGGCGCAACCCCTCCGCCGCCACAAAACCCGAACCCGAACCCGAACCCGAATCCCGTACCGCCTGCGCCCCAAATGCCGGAACTCAAAGATCCGGGCAACGTCATTGATACCAGCAATCCGGGCAGGGACAGAATTCAGGGCACGGGCGTTTTCGCGCGATCTCTCAATTTTGGTGTCCCCATTCCGGCAGGAACACGCAAGGAATTGTTTGGTAACATACTGAATCAAGGCGGATTCATTGCAAAAACAGAAGGCAACGCCATCACCTTCAGCAAAAAATTTATCGACCTGTTCGAAGACGGTCTTGTTGCCAACGAGGAGTTGCGCCTTGAACTTGGCGAGAACAAAACCGCCGAAATTACAACCCAGCCGGATGCGCAAGGAAAAAACCGCACCTTCAAAGCGCAATACCACGGAAAAAAATTCGGCTATCAGGATGTGCAAGCCTTGCATTTCTACGGTCTTTTCGCCACGCAACCCCTGAGCATGGCCTACACCGTGGGCAAAGTTGCACAGCCGCAAGCCGTACTTGACCTTGCCGCAGCTCCCGGCAGCGACACTATCAAGTATCAGGGCGTTGCCAGCTTCCGTGCTCATGCGCCGAAAACAGCAAACGAACTGCAAAGCGGCGAAGCCACCGTGATCCTAACGCCCGCCACGAAAAAGCTCGACGCCATCATTGACTTGAAGGCAGCCATTGACAAAACCTACGAATTCAAAAATGTGGATTATCAGGCAGCCCCCGCCTCTCCCTTTGAACCGCAGTTCCAGCAAGGCGGCAAAGATGATGCCCAAGGCATTCACGGCTATTTCTACGGCGACAAGGCGCAACACATCGGCGGCACTTACTTCGTACCGGAAGGTAGCGGCGCTTTCGTCACCGAAAAACAGTAAGGCGAGCCTTTCTGCCTTCATAAAAAACCCGCTTCGGCGGGTTTTTTATTGACAATCTGGCGAGATAGCCATCCAACCTGAAAAACCGTAAAAGGATCGGACGAAACAGACGCAGGTTGGGGGCATCTCGACAAGCGGTTATTGAGCCTGCCGAAATGCGATGGCCATGTAGTGAGCCCCAACAGACGATGGCAATTTGATGTTGGGGTTCGCTTCGCTCACCGCCAACCTACATCTCCGTTCTGTTTTTTTGATTTGACTCTTGGTACACGACAAAACTTTTCAACTCATTAAAAGCACGGAGCAAAAGCCTCTCCTTTTGTGGGGCGACTGGCTTGCCAGCTCGTCCGAATTACGAGAAAGGTTAGGGCGTGTTGACAATTCAGATTTTTATACAATGAACTTCAAATAAAGCAACGAACTAAAGCCCCTCCCCCTCGAGGGGGAGGGGGTGGGGAGAGGGGGATAGAGAAATTC
>JAUNKJ010000018.1:0-15341 GCA_030532785.1 Cardiobacteriaceae bacterium
GCGCGATGTTTCGGATTTTGCTGGGTTACGCGGCGTTGCCGCTAACCCAGCCTACGTTTTGCCCTGCGGGCAAATGGTGGGTTGACACCCACCCTACGAAAATAGTGGGCTGAAGCCCACCCTACGCGGTTTCGTGGCCGGGTTATGGGTTGGGGAGGGTGAGGGTAATGGCGAGGCCGTTGTCGCGGGTGTCGGCGCGGGCGTGGCCGCCGTGTTGTTCGGCGATTTGCTGCACGAGGGTGAGGCCGAGGCCGCTGTTTTCGGCGCGGTTTAAGGTGTAGTAGCGTTCGAAGAGGCGGGGGAGGGCGTAGTCGGGGATGGGGTGTTGCGTGGGGTTGTGCAGGGTGAGGGCGGTGTGCTGGCGGGTTTGGCTGGCGCTGAGGGTGATGGTGTGGTGTGGCGGGGTTTCGCGGATGGCGTTGTCGAGGAGGTTGGCGAGTGCCTGGCTGAGCCAGAAGGGGTCGGCCTGGAGTTGGAGGCCGGGCGGGAGGCGGGTGTCGAGGCGGAGGTTTTTGGGTGCAAGGCGCGGGCTGTGTTCGTCTGCGAGGGTTTGCCAGAGGGGGACGAGGGCGATGGTTTGTTTGCGGATGGGGTCTTTTTCGATGCGCGAGAGTTGCAGGAGGCGTTGCACGAGGTGGTGCAGGCGTTGGCTTTGCTGGCGGATGTTGGCGGCGAAGCGTTTGCGGTCGGGCGCGGGGAGGTTGTCTTCGAGGAGTTCGGCGCTGGCGCTGATGGCGGTGAGCGGGCTTTTGAGTTCGTGGGTGAGGGTTTCGATGTAGCGGGTGACGTAGGCGCGGTCTTCGAGTTCGCGGCGCATGGTGCTGATGGCGTCGGTGAGGCGGTTGAGTTCGGAGGCGAGGTGGAAGCGCGGGGCTTGTTGTTCGCGGGCGTGGGCGGTGGCGTAGCGGCGGACGCGGTTGATGCTGTGGCGTATCCACAGGGTGAGGAGGGCGATGAGGGCGAGGGTGGCGGCGAGGTAGAGGAGGGCGGTGCGGCGCAGTTGGCTTTGGGCGTGGTGCTGGTAGGGGTGGATGTCGGCGCTGGGTTTGCCGAGGCTGACGGTGCCGAGGAGTTGGCCGTTGGCAGCGTGGATGGGGGCTGCGACGTACATGGTGCTGTTGGTGCTGCGCGCGCCGTATTGACCGCGCAGGGTGAGGTGGATGTCGTTCCATTGGCTGTAGTCACGGCCGGTTTCGGCGGGGTCGGTGTGGTAGAGGACGATGCCTTGCGGGTCGGTGATGATGAGTTGCTGGTGGTTTGCGGTTTTGTGGTGGTGGTAGATGCGGGCGTTTTGCGCGGGGTTGAGTTGGGCGCGGAGTTGGTTGCGCCATTGCGGGTTGTGGATGTCGCCGTTTTCAAGGGCGGGGGCGAGGGTGGCGGCGAGGGTTTGGGCGTTGTCGGCGAGGGTGTCTTCGAGGACTTGGCGCATGCCGGGGCGGATTTGTTGCTGGAGGTCGCGGATGAGGAGGATGCCGCCAAGGCAGAGGGCGAGGCTGTAGATGAGGAAGAGGCGGATGAAGATGGTCATGGGGGTGCGGGGGAAAAGGCTTTGGGAAGTTATAGGGAAATCATCATCAAAACATCTCCGTTCTGTTTTTTGTTGGTTTGGCTATAGACGGGCCAGCCGTGGAGGCGGCGGGCGGCGATGATGGGTTTCATGTTTTGCTCCAGTTTTTCATCAATTGATGTTTTATGATGGTTTTTTATCATGATAAAGCGCTTGTGGTGAGAAATTTTTGCACGATAAGCGCTTAATAATGAGTTGTTTCTCATGATACTGTGGCGAGGTATTGCGCGAAGATGTCGTCGGGTACCATGCTGCCGCCGGTGGTCCAGACGAGGTGGGTGGCGTTTTCGATGTGGGCGAAGTGGGGGAGGCCGGCGAATCCGGCGGCGGCGGAGGGTTCGAGTTTGAGGTTTTCGTGTTGGTGGGCGAGGGCGAGGAGGCGGTGGAGTTCGGCGTCGGGGACGGTGTAGAGGGCGTGCAGCGAGCGGCGCAGCGCACGGCTGACGAAGCCGGAGGGACGGGCGACGGCGAGGCCGTCGGCGACGGTGCGGTTGCTGAGGCCGATGTCGGCGACGCTGATGGCGTCGTGCAGGCCGGTGTGGATGCCGAGGAGCATGCATGGCGATTGTACGGGTTCGGCGAAGATGCAGTGGACGGCGTCGCCGTAGAGGGTTTTGAGGCCGAAGGCGATGCCGCCAGGGCCGCCGCCAACGCCGCAGGGGAGGTAGACGATGAGGGGGTGGGCGGCGTCGACGGGGATGTTGGCGTGGTCGAGTTGTTGTTTGACGCGCTGGGCGGCGGTAGCGTAGCCGAGGAAGAGGTGGCGCGAGTTTTCGTCGTCAACGAAGTGGGTGTGCGGGTCGAGGGCGGCCTGGGCGCGTCCGGCGGCAACGGCGGTGCCGTAGTCGTCAGGGTATTCGATGACGGTGACACCGTGGGCGCGGAGTTTGGCTTTTTTCCAGGCACGGGCGTCGGCGGACATGTGGACGGTGGCGCGCAAGCCGAGTTGTGCGGCCATGATGCCGATGGAAAGGCCAAGGTTGCCGGTGGAGCCGACGGCGATGGCATATTGGGCAAAGAAGGCGCGGGCGGCGGGCGTGGCGAGTTTGCGGTGGTCGTCGTCGGCATCGCGGAGCAGGCCATGTTGCAAGGCGAGGGTTTGCGCGTGTTGCAGGACTTCGTAAATGCCGCCGCGTGCCTTGATGGAGCCGGAGACGGGGAGTTCGTGGTCGGCTTTGACGTACAGACGGCTGCCGGGGGCGAAGGGGAGGTCGAGCGCGGCCTGCAGGGCGGGCGTGGCGTAGAGCGGGCTTTCGATCAGGCCGCTGGGCGCGGTTTGCGGGAAAACTTGCGCGAGATAGGGGGCAAAGCGTTGGAGCAAGAGGTGTGCGGCGCTAATGTCATGTTCAGAAAAGGGAATGTCGGCGCGCGCTTCGGCAAAAGGGGCGAGATGCGGGTTGTGCCAGCAGAGGGGCTTGGCGGCGGCAAGGGCGTCAATCAGGGGATCGCGGGGGATTGTGGGCATGGGAATCTCGGGCAAAGGGAGGAGGCGGCAGTATAGCCGAGGGCGGTAAAACGCGGGGTGGATGCAGGCCGTATGAACAAATTATTGCGATAACATGACGTTGGGCGGATGAGTGACGCGGATTTTGCAGTGCGTTCATGCGCTTGCTTGCAAAAGGCTTTTTGATACAGTATCATTTCGCACTTTTCAATTTACAGAGAGCTTTGTTTTTTATGAAAAAAGACATCCATCCCAATTATCGTCCGGTCGTTTTCCAGGATGCCGGTGCCGATTTCGCTTTCCTGACGCGTTCCACCATCGCGACCAACGATAAAATCACTTGGGAAGACGGCAATGAATATCCCTTGGTGCGCGTGGAAGTGAGCAGCCAGTCGCATCCGTTCTACACCGGCAAGCAAAACATTCTCGACAGCGCGGGTCGCGTGGATCGTTTCCGTCGCAAGTACGGCAAAAAATAACCGTTTGTTCATCTATTTTTAATAAGTCTCTTGACGGTGTTGACGCAATAGGATAATTTGCCTCCGTTCAATCTTAACTGGAGGCAAAATGAGCCAACGCACCGTATCTCTGGTCGACCCCGCAAATGACAAAACCGTTGAATTGCCGGTTTTGGAACCTGTGCTGGGTCGACCCTGTATTGATATAGCCAATCTTGCCAAAGAAGCCGGCTATTTCACCCACGATCCCGGTTACGGCACAACCTCCAGCTGCGAAAGCAAAATCACTTTTATTGACGGCGGCGCGGGGCAGCTCGTTTATCGCGGCTATCCCATAGAAGATGTCTGCGCAAAGCTCAATTTCTTGGATACTGCCTATCTGCTCTATCACGGCGAACTGCCGAACAAAGAACAAAGCAGCGAATTTGAAAGCCAGATCAAATACTACCGCATGCTGAACAAGCGTGTGCTCAACTTCTATTCCGGCTTCCATTACGACGCCCATCCCATGGCGATGATGACGGCGGTTACGGCTTCGCTTGCCGCTTTCTATCATGAAGAGCTGGATATTACCGATCCCGACATCCGCTACATCACTGCGCTGCGCCTGATTGGCAAAATGCCGACCATTGCTGCGGCAACCTACCGGCATTTCCGTGGTTATCCCTTCCTTTATCCGGAAGAAAAAGAAAATTACACCGAAAGTTTCCTGCGCATGATGTTCGAGCGTCCAGGAACGGATTACGAAGTGGATCCGTTGGCGGCGAAAGCGCTGGACCTGCTTTTCATTCTTCATGCTGACCACGAGCAAAATGCGTCAACCTCTACCGTAAGACTCGCGGGCAGTACTGGCACGAATCCCTATGCGGCTGTTTCTGCAGGTATTGCTTCCCTGTGGGGGCCGGCGCATGGCGGTGCCAACGAGGCAGTGTTGAACATGCTGGATCAGATCGGTTCGGTCAACAATATCGACAAGTTCATTGCGAAAGCCAAGGACAAGGACGATCCCTTCCGTCTGATGGGCTTCGGACACCGCGTATACCGCAACTACGATCCGCGCGCGAAGCTCATCCAGAAAGTCTGCTACGAGATTCTGGAACACTATGGTAATGATCCGCGCATGGAATTAGCCCTTAAATTAGAAGAGGCTGCACTCAAAGACGAGTACTTCGTGGAAAGAAAACTTTACCCGAACGTTGATTTTTATTCAGGAATTATCTACAGTGCCTTGGGAATACCAGTGAACATGTTCACGGCGCTTTTTGCGGTGGCGAGAACCGCCGGATGGGTGGCGCATTGGAACGAGATGATTTCGTCTGGTTACAGAATCGGACGCCCGCGACAGTTGTACACGGGCGCACCCATCAGAACCATCTGATTGAATCATCCCGACAGGAAAAAGGAGTTTAAATATGTTGGGGACACCAGAACTGTTTGGCGTGGATATCGGGCAATACGCCATAAAAATTGCCCGGATCAAGAGCAGCGGCAAAGGTTTCACGGCAAGCCATCTGGGATACGAAGTAATTCCGGATGAGGTCAGGGCGAACAGGGACAAATCCACGCTTGCCAAACTTGTCGTGACCGCCATCAAAAAACACAAAATGGCAAAAGGCCAGCCGGTCATTCACGTCAATGCCGGTGATACTATCTTGCGCCGCGTGGAACTTGATCCCGCACTCAGAGGATCAGAGCTGGAAGGGGCTGTGGAACTGGATTTGTCCGACTCCTTGCCTTTCCCGCTGGATCAGGTCTATATCGACTACGACGAAAAGCCGGATGTGGAAGGCAAGCGTCTGGCCGTGGCCGGGCGCCGTGACATCATTGATGCCAAAACGGAACTGCTGGCAGGGCTTGGCAAAAATTATGCGGCCGTGCAAGTTGATGTGGATGCTTTCGCTTTTGCC
The DNA here is from genome assembly GCA_030532785.1 of Cardiobacteriaceae bacterium. GTDB lineage: Bacteria > Pseudomonadota > Gammaproteobacteria > Cardiobacteriales > Cardiobacteriaceae > JAUMXB01. Next base: position 5,377 of record JAUNKJ010000018.1, read on the forward strand.
CGCACACTGGAATCTTTGGGTATGCTGGGTGCATCTCCGGTGATGCTTGTTGATATTGGTTTCTCGCGCAGCCGTTTCTATGTTTTCAAGGGAACGGATTTGATCTACAACCGCGAACAGCAAGTCGGCGGCAATCACGTCAACGAAATTATCCGCGACGTTTTCGATATAGATGCAGCACAGGCGGAAACCCGCAAACTGACACAAAGTTTTGGCGAGGAATATCACGATCTGGTGCTGATTCCCTATGTCAACATGTTTGCGGAGCAGATGAGTCTGGCGCTGGATTTCTATGAGGCCAACAATACTGCTTCTCTTGATATCCAAAATATTTACCTGACAGGCGGTGGTGCCGTTCTCAAGGACTTTTTGCCCCTGTTGAGGGAAAATATCGGTAGACCAATGGAGCTGCTGAATTTCTCCGGAAATATTCGCGGCAAGCATCATGATGCGGATGTTTCCGTGGGTACGGGCATACATCATGCGTTAGCAATTGGATTAGCAATGGAAGGCAAATAAAATGTCAAGAAAGTTCAACCTGCAACCTTGGCGCGCAGCGAAAAGGGAAGCCCAACGCAAAGAGTTTGTCACGATAACCTTGGCGTTGTTCTTGTTGACGGCATTGCTCTGCGGCTTCAGCTATTGGATGGAAAAACAGTACGCAGAAAAGCAGCAGCAGGGCATTACCCTTTTGCGCAATGATATCGAGCAATACAAGAAGGCAAAAGCCGAAGTAGACAAAATCAAGAAGCTCAATGATGAGCTGACGATTCAGATCAACACTATCCAGAAACTTCAGGATCAGCGCGGTCTTGCCGTTGCCATGCTGGATCATCTTGCGTTGCATACGCCGGAAAATGTTTTTATCACCAATCTGAACTTCCAGGGCAATACAGTGACGGTTCAGGGTGTGGCTGAGAACGAACCGGGCGTATCCGCATTCATGCGGGAAATGCACAAGTTCAGCCCGTTTGCCATACCAGAACTGGTTCGAATTGATGAAGCCAAATCAACACCTATTTTCAATGTGGCAGCCGGTTCGGAAGTCAAGACCTTTACCGTATTGGTAAAAGTCAAAACCGATTCTGAAAATTGATCAAGGAGAATCAAGGATGAGAGTTGTCTCCCCCTCTGAATTGGACATGAACAATCCGGGTACATGGCCAATTGTATACAAAGTCTTGTTGTGGCTGTTGATGATTGCCGGTATGTGGTTTTTGTATGACCGCTTCCTGCGTACTCCGATTCTGGAAGAGCAGGCACAAAACAACCAGCAAATAGAATCCCTGAAAAAGGAGTATGTTGCACATTATCAATACAGTCTGGATTTGCCGCTGTATCAGCAGCGTTCGGATGAGTTGGTGGCGCGTCTGAAGTCATTGCTGAAATTCTTGCCGGCGAAAGCTGAAATGCCGGATTTGATTGATGATGTCTATACAACGGCAGTCGAAAATGAAATCAATTTTCAGACGTTCACGCCGGAAAAGGAAGTCAAGCAAAATTATTACGACATTATGCCGATCAAGCTGAAGGCAGAAACCGGATATGTCAATTTTGCCAAGTTTGCGGAGAAGATTGCCAAACTGGAGCGTATTCTCAATGTGGCTGACATGAAAATAGAGATTGCCAAAGAGAATATCAATAATCTGGTGATTGACAGTCAGTTGCAGACCTATATTTACAATCAGGATATTGATACCCTGATCAAGGAAGGAGTGAAAGATGAAAAGCCCGGTTCTTAATGCTCCGCTGAACAAGATTTGTGTGGGCATGGCTGCCTTCGTATTTACGACGGGATTTTTTGGTGCCAACCCTGAAGCGGAAGTATCACAGTTTATCCGGCAAACCAAGGATCAGGCGACAGCAAGTGCCACGCTGGATCTGGGACCGATACCGGAACCCAAAGTTTATGTGCCATATGTGTACGAGGCACAAAAAGAAAATCCTTTTGCACTGAAATCATTCGTATCGGATGCCACTGTTGCGCCCGAAACCGACGGTGCTGATGAGTGCAATAACGACGATTGTGGTGATGGTGCGCCCATTCCCCATGTGCCGTATTTCCTGGAAGGATATCCGCTCGAAGAACTGACGTTCGTCGGCACGGTACTTGGAAAAAACAATCGCAGAATTGCCTTGATCCAAACGCCGGATGCGGGTGTCGTCAACGCCATGCAAGGCGAATACATGGGTAAAAACAATGGATTGGTTGTATCAATCAAAACGGATCATATCGTTATTCGCGAAAAGCAAAAAGTGCCTCGCGGCTGGCAAAATCGGATGGCCATTTTAGAGCTGTTTAAATAATTTGGGGTGGATTTATGAAAAAGCTTTATGTTTCTTGTTTGCTTGCGACATTGTCTCCTTTGGGCATGACAGCAGCGATTACCGCCGTTCAGCAAGGTGCTGGTGCGGGCGGATACCAATTGGTTTTCAAAAATGCGGGTGTGCAACCTGCGGCATTTACCACAGAGAGTCCGGCTTCCATCGTACTGGATTTCCCCAATACGACATCGGATCTGGCGTCCCGTGAAATAAATGTTGCCAGTCACGGTATCTACAATGTGAACGTGATTCCGGGGCAGGGTAGCACAAGAGCTGTGGTGCGCTTGTCTGGCCCGATGTTCTATAACGTTTCTTTGCAAGGCAAAGACGTTGTCCTGAATGTTTCTTCCCAGGGCGACAACAGCGTTGCGTCGGGGCAGGGCAGCTTGGCGGGATTGGCGAACGCCTCTGCTGCACCGGTAGCAATGTCAAGTGGTGTGCAATTTACCCAGACTGCGGCCGTGGACAAAGTTGTCAAACCCAGCGTGAATTTCGCACCGTTGTTCAAGAAAAATGAGCATGGGAACGGTACGCTCACGTTCAATTTGCCCAATGCCAATACGCAAGTGAATGTCAGAAGTGAAGGCACGAAAATTGTTGCGGATGTTGTCGGTTATAAAATCGACAAGGATCAGCAAAAGAGAATGGAATTGAGCGCGTACAAGACTCCGGTCAGTTTTGCCGATGTACAGCGTACCAACAATGGCACGAAAGTTACCCTGAATATGGGTAAAAATCCGTATGAGTTTGTTACTTATCAATCGGGAAATGCTTATACGATTGAAGTAATGAAGCCCAAGGCAGATCCGATGAAAGCCAAGGTTGATCAGGCTATCGGATTTAGCGAATCGAAAAAATATCGTGGTGAGCGCTTGTCGCTGAATTTCCAGGATATTGAAGTCAGAGCCGTATTGCAGATTATTGCGGAATTCACCAACCAGAATATCGTGGTGAGTGATTCCGTAGTGGGCAATATCACGCTGCGTCTTGATAATGTACCTTGGGATCAGGCGCTGGATATTATTCTGAAAACCAAAGGACTGGATAAGCGTACCAATGGCAGCGTCATATATGTTGCACCGCAGACAGAGCTGAGTGAGTTTGAATTGACAGCGTTGAAGCGTATCAAGGAAGAAGAAGAATTGTTGCCGACGCGTACTGAATACATTCAGGTCAAATTTGCCAAGGCATCAGATCTGATGGCAATTATTGAAAAATCCCGTCAGAATGTTGGTTCCAATGTCAATAATTTAGCGCAGAATGCAGACTCTATTCTGTCATCCAAAGGCTCTATCACAGTTGATGAGCGCACCAATACATTGTTGGTTAACGACATTCCGGCAAAACTTCAGGCTGTGCGTGATTTGGTCGCCAAACTGGATGAGCCGGTACGGCAAGTTCTCGTAGATGCCCGTTTGGTTGTGACCGAAGATCAGTTTTCCAAAGATTTGGGTGCGAGACTCGGGCTTAGCTTTGTTAACCGCAACAGCAATAGTTTGTTGTCTGGCTCTGGTTCCCTGAATGCAGCCAATGCACTGAATACTTCTGTAGTGGCGGGCAATAATCCTGTGGCATTGCCGGCCATTGGTGATCGTTTGGGTGTGAATTTGCCAGCTGCACCGACCAAAGGTAGCCCAGCGAGTTATGGTTTGGCGATTTTGGGCAAGGAATTCCTGGTGGATCTAGAATTGTCCGCACTGGAAACCGAAGGCCAGATTGAAATTGTTTCCAGCCCGCGTGTGGTTACCCAAGATGGTAACAAGGCTCGCGTAGCATCTGGTACCAAGCTGCCGACCATTACTGTAAGTGACAATACAGCCACCGTTTCCTACGAGTCTGCGGAATTGGCTCTGGATGTCACACCGCGCATTGCGCCCAATAACATGGTTGATATGGAGTTGGAAATTACCAACAATCAGCCGGGTTCTGTAGTGCAAGTCGGACAGAATGTTGTCTATCCGATCAATACCAACGAATTGAATACGCATGTGTTGGTGGATAATGGTGAGACTATCGTACTTGGTGGTATTTACGAACAGAGACAGCAATTGCAGGATAACAAGGTTCCCTTGCTTGGTGACTTGCCTGTCGTAGGCAATGCATTCAAGAGCAAAAGCCGTAAGTTTGACAAGAAAGAATTGCTGATCTTTATCACTCCACGCATTGTCGACAAGCGTTTGGCAGAGCAGGACAAGTTCTCCAGCTTGCGGGAATGATCCCATTCTTTTGACAATATCTTGCCCCACTTAGGTGGGGCTTTGTTTTTTGGACGGATATTATGAAATATGAAGCAGTAATCGGTTTGGAACTTCACATTCAACTGGCGACCCAATCCAAACTTTTCTCTCCGGCGGCAACGGCTTTCGGGGCGGAGCCGAACGACAACACCAATGAAATCGATTTGGGTTATCCCGGTGTTTTGCCGGTTTTGAATCGTCAGGCCGTGGAATACGCCTGCCAATTCGCGATGGCATTGAATGCAGAAGTCAATCGTTCGGCATTTTTTATGCGCAAGAATTATTTCTATCCGGATCTTCCCAAGGGCTATCAAATCAGCCAATTGGATGATGCCATTATCCGTCACGGACAAGTTACGCTGGATGTGGATGGCCGCGAAGTAGTGGTGCGCATCAATCGTGGGCAGCTTGAAGAAGATGCAGGCAAATCGGTGCACGATATTTTCTCTGACCGCTCGGGCATTGATTTGAATCGCGCCGGCGTGCCCCTGATTGAGCTGGTTTCCGAGCCGGACATGCATTCGGCGAAAGAAGCGGTGGCCTTTATGCGCCATATTCATCATTTGGTGCGTTATCTCGGCATTAGCGACGGCAATATGCAGGAAGGCTCTTTCCGCTGCGATGCCAACGTCTCCTTGCGCGAAAAAGGTACCCAGGATTTGAATCCGCGTGTGGAGCTGAAAAATATCAACTCCTTCCGTTTTGTTGAGCAAGCCATTGAGATTGAAATAGAACGTCAGGCGGAAATCATGGACGCCGGAGGCGTAGTGGAACAGGAAACCCGATTGTTCGACCCGGATCGTCAGGAAACGCGCACCATGCGCAGCAAGGAAGAAGCTAACGATTACCGCTATTTCCCGGATCCGGATTTGTTGCCGCTGGATTTGCCGGTTTCCTGGCTTGAAGAAATTCGGGCGAAAATGCCGGAATTGCCGGAAGCACGCGCCAAGCGCTATGCAAATGATTATGCCCTGGATGCAGACAGTATCCGTTTTCTGTTGCAAAGCCCGGTGATTGCCGATTATTTCGACAGCACCGTTGCCATCGTGCAGGATGCGGGTTTGGCCGTGAATTGGTTGCAGGGTGAATTCTCCCGTTTGCTCAATGCGGAAAACAAGGCTTTTGGCGAGCAATCACTCGATGCCACGCGTTTTGGCGGGCTGCTGCTGCGCATCAAGGATGGCACGATTTCCGGCAATACGGGCAAGAAATTGCTGGCAGATATGTGGGAAGGCGTGGCCACCGCCGATGCATTGATTGCCGAGCAGGGCTTGCAGCAAGTCAGCGACAACTCCCAGCTGGAAGCGTGGATAGACGATATTTTGGCCAACCATCCGCAGCAGGTGGATGCCTTTAAAAATGGCGCGGGAAAAATGTTGGGCTTCTTTGTCGGTCAGGTGATGAAAGTCTCTGGCGGACAGGCCAACCCTAAAGTCGTCAGCGATTTGCTGCAAAAGAAATTGGCCGAGTAATTGTTGTCCATCGAGAAATGGGCAGCGCACAGTGCTGCCCATTTCGAGACATGACGCAGAACCACGAGGCAGAATGTTAATGGCATTCTGCCTTTTTCATAACAGGAGTTACCATGAAATATATGATGTTATGGTTGACGCTGGCGTTGATGGCCTGTGAGGACGCTGTGGATAAAACGGCGACGCAGACGCAAGCGGATAGCGAAAATCCTTTGCTCAAGTTGCAAAACGATGCGGTCAAAAAAGTGGAAACAGATATTGGCGAAGCCATGGATAAAACACAGGAAGCCTTGGACAGTATCGACAAACCCTAAATGGCTGTTCGAGCGTGTGCTGGAAGCCGCGTAATTGCTTACAGTGCTGCTGTAATGGGCTTGTAATAGCATTAAAATGGGAAAATTTCTCATCATAAAGCGCTTATTGCGGTAGATTTTCTCACTTTAAGCGCTTTTTGGTGGTAAAAAATAACTATTTTTTGCTGTTTTATGTTTTTTGTGTGACATAACGCTGTATGGCAAAAACCTCATTGTTTTTTAAAGGTGATGACCCATGAAAGAAAATATTGTCGGGAAACTGGACAGTATTGCGCGGGGCGAGCCTTTGCATATTCTGCTGGCAGTGGAAAGCGGTAGCCACGTATGGGGTTTTGCCTCGTCGGACAGCGATTATGATGTGCGTATCGTGTATATGCGTCCGCCAAAATATTACCTGACTCTCGAATCGCATCGTGACAGTTTTGAATATATTGAGAACCAATGGTTTGATGTGAGTGGCTGGGATATTCGCAAAGCCTTGCTGCTGCTTTTCAAGAGCAATGCGGTTTTGCTGGAATGGCTGCAATCGCCGATGGTTTATCGTCAGGATGATATTTTTGTCACGCAGATTCGCGAGCTTTTACCGCTATATGCGCATCCGGCACTGCTTTTGTACCACTATCGCGGTATCGCCCGTAATGCTTTGCAAGCTATGGATTTGGATGGTGAAATCCGTTTGAAAAAATGGTTTTATGTGTTGCGACCGCTGCTTGCCGCCCGCTGGGTAGCGTTGCAAGGTGGAGTACCGCCCATGACGTTGCATGAATTGATGCAGCCGTGGGACAGTGGTGCAGAAACGGAAATCGCCGACTTGCTCGCCCTGAAAATGGAAAAGGATGAAAGTTATCAGCATGTTCTCTCGCCTGCCTTGCGCAAACTGACCCGTAATCTGGTTGACGAAGTTGCCGGATTGCGTGCGCCGAATTTTTCCCAGGTGGATATTGCCGCGCTTGACGATTGCTTTCGCGCTACGTTACAGCGGGTGTATGGCTTGCAGGGGCTGTAATGCTAACGCTCGACGATTTGTGGCAACAAAACCGCATCTTGCTGGAAAATGTTCCGTTGTTTTGTTGCGGATATGCGCTCTGCTGTTTTCTGCACTTTTTTTCGCATTTTTTTAGCGAAAACGTTATGATTGTGCCGTCCGCAGGGGTAATCGTGAAAACATGGTTGCTTTGCGGAATATAAGAATGAGCATAGAGGAGTAGCTGATGAAAAAAGAGAACTTTTTACATCGCGACGGGATGCGTTCAGCTAGGCTGACGCTGGATCGTCGCGATTTTTTGCGTTTGGGCGCTGCCGGTGGCGGTTTGCTCGCAGGCGGTGGTTGGTTGGCATCGTCGCCGGTGCAGGCGGCGTTGCCGAAGATTGTCTCCAAGGCGCGGATTGTGATTGCCGGTGCGGGCGCTGCCGGTTTGGGGCTGGCATCACGCTTGCGCGAGCGTCTTGATCAGGCGACGATTATTCTGATTGATCCGCGCAAGGCGCATTATTATCAGCCCGGTTTTACCCTGGTGGCGAGCGGGGTGAAGCCCGCGGATTATGTGGTGTCGCAAACGATGGATTATGTGCCAAAGAATGTGCGTCTGATCGAGGAGGCGGTGGCCGAGTTTGATCCTGATGGCAACAGTGTGACCACGGCCAGCGGCGAGAAAATTCCCTATGATTTCCTGTTGGTGACGACGGGTCTCAAGCTGGATTACACCGCGATCGAGGGCATGGAAGAGAACCTGATTGGCCGCGAGGGCATTGGCAGTATTTACCACAGCCCGGAAGGGGCGGCGAAGACGTGGCAGCTGATGAATGCCTTTGCCGACAAGGGTGGCACCGGGGTGTTTTTCCGCCCGGGCGGCGACATTAAATGCGCCGGTGCGCCGCTGAAATATACGTTTTTGACGCGTGACCATCTGTATCGCCGTGGCAATCTCGGCAAGGCCAGGCTGATTTACAACGCGCACGGCAAGTCGTTGTTCAGCGTGCCGATTGTCCATGAGAAGGTGCGGATGCTCTTCCAGGAACGCAATATCGAAACCCATTACAATCGCATTATCAAGGCGATAGACCCGGGCAAAAAGACGCTGACCTTTGAAAGCGCGGAAGAGGGGCTGGTGGAAATCGGCTACGATTTCGTCAATATCGTGCCACCGATGCGTGCGGTAGATGCGGTGCGTCAGTCGCCGCTGCCGTGGCAGGAAGGGCCGCTCGCCGCCGGGGGCTGGATGGAGGTTTCCAAGCAGAACTTGCGCCATGCCCGTTATCCGAATGTCTTCGCCGTGGGCGATATTGCCGGGGTACCCAAGGGCAAGACCGCGGCCAGCGTCAAGTGGCAAGTGCCGGTTGTCGTTGACCATTTGCTTGCTCAGATTCAGGGCAAGGAAAGCGGTCTCGTCTACAACGGCTACACCTCATGCCCACTCATTACCCGCCTCGGGCGCGCGATGCTGGTGGAATTCGATTACCAGAACAACCTTACGCCCTCCTTCCCCGGCGTGATTGCGCCGCTGGAAGAGCTGTGGACAACCTGGATCATCAAGACGATGGGCCTGAAGCCCACTTATCTCAGCATGTTGCGCGGCAAAGCCTAAGGAGTTGATCATGCAAAGTCTCGGTTTTGAAACGGTTTGGGCAATTCTGCAAAGCATGCTCGGCGTATGGCTGTGGCCGCTCGTGATTGCCATCCTGCTGTTGACCCTGCTGTTTTTCGGCCTGCTGGTCAAGGAAAAAGGCATCATCGGCAAGCGCTTTATCCATTCGCAGCTTTTCGGCGTCGTTGGCGGCGTGTTTGGCCTGTGGCTGATGGCGCGCCTCTCGGAATCGCGTTTTGACGACGCCGGTGGCCCCATCGACTGGATCGTCATCCTCGCTGTCTATCTCCTCGGCGCCTTCGGCAGCGCAATTTTGTATTACACGGCAGCCGGTTGGCTGCGCGGCAAACGATGATGCTGCGCACCATCGCCATTCTCGGCGCGGGCTGGTTGGGCAAACAACTCATCCGCCATCTGCAACCGCGTTACACATTGCTTGCCACCACGGCGGGCAGTGTTTTATCTGTGCCAACCTACACTTACCGCTGGGAAAGCGAGGCACTACCCGCGTCGCTGCTCATGGCCGACGGCTACATCATCGCTATCCCGCCCACGGCAGGCGGCCGCGAACATTACCCCCGCCACATGCAGCGCCTCATCGCGCAACTGCCACCAACGGCGCAAGTGTTGATGATCAGCAGCACCGGCATTTATCCGGCATCGCCCGGTTGTTACGATGAAAACAGCGCCGTCGACGACGCATCGCCGCTGGTGCTTGCGGAAAACGCGGTGCGCACCCATCCGCATGCCACCATCCTGCGCAGCGGCGGCCAATATGGTCACGGACGCTGGCCGCTGTCGCGCGCGGCGGCGGTGGAAGACAAACGCCTCAATTTCGTCTGCGGCGACAACCTCTGTGCGGCGATTGCGGCCTTGCTCGACCACCCGCGTCCGGGGCAGGTGTATAACCTCGTTGAACCGCAACATCCACGCTGGAGCGAATATCTGCAACGCTTTGCCGCGCACCTGCCCACGCCGTGGCCGAAATTGTTGCCACCGCCTGCGGCGGAGCGGCTTATCAGCGGCGAACGC